>ONSQ01000027.1 GCA_900320465.1 uncultured Eubacteriales bacterium
TCGCACAGCAGCGAGAACACCGGCATGGCCAGATAACAGGCGAACAGCGCCCGGAAGAACCAGTACACATACTCCACCTGGGTGAAGCTGAGGATCCGGTTGACCGCGTCCAGCAACGGAGACGGCCCCAGGACGATCAGTCCCTTCCAGACCTTGGCCGAGAGGATGACAACGCTCCAGAACAGCCAGGGCAGCACCGTGTGCAGCGCGCGCTTTTTGAAAAAGCTGGGCGTATCGTACCGCTCGCGGTAGCGCATCAGGTTGGCGCCGCTTATCATCATGAACACCGGAACCGCCCAGTACCACAGACATTCCGCCACCAGGCTCTGAGCCCAGGCGCGGCTGCCATCGAAGGTGTGTACCAGGCCGTTGTGATGCAGCGTGATGACCCCCAGACAGGCGAGGATGTTCAACACATCAAAGGCCGTTACGCGGCCTCTCGGCGCCATATTCTCTTTGCCTACCGTTTCTGCCATGGAGTTTCTCCCTTGTTTGCCGCGTTTTCCCCTCCGGGGGTGAAAGGATTCCGGAGCAAAGCGCTCCGGAATCCTTTTGCTTGGTTAAGTTTGGTGCTATCAGCGCTCTATAGATCAGTTGGTCGTGGCGCTGACGCCGGTGGAATCGTAGCCGCTGCGCCAATCGTTGTTGAAGGCCACCACCGTGTAGGTGTAGGTGTAGCTGGCGTTCAGGCCGGTATCGGTGTAGTTGTTGACGTTGCCGCCGATCAGGTGGGCGATTCTGGTCCAGCCGTTGACGCCGGTCTTGCGGTAGACGTCATAGCCGGTGGCGCCATCCACGCTCTTCCACTTGACCGCAACGCTCTTGTTGCCGCCGGTGGCGCTGACAAGCTCAGGCGCGGCCACGTAGAGGATGGTCCTGCCGGACTTGTCGTAATCGCTGACCACCGTGCTGCCGTCCAGGCAGCGCACCGTGTAGGTGTAGGTGTTGTTGGAGACAGCCGTGGTATCAACGAACTCGGTGGTGCCGCTGACGTCGCCCAGGGTAGCGAAGCCGCCCAGGTTGTTGTCGCGTCTGTACACGCGGTAATCGTTGATGCCGTCCACAGCATCCCACTTGACCTTGACGCCGGTCTCGACGTTCTGGGCCGTGATGTTGGAGGGCGCCGCGTAGAAGACAGTCTCCACGCCGGGCACCTCGTGGGCGCTGACGACCTTACCGTTGATCATACTGGCCACCGCGTAGAAGTAATGTCCGGCGGACTGGGCGGTGGAGTCGATGTAAGCGGCGTTGTTGACGCCGGCCGCGATCTGGATCCAGCTGTCGCTGGCGGTCTTGCGGAAGACGGCGTAGGTGCTGATGCCGTTGGCGGGCTCCCAGGTGATCTTGACGCCGCCGGTCTCATTCTGGGCGGAGATCATCGCGGGAACAGTGTAGTAGGTGGCGGTGAGGCCGGTGGCATTGTATTCGCTGGCCAGCTCATCGCTGCTGTTCAGGCAGGCAACCGTGTAGGTGTAGGTGCCGCCGTCCTTGACGTCGCCGCCGTTCGGGATGTCCTCATCCAGGTAGAACAGCGTCGTCACGTCGGCAACAGGCGTCCAGCTGGTGGCCGTGTTGTCCTTGCGGAAGACGCGGTACTTGGGCGCGCCGTCGACCTCCTGCCAGGAGAAGAGGATGCCGCCGATGCTGCTCTCAGCGCTCTCGAGCACAGGCGCGGTGTAGAAGACGATGCTGTGGCAGGTGACGCCGGTGTGGTCGTAATCGCTCAGAACGGTGCCGTCGGCCGCAACGCCGCGGACCGTGTAGGTGGCGTCAACACCGGAAACCACGGTGGTGTCCACATAGCTGGTGCCGGTGACGCCTCTGGCCAGAGTCATCCAGGTACCGGCGTTGATCTTGCGGTAGATGTTGAAGTAGGTCAGGCCTTCGACCTTCTCCCAGGTCACCACAACGCCCTTGTTCTGCTGCTCGGCGCTGACAAGCTTGGGAGTGGCGTAGAACTTGATGCTCTTGCCGACTTCGTCGTAGGAGCCCACGGGCACGTCGTAGCTGTCCAGACCGCGGATGCGGTAGGTGTACTCGGTGTTGGAGACGGCCGTGGTGTCAACGAAGCTGGTGGAGGTGGAGCTGCCGATGTTGATGAACTCACCGCCGGCGGTCTTGCGCTCGAGGACGTAGGTGGCGACGCCGCCGACCGCATCCCATTCGATCAGGACGCCGGTCTCGCTGTTGGTCAGCGTCTTGACCTGGACCTTGCCGATGTACACGCCGTTGATGCCGGTGTGATCAAAGTCGCTGAGGAAGGTCTTGCCGTCGGTGGAGAACACGCGGACCGTGTAGTAGTAGTCGGTGCCGGGGTTGGCCGCGTTGTCCTGGAAATAGTTGTTGGTGGTGATGCCGAGTCTGGCATAGGTGCCGGAGATGCCGACCTTGCGGTAGACCAGGTAGCGCGGCGCGCCGGACACGGCGGCCCACTTCACCAGGATGCCGTCGCCGGAGGAGATGGCCTCGTTGAGCACGGGCACGCTGTAGAAGTGGATGGACTTGCCGGCGGTGTTATAGCCGCTGGCCACATTGCCGGAACTCAGGCAGCGCACCGTGTAGGTGTAGGTGCGGTCGTTGAGCACGGAGCTGTCCAGATAGCTGTCTTCGGAGGAGCCCACGTCAGCCAGGGCGACCCAGCCGCCGTTGCCGGTCTTGCGGTAGACACGGTAGCCGTCGGCGCCGGTGACCAGATTCCATTTGAAGAGCACCGCGTCGCCGGAGCAGACTGCGCTGACCAGCACGGGGGTGGTCAGGGTGCCGGTGTTGCCGGAGGTCCAGGTGCCGGAGACGCCGGTGGTGTTGTAGTCACTGCACACGGCGTTGCTGGCATTCAGGCAGCGCACCGTGTAGGTGTACTTGGTGCCGGCCTTGGCGGTGTTGTCCAGATAGTCGGTGCCGCTAACGTCCACCAGACGGGCCCAACTGGTGCTGGCGGTCTTGCGGTAGACACGGTAGGCGGCGGCGCCGGAGACGGCGTTCCAACTGACGCGCAGGCCGCTGCCCTCGGCGGAGGCGCCGACGAGCACGGGCGTATCAAGCTTGGCGGCTTCGGCCTTGTCGATCTTGGCCTTGACGCCGGTGGTGTTGTAGTTGCTGCAGACCTCGCTGGAGCCGTTCAGGCAGCGAACCGTGTAGATGTACTCGGTGCCGGGGACGGCAGAGGTGTCGGAGTAGTTGTCCGTCAGACCCACGTCCGCAAGGGTGCTCCAGCCGGTGCTGGAGGTCTTGCGGTAGACGCGATAGCCGGCGGCGCCGGAGACCTCGTTCCACTTGACGGTGATCTCAGTCTTGGAGGCGGTGGCGCTGACCAGCTTGGGCGTGCCGACCCAGCCGGCCGTCGCTTCCGTCCATGCGCCGGAGACGCCGATGGCGTCGTAGGGGCCGTTGACCGAACCACTCACCAGGCAGCGCACCGTGTAGGTATAGGTGGTGCCCGCCGCGGCGGTGCTGTCGTGGAAGCTGGTACCGGCCGTCTCACCCAGTGTAATCCACTTGGTGGAGGCCGTCTTGCGATAGACACGGTAGGAATCCGCGCCGGTCACAGCGGACCAGGTCACGGTAATGCCGTTGCCGTCTGCCGCAGCAGTGCCCAGCACCGGTGCCGGCAGATCCGCGAAGGAAAAGCTCGGCAGCAGGGTAGCGAACATGAGCACGCACAGAAGCAGCGACAGCACTCTTTTCAAAGTTCGTCCATTCTTCATTTTCGTTACGCTCCATTTTTTCTTTATTTGCCTGTCCGCCCCTGTGGCGGACGACAGCAGCGTCTGCGTCCTTTTCCGTTCGGCCGCGGCGCGGCGGTCGGTGCGAAAACGGGGCGAGCCCGTTTTGCGCACTTCGGCGCGCGGAGGACCGTTAGGAAAAATGCCCAGACGGATGCCGTTGGCAAAACTTTACTCGATAAGGATTATAGCGCAAGCTTTGTAAAATTTCAATAGTTTTTTGTAACCGTTTTGTTCTTTTTTGAATTCTTCAGAATTTCACGTTTTTCTGCAAATAGAGGCGGAGAAGCGCGCGGAACGGGCGGAGAAGGAACTTTTCTCCGCCCGTTCCGGGGATCAGAAGCTGTTTTTGTTCAGTCCAGCGCGTTTCTCAGCCAGGCTAAAGACGCCTCCCGGCGCTCGTTCAGCAGGACGTTGACCGCGCTGTAATCATAGCGGTAATCCTCCACGGCGGCGATGTCCGACTCGTCGGCGATCAGCCGATCGGCCATGCCCAGGGAGCGCAGCAGATAGCTCTTGCGCACGTCCTCTTTCCAGTATTTGTTCTCGATGGTGTAGACCGGGCGGTTGAAGTCCACGGCGAAGGCGGTGCCGTGGAAGGTGTCGGTAAAGACCACCTCGGCGTTGGCAAAGAGGTTCAGAAACTCCCGCGGGCCGGAGGCCAGGGCGTTTTGCACGCCGGGCATGGGCAGCTCGAAATAGGGGGCGACGACCACGATCTTCAGCCGGTGGCGCGCGTTGAAGGCGCGGATGGCGCGCATCCAGTCCCGCTGCACCGCTCCGCAGCGCAGGGAATAGAGCAGGGCGTAGGGCTCCTTCACCAGAGGCTCGTCCCCGGCATAGGGGGCCCAGTCCTCCTTCGACAGGAGCATGGAGGGGTCCAGCACCACCGGCACCTGGGCGCCCAGCAGCGCCGAGAGGGTGTCGGCTCCCTGCTGCTCACGGGTGGAGAGGGCGGCGTAGCGCTCAAGATACGGGCGGTATTTCTCCAGATTCTCCCGCTTCATGGCCGCGATGCAGGAGGCGTAGGAAATCTTTTTGCGCTCGGTGAAGCCCAGGAAATAGCCCAGGATGGCGTCGCCGCCGGTGGCGCGCAGCTCCGGCACCTGCTCCGACCAGATCTGATCGGCGCCGGAGACGAACACGTCATAGGCCTCCGCCGCGCCGGCGAGGGCGGCATAGGAGTCGTAGCGGACGCTCTCGCGCAGGAAGCGCTTTTCATAGTCCTCGAAAAGGCGCACACGCTCGCGCCGCGCCCCGCCCTGGGCAAGATAGCAGCTGCGCAGCAGCTTGCCGCGCAGTCCCCCGTGGCCCCGGGCACAGTACAGCCGGTCGTAGCGGTCCATGACCGGCAGGCGGTAGTCGATGATCTCGCAGTCGTGGCCCATACGCTCGATGGCCAGCTGAGTCGCCTGGGCCTGGAGCATGGAGCCGTAGTTCAGGGCGGCGTGAAAGGTGATGACGCCTACTTTTTTCACCGCTTATTTCCTTCCCTTCATGATTTTGATGGCCTTGCGGATGATCCGGTCCCGCAGATCGGCGCGCTTCCGCTCGGCCTCATAGTCGGCGGTCAGCGAGGCGACGAGCTCCTCAAAGGGGACGCTGTCAAGTTTTTCGAAGAAAACACGCCGCCGGTCGGTGAGCTTCATGGGCCGCGTGAGCGTGCGGTTGCGAAGCCTGGCCTCGATCAGCCGGTGCTCCTCCAGGATCGGGGCCTGCGCGGCGCGGATGCGCGCAAGCGCGGCCTCGCCCCGGGGGGTGTTGACCTTTAAGAAGTTCACGCCCTCGCCGGTTTTCAGGGCAGTCGGGCTCATGATGCCCAGACCCCAGAAGTCGCCGATGGTCAGATCCCCCGTCCTGTCCGCCCCGGCGAAGGGGCAGGAGGTGCAGGAGCGGCGGAGAAACAGGTTTTTGTTGAAGCCGCGCATGAACGGGTCCTCCAGCGAGTTTGCCGTGTACTCCGTCCCGTCGGCAAAGAGGGCGCGCATGATGACGCCGCCCCGGTTCATCTTGTGGCGGAATTGCAGGCTCTGCACCGGGCTGTTGTACCGCCGGGCCAGGGCGTCCAGATAGCAGCGCACGACCCGGCCGCTCGCCACGCCGTGGCACATGAGGTCGATGGTCAGCAGGCCGTCACTCTCGCCGCAGAAGGAACGGACCGCCGCTACCTGGCAGGGCGTGCCCACGAAGAGCACCTCTCGCCCGGCACGCAGATCCTCCCGGACGGAGGCGTAGACGCCCCAGGCCTCGCTCTGCATATACTTGCTCTTGCGCGCCGGGGCCAGGCCCGCCTCGTCGGTGATGCGCACATGGCGCACGTGGGCCAGGCTGTCCATCACGGCGGCGTAGACCGCGCCGCCCCCGGCCAGCACCGTTGAGGCCGCGGCCGTGAAGAAGCCGCCGGAGGAGCTTTCGGCCAGCACCGCCCTGTCCGTGTTCTGAAAGGCGTAGCAGCGCTCATCCGTGCAGGGATTGCGCAGCGCCGGGGCGCCGTTGACGGGGCAGACCTTCACACAGCTGTCGCAATGCAGGCAGGCGCTCTCGTCCACACGGGGATAGAAAAAGCCCTCGGCGTCCTCCGTCATGGTGATGCACTTGCCCGGACAGCGCGCCGCGCAGGCGCCGCAGCCCGTGCACAGCAGGGGATCCTTACAGATCTGCATGGTGCGACCTCTCTTTCAGCTTCTGGCGCAGTTTTGCCGGCAGCAGCGGCAGCAGTGCGCGGTATTCTCCCGTGAGGAAAAGCATCAAGGCGTACACCGCCAGGGCCGCGGCGGCCTTGACGATCAGACTCAGCAGCAGATTGTCCGGCGTGGGCAGGAAGGCCAGCGCAAGACACATGGCAGCGGCGATGGCCAGCTCCTCCTTGAACAGGAGCAGCAGGTTCCGGAAGCTGTCGGCAAAGCAGAAGCGGGACAAAAACCACTGGCTTTTGAGGAAATTCAGAATGAAGGCCACGCTGTAGGCCAGGGCCAGACCGTTGATGTCGCCCAGACGGATGCCCGTCAGGATGCCGCCGACGGTGATGACTGTGCCGATCAGGCCGGAGATGAACATTTCGCGGGTCTTGTTGACGCTCTGGTAAATGCTGCCGGAGACGCCGCCCACGATCTGGAAGAACAGGGACACGCTCAGAAAATGAAAGCTCGTCACCGAGCCGCTCCACTGCCTGCCGAAGTAGAGCAAAATGATCTCCTCGGAGGCGAAGAAGCACACCACGCTGATGTACACCGCGATCACGCCCAGCAGCTTGACGATGGCGCGGTATTTCTCATAGACGTACGCCACGTCCTTCTGGTGGTCGGACAGGATCGGCTGCATGGAGGGCGTGATCACGTTGGTCAGATTGTCCACCGGATAGCGCATCAGCCGATAGGACTTGTCGTAGTAGCCCAGCTGGGCCTCGCCGAAATAATAGCCCGTCAGCAGGTTGTCCAGGTTGCGGGAAAAATAGTTGATGAAATTGAAGGCGAACTGGTACACCGAAAAATGCCGGATCTTGCGCATGCTTTCGCCGATGCCGCGAAAGGCCGGGCGGAGCTTCACCGTGGCAAGGTTCCAGCACAGCACGAACAGCGCCGCCGTCAGCTGCTGGAAGACGATGGAATAGTACTTCCAGCCGTTGAGCGCCGCCGTGATGGCCACGGCATAGCCCAGCAGGCAGCTTAAAATCACGCGCACGGCGTTGGTGGCGAAGAGCTTGTTCTTCATGAGGGTGGCGTTGGGCACCACGTTGAAGGTGGCCAGCATCAGCCCCAGGCCCAGCAGCGGGCCCACGCGGTAGTAGACCTCGTTGCGGTAGAGCCGCACCATCAGCACAGAGCTGGCCGAGAACAGCAGCCCCAGCGACACGCCCAGCAGGATCGTGAAGCCGAAGATCCGCTCGGTATCGTCTTTCGTGAGCTCCTTGTTCTGGATGACGGCAGTGCCGATGCCCATGTCCGCAAAGAGGTTGAAGAAGTTGACAAACACCGTCACCACGCCCACCACGCCGAATTCCTCCGGCGTCAGCAGACGGGCCAGGACCGCGCTGAACACCAGGCTCAGCAGCACGGTGGAGTACTTGGAAAAGGCGTTGATCAGCGTCGCCTGCTTGAGGGATGTGAAGTTTTTGTTGATATTGAGTTTCATATTTCACACGTCCCCCTCAGGGGTTTTGCTCAGTGTTTTATCCTGCCCAGAGCCAGGCGGAGGGTGTAGCCGAGGCCGTGGTCGCGCACGCACTGCACGCCGCCGCGCAGCTTGTCCGGCAGCCACAGCAGCGCCTTGCCCAGCCGGTAGGGGGCCGAGCGGCGCAGAAGCGCGTTTTTGTCCGTCTCCGCGTCCAGCGCAAGGGCCGCGGCGCGCAGCCGCAGACGCAGGTCCTCCTCCGTCTCCCCGGCGGGGGGATCGAACAGCTCGGCGCGCCCCAGCTCGCAGAAGCAGGCCAGGTCGGGATCGGCCATGATGCGCTCCAGCCGCGCCAGCTCCGTTTTGGAGAAGGTGGCGGCGCTGAGCTCTCCGGCGTCACGGAGCTTGCGGAAATCCGCGGCGTAGCGCTGCATGAATTCGCGCTTGAACTGCTTTGCCACGCGGCGGAAGGTAAAGTCGTAGTTGTACATGCGCCAGCGTGCGCACATGGGGGCGAAGCGCTCTTCCAGCGCCGCATCCTTTTTCAGGAAGGCGCGGATGAAGTCGTATTCCTCGCACATGCAGTAGACCTTGGCGCTGGAGTTGATGGAGGAATTGGGGTTGTCCCGGCGCAGATAATAATAGGCCTTTTTCGTGAAATACAGCCGCCGGGCCTGGGAAAAGACCTGGAAGAAGAAGCCGTTGTCCTGGTAGGAGGCGCCGGGGGTCTCGTTGTGGGCGACACCCTTTTCCTCCAGAAAGGCGCGGCGGTACAGCCCCGCCCAGGAGTACAGGCTCTTGAGGTCCATCAGCGAGGGGTCCGCGGAGGGGTCCAGCACCCGGCCGCAGTTCTTGTCCTCGGCGATGGGGGCGTACTCGAAGCTTCTCTCGTCGCCGTCGCCGGTGAAGCGGTAAAAGCTGCCCTTGACCACATCCAGATCGTGGCGGCAGGCCAGGTCGTAGAGCCCTTGCAGCATG
Source organism: uncultured Eubacteriales bacterium (assembly GCA_900320465.1). Taxonomy (GTDB): domain Bacteria; phylum Bacillota; class Clostridia; order Oscillospirales; family Oscillospiraceae; genus Limivicinus. The sequence goes on from ONSQ01000027.1 coordinate 8,811, forward strand.
TCCGGGGCGATATAATCGTCCGTCTCCACGATGCCGATATAGTCCCCCCTGGCCTGGCGCATTCCCAGATTCATCTGGTAGCCGTAGCTTTTGCGCTCGGAGACTATCACACGCACGCGCGGATCCTCCTGGGCACGGCTGCGCAGGAAGTCCAGCGTGCCGTCGGTGGAGCCGGCGTCCACGCAGAGGATTTCAATGTCCCGCAGGCTCTGGGCGCAGACGCTGTCCAGGCATTCGCGTATATAGGGCGCGACGTTGAGAGACGGCATGATGACCGAAACCTTGACGCCGTTTTCCATGGTATGACCCTCCGTTTTTTGATGGATTCAGCCCTTGCGGGGATAGACCTTTTCGCGCCGCAGCGAGCGCTGCAGCCGGAACAGGAGATGCAGGGGCAGCCGGGCTCTCTCCCCCAGGGCGGCGACAAGCCTCACCGCCAGGCGCACGTAGCTTTTGAGCCCCGGCAGGGAGAGAAGCTCGCTTTTGTTTTCGCGGCAGAAGGCGATCATCTCGCCGATGCGCGCCGACTCTTTCCGCCGGAAGGCGCTGTCCGCTCCAGCGAGGCTGGAAAAGTCCGTGTAGATCGCCCAGGCGCAGCGGCGCAGCGCGGCGAGGCGGTACTCCTCGCCCCGGGGGGAGAAGACGCGGAGAATCTCGTAATACGCCGTCCAGTGATCCAGCCGGATACGCGCCGAGGGCGAGTGGAACAGCCCGTCGCCGTACTGGACGTAATGATAGCCCACGTTGGGGATCAGCGCGATGGTTTTCGCTTCCTCCAGCAGCCGCCAGGTGAGGCGTACCTCCTCGAAGCAGCAGTCCTCGGGAAAGCGGAGCTTGTCGAACAGCTCTTTCTTATACAGCTTGTCCCACACGCCGTGGCCCAGTTGGTTGGTCACCAGGAGCCGATGGAGCGCCGCGGCGCTGTCGATGGTCTCCGGCTGCCGGCATGGCTGCCAGATGCCAGCGCTGCCGGGCCGGTCCTTGGAGCCGCCGAAGCAGCAGATGTCCGCACTGTAGTCCATCGCCGCGCGGTAAATATCCGGCTCGACCCAGTCGTCGGAATCCACGAAGGCCACATACGCGCCCCGCGCGGCGTCCAGTCCGTCGTTCCGGGCCCGGGAGAGGCCGCCGTTTTCCCGGTGGATCACCCGCACGCGCCCGTCCCGCCGGGCGTAGTCCTCGGCCAGGGCACCGCTGCCGTCGGTGGAGCCGTCGTCCACCACGATCACTTCCAGCTCCCGGTACGTCTGAAGCAAAATGCTGTCCAGACAGCGCCCCAGGGTCTTTTCGGCGTTATAGACCGGGACGATCACGCTGAGCATGTCAGAGCCCCTCCCGGTCGGCCGCGCTCAGCGCTGCGGCGATGACCTGGTCCATGTCGTAATAGCGGTACTCGCCCAGGCGTCCGCCGAAGAGCACCTTCTCCTCCCCGTCCGCCAGCGCGCGGTAGCGCTGATAGAGCGCGGCGTTGGTCTCGTCGTTGACGGGATAGTAGGGCTCGTCGCCGATCTTCCACTCGGAGGGATACTCCCGGGTGATGACGGTTTTGTCCAGCTCCCGGCCCTGGGCGTCCCGGCCGAAGGTGAACCACTTGTGCTCGATGATGCGGGTGTAGGGCGTCTCGGCGTCGGTGTAGTTGACGGCGGCGTTGCCCTGGAAGTTGGGCATATCCAGCAGCTCGGTTTCAAAGCGCAGGGAGCGGAAGGCCAGGTGGCCGAAGCGGTAAGCAAAATAGGCGTCGATGGGGCCGGTGTAGACCACATGCTCGGCCTGCGCGTCCAGCTCGGCCTTGTGGGCCAGATAGTCCAGGCCCGTGCGCACCTCCACGCCCCGCAGCATGTTTTCCACCATGGCGGTGTAGCCCGCCTCGGGGATGCCCTGGTGGCGGGCGTTGAAGTAGTTGTTGTCAAAGGTCAGCCGCACCGGCAGGCGCTTGATGATGAAGGCCGGCAGCTCGCGGCAGGGCCGGCCCCACTGCTTTTCCGTGTAGCCCCGCACCAGCTTTTCGTAAATGTCCGTGCCCACCAGGCTGATGGCCTGCTCCTCCAGGTTGCGCGGCTCGGTGATGTGGGCCGCGGCGCGCTGGCGCTCGATCTCGGCCGCGGCCTGGGCCGGCGTGGTCACGCCCCACATTTTATTAAAGGTATACATGTTGAAGGGCAGCGAGTACAGCTCGCCTTTATAGTTGGCCACGGGGGAGTTGGTAAAGCGGTTGAAGGATGCGAAGCGGCACACATAGTCCCAGACCCGCTCGTCGTTGGTGTGGAAGATATGCGCGCCGTAGACGTGGACGGCGACGCCCTCCACGGTCTCGGTATAGACGTTGCCGCCCACGTGGTCTCGCCTGTCGATGACGAGGACCCGCTTGCCCGCCTCGTGGGCGCGCTGGGCAAAGGCGGCGCCGTACAGGCCGGCGCCTACGATGAGATAATCGTATTTCATGGTGCGATCTCCTTTTCCTTTCCGCAGACATAGCGCAGCGTGTAGGCAAGCCCGTGCTCCCGCAGGCAGTTCAGCCCGCCCTGGAGCCGGTTGGCGGTCTGGCCGGGCAGGGCTTTGGCGCGCTCGAACTCGTAATAGGCCCCGCTGTCGGCCATGACGGCGCGCAGAGCCCGCCACTCGCGCCGCGAGAAGAGAGACCTGTCCAGCTCGCCGTCGGCCTCAATCCGGCGGAAATCCGCCGCGAAGCGCTGCAGAAAAGCGTCCTTGTCGGTGGGGGCGATGCGGCGCAGGGTGGCGAAATAGTTCATGCAGCGGCGATAGGCGCACACCGGCGCCAGACGGCCCTCGATGTCGGGATGGCTGCGCAGGAAGGCGCGGATGAAGTCATATTCCTCGCACTCGCAGTAGACCTTGGACGAGGAGAACACCGACGAGCCCGGGTTGTCCCGGCGCAGATGGTAGAAGCAGGCGTTGTAATAGCGCACGCGCGAGGCCAGGGCAAAGGTCTGGAACCAGAAGCCGTTGTCCTGGAAGGAGGCGCCGGGGGTCTCGTTGTGGAGGATGCCGTTTTCATGCAGAAAGGCCGTGCGGTAGACGCCCGACCAGGTGTAGAGGGTGTTGGAAAAGCTCTCCACATGGTCGATGGGGGCGAAAACGCGGCGGTACTGCCATGAACGGCGGGCAATGCGGCAGGGGATTGCGCGCTCGCTCTCGCCGCTGCCGGTGAAGACGTAGTAGTTTGCCTTGAGCACGTCCAGGTTTTCGGCGCGGGCGGCGGTATACAGCCGCTCGTACATGTCGGTCTCGATATAGTCGTCGGTCTCGACGATGCCCAGGTACTCCCCCGACGCGCGGCGGATACCCAGGTTGACCTGGTAGCCGTAGCTCCGCTTGTCCGAGCGGATGAGCGTGATGCGTCCGTCCCGCTGCGCCAGCTCCTGCAGGATCTCCCAGGTGCCGTCGGTGGAACCGGCGTCCACGCAGAGGATCTCGATGTCGCGCAGGGTCTGGGCCAGGACGCTCTCCACACAGGAGCGGATATAGGGCGCCACATTCAGCGAAGGCATGATGACGGATACGCAGACCATGCAGGGCCTCCTTATCGATGTTTTTTCAGTCTGGCCAGCGCCAGACGCAGTGTGTAGACCACGCCGTGCTCCCGCAGGCAGCGCAGACCGCCGCGCAGTCTGTCGCCCAGGCCGCGGGCCTTGTCCGGGGCGACGGGCCCGCTCAGCGCAGTCTCGCTCGCCTTTATGAGCTCGTCGAGGCGGCGGCAGGTTTCGGGGTCGTAAAAATAGCTCTCGCTGCGGCCGGTGACGCCCAGCTGCTCCAGCCAGGCGCGGCCCAGCATGTAAACCAGCACGTTTTTCACCGGCTGGGCCAGGGTATTGAGCTGCCACAGGCTCAGCTCGGCGGCGTAGTTGACAAAGTCCCGCTCGTAGCGATCAAACAGCTCCCACTCGATAAGCTGCGCGCGCAGGGCCAGCAGCGCCGTGTAAAAGCAGAACCAGGATTTTTCCCGGGTGGTGGACAGCGAGTCCCTGCCCGTCCGGCGGTAGTGGGCAAGCACCCGCTCCAGCAGGGTGACGCGCCCGGCGCGGGCCAGGGCGGCGTAAACAAAGAGCAGATCGTTGGTGGTACGCTGCTCCTGGAAGTGCAGATTCAGCTGCCGTATGTAGGAGGCGCGGAACAGCTTGTCCCAGGGCCAGCCCACCGCGGCAGAGAAGAGGTCGGGGATGTCGCGGGCGGCAAACACCGTCCCCGGGGCGGGCAGAGCCTCCTCAGCCCGGCGTTTTTTGGGCAGCTCGAAGCTCCCCGCCTCCTCCAGATAGAGGTCATAGCCGTAGAGCACCACGTCGGAGCCTGTCTCGTCGGCGCAGGCCACGGCGCGCTCCAGCATGTCGGGCTCGAAGAAATCGTCCGCGTCCAGGAAGGAATAATACTCCCCCGTGGCATGGCGCATGCCATGGTTGCGGGCGGCGCCGGCGTTGATGTTGGGCTGGGTCAGGACGCGCACGCGGCCGTCCTTTTGCGCGTAAGTGCGCAGGATGTCCGCTGTGCCGTCGGTGGAGCCGTCGTCCACCACCAGGATTTCGATGTCCCGCAGGGTCTGGGCACAGACGCTGCTAAGGCACTGGCGCAGATAGCGCTCGCCGTTATAGACCGGGATGATGACAGATACTTTTGGCATGGTGTTTCACCTGCTGTTTTCAGAGATAGCGTTCGGAAATAAGGGCCGGGAAGGCCAGCTTGAGGGCCAGCTTTCCGCGCTCGAGAGCCGGGATCGTGCCGGCTGTGAGCGCGCGGCGGACGCAGGGGCGCAGCGAGGCGCGCAGTTGCGCAGCCTCCTCCCGTTTTCCGGCCAGGTCGGCGCGGCGTGCGTTGAGATTGGTCTGCTGAACAAAGCCGAAGACGGCGGAATCCTCCCGCAGCGTGCTGCCGGAGGCGAGGCGCAGCAGCTCCGCCCAGGCGGCGGGCTCGGAGCTCAGGCGCTTATCCAGCTGGTGCAGGGCCGAGAGGCCGTGGATGCGGTAATGGTACAGCGGCCGCGGCAGGCAGACCACGCCCCGGCTTTGCAGGATCGCGCGCTGGCACAGCAGCAGATCCTCCAGGACGGAAATAGCGGGATCAAATCGCAGCTCCTTGAAAAGGGGCGCGTAAAAGAGCTTGTTCCAGCAATAGCCGTCGATGCCGCCCCGCAGGGCCGAGCAGAAGGCCTCGTCCGGGGAGAGAAAGCCCGTGCAGAGGCGCGCCGAGCGGTCTTCCGTCCGCTCGTCCTCGTGGCGCAGATGGCCGCAGGCGCAGATATCCGCCCCCGGCTCGCCGTCCAGGGCCGCGAGCATGCTCTCCAGCCAGTCCGGCTCCACCCAGTCGTCGGCGTCGACGAAGGCGATATAGTCCCCCGCGGCGCGCTCAAGGCCGGCGTTGCGCGCGGCGCTGACGCCCGCGTTCTGCTGGTGTATCACCCGGACGCGCGCGTCCAGGCGGGCATAGCCGTCGCAGAGAGAGCCGCTGCCATCCGGCGAGCCGTCGTCGATGAGCAGCAGCTCAAGGTCTGATCGGCTCTGGGCAAGCACGCTCTCCACGCATTGGGCCAGAAAGCGCTCGGCGCGGTAGACCGGAACGATCACGGAAACGGCGGGTCTCATAGCTTCTCCTCCCTGCCGGGCGCGGATTCGTCCAGCAGCCGGCGAATGGCCAGATAGGTCCGCTCGCTGTTGGCGTCGTCGTTGAGGGGATAAAAGGCCCGGACCCGGTCGGCGTACAGCGGCGGCATGACAAAATCGGCGCGCAGCTGCTCCTCCAGGGCGCCGAGCAGCTCATCCTGCGTGGCGCAGACCGGGCCGAAGCCGTCGCGCAGGCTGTCAAAATAGCCGCGCTGCAAATGCTCGCGGTGGAACTGCTCCTCGTCGAACTGGTAGCAGAGCACGCTTTTGAACTGGTAGCCGAAGTCCATCTGGACACTGGAATAGTCCGTCAGGACGGCCCCGGCGCGGCGGATGAGGGAGGCCACGTCCGCCTCCGCCCAGGGCAGGACGCGGACGCGGTCGCCCGCGGATGTGAAACAGGCCTCGTAGGCCTGCATGTTGCGGTGGGCCACGAAAACGGCCCGCTTGTCATAGCGCTCCAGCAGCTCCTGCAGCCCGGGGCTTTGCAGCAGCTCGCTCCAGCGCCGGTAATAGTCGCTTTGCAGGAAGGCCTTCTGCCCGGTCTCGCCGTGCAGGCGCTGCAGCGCCATGCGCCAGGTGGGCAGGATCAGCAACAGATCCCGCTCGGTCTCGTCGCCGTGCAGGCCGTCGAAGCGGCACAGGCCCGTATAGCACACCGCCGAGGGCTCATAGCCGAAGTGCTCGCGCACAAAGCAGTACTCCGGCTCGGCCCCGCAGCAAAAAAGCGCATAACGCGCCTTGTTGCGATGCAGAAAGGGCAGGTCGTGCAGGATGACGCCGTGCTGCAGGAACACGCGCCGGTTTTTCAGTATCCCCAGCACCACTTCCAGCACATAGCACACCGCCGCGTTGGGCTTGCCGTATTTCTGGCTGCTGATATTGACCTCGGCCGCCAGATAGTACACCCAGTGGCGGAAGCCGCCGAAGGGCACGGTAGGCCCCAGGGCGCGCACCCGCGCGGCCTCGGGGGCGGCGGGGTTCACGGCATAGACCGCGTCAACGTCTGGCCGCTGCTCGCGCAGGTATTTGAAGAACCAGTAGCCGTTGTCCCGGGCCTCGTCCGCGCTTTCGCACACCAGCCACAGATGGGGCCGGTGCAGCCGATAGAAAAACGCGGGAAGCAGCGCCAGCAGGAACAGGAATACGTGTCCCACGTCCCGCAGCTTGACCATTTTCAGCTTTTGCAGCAGACTTTCGTTCATAAATAATACCGTCTGATCCCGTGGATCACATAGCCCAGGAAGCACAGGCAGCGCCGGGCGAAGGGGATGCCCAGATACGCATAGGTGTCCCAGGTCATGCGGGCGGATTTTTTCTTGTCGCGGGATTTGGACTTATCGGTCATGCGGTAGAGGATCAGCCCCTCGCTCAGCCCCCGGGCGCCGTCGATGCTGCGCAGGATCTGAAGCCAGCAGATATAATCCTCGTGAAGCTCGCTGTGGACCATGGGATGGGTCAGCAGCAGCTCCCGCCGGGCCAGCACGGTGGAGCAGACGATCTCGTTGCCCCGCAGCAGCGTGCGGTAGTCCAGCTTCTCCGGCGGGGTAAAGCGGCGCGCCAGGGGCGCGCCGTCATGGTCGATGCACGAGGCCCCGGTATAGAGCAGGCTCGCGCCGCTCGCATCCCGGAGGGAGAGCTGTTTTTCCAGTTTTTCCGGCATCCACAGATCGTCGCTGTCCAGAAAGGCCACCCAGTCGGCCCGGGCGGATCGCACGCCCAGGTTGCGCGCCTCGGCCACGCCCCGGTTTTCGCCGGGGCGGATCAGATTGACGCGCTCATCCTCGCGGCAGAGGGCCTCCACCACGGCGGCGGTGCCGTCGGTGGAGCCGTCGTCCACCACCAGGATCTCGATGTCCCGCACGCTCTGGGCCATGGCCGAGCGGACGCTCGCTTCCACAAAGGTCTCGCAGTTGTAGGCCGGGATGACCACGCTGACAAGAGGCTTCATTTCCCGCTCTTTTCTCCGCCGCCCTGGGGGCCGCGGCTCTGTCTGTTTTTCAGCTCCTCGTCCACAAAGGCGGCGAAGCGCTGGGTGCTCTCGGCGCTCATGGTGCTCTCGGCGGCGGCACGCTCCCGCGCGGCGCGGCGGGCGGCCAGCTCACGCTTGCGGCGCAGATAGCGCCGTCTCTGGGCCCGGTAGCGCAGCACCAGCACCAGATAGCCCACGCCCAGCACCAGGATCACCACGATCAGCACGATGATCCAGGGGTTTTTCAGCGTCTGGTGGATGCGCCGCTGCATGAACTCGGTCTTGGACAGCTCCACCTGGGCGGTGTTGACCAGGTTGACCTTGCCGTAGCTCTCGCCGTCGATGAAGATCTCGGCCTTGCCCAGCACGGTGCCGGCGTTGATGGGCGCCACCAGCATATCCTCAAACACGCTGGGAACAAGCTCCACCTCGCTCAGATCCAGGTCCTTGGGCAGCAGCAGCTCCACATCGCTCTGGGGCCGCAGGTTCACGTTTGCGTCCTCCTCTGAGGCCAGATCCACGTGCACGCGCGTCACCGTGCCGGCGGAGGACACCGCCGTGCGGTAGGCGAAGCCGTTGAAGGCCCAGTTGTAGAGCGTGATCGTGTCGCTGAAGTTCTGGTATTCCTCGATGCCGGTCAGATAGTAGCCGTCGCAGCCCATGACCACCGCCAGCAGGTGCATGTCGTCCTTCTCGGCGGTGGAGACCAGGCAGTAGCCCGCCAGACGGGTGTAGCCGGTCTTGACGCCGGAGGCGGGCTCGTAGTAATAGCTGCTGCCGTACATGGAGTCGGTGGAGATCAGGGCGTTGGAGTTGGAAAAGGCCCGGGGCGCGCTGAGGTTGGTGGCGCCCATCTCATAGCTGCGGGTGTTGCATATCTCGGCAAAAAGCGCGTGCTTGAGCGCCTCGCGGGTCATGAGCATCATCTCATAGGCCGTGGTGTAGTGGTTCTCGTTGGACAGGCCGTTGGGGTCGGAAAAATGGGTGTTGACGCAGCCCAGCTCGGAAGCGCGGCGGTTCATCAGGTCCACGAAGGCGCTGACGCTGCCGGAGACGCGGTGGGCGATGATGTTGCAGGCCTCGTTGGCGCTGTGCACCATAGCGCAGTACAGCAGATCCCGGTAGCTGATGATCTCGCCGGGGCGGATGTCGGAGGTGCTGGAATCCGTGTCCAGCCCCGCCAGACAGTCGTCCTGGGCGGTGACCATCTCGTCAAGGCTGACCTCGCCCCGCTCCAGGGCCTCGATGGCCAGGAGCACGGTCATGATCTTGGTCAGGCTGGCCGGGGAGCGCTGCTCGTCCATGTTTTTCTCGTACAGGATGCGGCCAGAGTCCATGTCCAGCAGCACAACGGCCTGGGCGCTCTCCAGCGCGGGCTCGTCCAGGGCGTAAGCGGCCGGGCTCATGACCCCCAGCAGGAGGATCAAAGATAAAAGAAGCGATAAGATTTTGAATTTTTTCATTTTGCTCTCCCGTTTTTCACGGAATGTGGTATAGTAAAGATAAGGTATCTATGTTATTATACGGTCTTGTAGAGAAAAAAGCAACTTAAAAAGAAGGAGGCGCTGACGCATGAAGATTCTGGTGGTGGACGACGAGGTCCTGCTCGTCAAGGGGATCAAGTTCAATCTGGAGAGCGAGGGCTACACCGTCGAGTGCTGCTATGACGGGGAGAGCGCCGTGAACATGGCGCGGGAGAACAATTATGATCTCATCATCCTGGATCTGATGATGCCGAAAAAGGACGGTCTGCAGGCCTGCCAGGAGATCAGAAGCTTCTCCACCGTGCCGGTGATCATGCTCACCGCCCGCAGTGAGAGCGCCGACCTGCTCATGGGCTTTGAGTCCGGCGCCGACGACTATGTGACCAAGCCCTTCGATATCCTGGAGCTCAAGGCCCGGGTAAGGGCGCTGCTGCGCCGCGCCTCGCTGGCCGTGCCCCAGAGCGAGCCGCGCGTGCTGCGGCGCGGCCACATCACCATCGACCCCGAGCGGCGCAGCGCCAGCCGGGGCGACACGCCGGTGGAGCTGACGATGAAGGAATTCGATCTCATCGAGTTTCTGATGCGCAACCCCGGCCGCGTGTACAGCCGGGAAAACCTGCTGAATCTGGTCTGGGGCTACGACTACCAGGGCGATACCCGCACCGTGGACGTGCACATCCGCCGTCTGCGCGAAAAGCTGGAGATCAACCCCGCCCAGCCGGAGTATATCATCACCAAGTGGGGCGTGGGCTACTACTTCGCGGATTGATCGGTAACTTAACGCTTTGCCCGAACCGGGCTGGGCGCTGTAAGGAATGGAACCTCATCCGTCGGACAGAGTCCGACACCTTCCACCTTGCCGCTATTGCCGTTTGCGTGCAGGCATCTGAACCTGCCCGCAAAGCGGCGCGGCTGCGGAAATTCCGTCCCGCCTTTTGCGGGCCGCAATTCCCCGAAGGGGAAGGCTATAAGGAATGGAACCTCATCCGTCGGACAGAGTCCGACACCTTCCCCAGAGGGGAAGGCTATAAGGAATGGTTATTGATATGCACAGTATCCGAATCCAACTGATTTCTTTCATTGCCGCGGTGCTGGTGGTGTTTCTGGTGATGCTGAACTTCTACCCCATCACCTCCTCGCGGGATCTGATCTTCGAGGAAAAGAAGAGCGCCATCTCCTCCCAGGCCGCCACGGTGGCCTCGTCCCTGTCGGGCCTTGACCGGCTGAGCGGCGAGAGCGTGCGCGAGGTGCTGCAGCTGCTGGATCTGTCCGGCTATTCCCGCACGGTGGTCACCGCCGACGACGGCACCGTGCTCTATGACGACGGCGGCGCTGTCGGCGCCGTGACCGACAACCGGGACATTCTGGACTCGCTGGGGGGCAAGTGTGTGTTTCGCTCGCGCTTTGACGAGATCTGCTTTTCCAGCTCCTACGCCATGCCCGTGTCGGGCCGCGGCAGCACCATCGGCGCGGTGTACCTGTGCGAGGACGACTATGAGCGCGCCGCGCTGATCTCCGACGTACAGGCAAGCCTGCTGCGCTTCTCGCTGATCATCGGCGCGGTGGCGCTGCTGTTTGCCGTGCTGTTCTCCACGGTACTGCTGCAGCGGATGCGCACGCTGGTGCGCTCGATCCGCATCGTGGCCGGGGGCGACTATTCCCACCGGCTTCAGACCAGCGGCAGCGACGAGATCACCGAGCTGGGCAACGAGTTCAACATGCTCACCGAGCGGCTGGAGGACACCGAAAAGCAGCGCCGCCGCTTCGTATCCGACGCCAGCCACGAGCTGAAGACCCCCCTGGCCTCCATCCGTCTGCTGTCCGACAGCATCGTGCAGAGCGGCACCATGGACGGCGAGACCATGCGCGAGTTTGCTTCCGATATCGGTCACGAGGCCGAGCGGCTGCAGCGCACCACGGAAAAGCTGCTGGATCTTTCCCGGCTGGACGACGACGTGACCGTCATCGACGAGCCTGTGGACATCAAGCAGGTCACCGTGGATGCCCTGGCGGTGCTGCGGCCCCTGGCGGAGGAAAAGGACGTGAAGATCCGCTGCGAGCTGCCGGACGGCTGCGTGGTCATGGCCAACACCGACGACATGTTCCACATCGTGTTCAACCTGATGGAGAACGCGGTAAAATATAACGTCCCCGGCGGCTCGGTGCAGGTGAACCTCTCCGCCGAGGAGGACAAGATCCGGCTCAGCGTGGCGGACACCGGCATCGGCATCCCCGAGGCCGAGCGGCTGAACGTCTTCGGCCGCTTCTACCGGGTGGACAAGGCCCGCTCACGGGCCTCGGGCGGCAGCGGTCTGGGGCTGAGCATCGTCCATGACGCCGTATTGGCACACGGCGGCTCCATAGCCGTCGGTCAAAATAAACCGCAGGGTTCGGTCTTTGTTGTGACCTTCCCGCGGCCAACTTCAGAGGAGACAGGAATATGAACAACATCAAACGTATCCAGGAGGCGCTCGGGTCCAGGGGCTTTGACGCGATCCTCCTGACCGACGAGAAGAACCAGCGCTACGCCACCGGCTTTGCCTTTACCGACGGCGCCGTGGTGGTGGGCCGTGAAAAGGCCTGGCTGCTGACCGACTCGCGCTACATCGAGGCCGCGGAGAAGATCGCCGGCGGCTGCTGCGAGGTGCAGATGTTCGACCGCGAGCACAGTCTGAGCAGCCTCATCACCGCCGCCCTGGCCGAGAACGGTACCGACACGCTGGCGGCCGAGGACCAGAAGATGAGCCACGCCCAGTGGAGTGCCTGGGAAAAGCTGCTGGGCCGCAGCTTTGTCGGCGCGGGCGATCTGATGATGGGTCTGCGCGCCCGCAAGAGCGACGAGGAGATCGCCAGCATGATCCGCGCCCAGCGCATCAGCGAGAAGGCGCTGGAAGAGGTTCTGCACATCATCAAGCCCGGCATGACCGAAAAGGAGGTCATGGCGGAGCTGGTTTACTATATGCTCAAGTTCGGCAGCGAGGGCAACTCCTTCGACCCCATCGTGGTTACCGGCAAGAACACCTCCATGCCCCACGGCGTGCCCGGCGACACCGTGATCCGGGACGGCGACTTTATCACCATGGACTTCGGCAGCCTGTCCGACGGCTACTGCTCGGACATGACCCGCACCGTGGCCGTGGGCCACGCCACCGAGGAGATGAAAACCGTCTATTACACCGTGCTGGAGGCCCAGCTGGCAGGCATCGCCGCGGCGCGCTCGGGCATTCCCGGCAAGCTGATCGACAAGGCCGCCCGCGACGTGATCGAAAAGGCGGGCTACGGCGCCTACTTCGGTCACGGCTTCGGCCACAGCCTGGGTCTGGACATCCACGAGCCGCCCATGGCCGGCCCCCGGGGCGAGGCTCTGATGGAGGTCAACGACCTGTGCTCGGCCGAGCCCGGCATCTACCTGCCAGGCAAGTTCGGCGTGCGCATCGAGGACGTGATGATCATCCGTCCCGAGGGCGCCGAGGTCATCACCAGGGCCCCCAAGAGTGAGCTGATCGTGCTCAACAATGGTTAATGAGCGAATAAATCACAAAACACTTGCAAAAAGCGCATAGATACTGTAAAATAAACAGGCTAAACTTATAAACTATGATCGGGAGGTTCCCCATATGATTACTGCAGGCGATTTCAGAAACGGCGTTACCTTTGAAATGGACGGCCAGGTCATGCAGGTCGTCGAATTCCAGCACGTCAAGCCCGGCAAGGGCGCGGCCTTTGTCCGCACCAAGATGAAGAACGTCATCACCGGCGCCGTGACCGAGACGTCCTTCAACCCCACCGCCAAGTTCGAGAACGCCACCGTTGACCGCGTCACGATGGAATATCTCTACAACGACGGCGATCTGTACTATTTCATGAACCCCGAGACCTATGACCAGGAGCCCGTGAACGCCTCTGTCCTGGGCGACAACTTCAAGTTCGTCAAGGAAAACATGGAGTGCACCATCTACTCCTACAAGGGCAAGGTCTTCAACGTCGAGCCTCCCTTCTTTGTGGAGCTTGAGGTCACCGAGACCGACCCCGGCTTTGCCGGCAACACCGCCACCAACGCCACCAAGCCCGCCACGCTGGAGACCGGCGCCGAGATCAAGGTCCCGCTCTTCATCGAGCGCGGCGAGAAGATCAAGGTCGACACCCGCACCGGCGAGTATCTGTCCAGAGCGTAAGAGAAGAACAACCGTCACCTATCGACCGAATAAGGAGGTTTTTTACATGACGATCGTGGAAAAGGCCGCATATCTCAAGGGCTTGACCGAGGGTCTCGGCATCGAGCCGGATTCCCGCGACGGAAAGCTGTGGGGCGCGCTCAACGAGCTGCTCAGCGACATGGCGCATGAAATCGAAGACCTCCAGTCCGGCGCGCTGGACTTTGCCGACGCGCTCGACGAGATCGGCGACGAGCTGGGCTATCTGGAGGAGCTGACCTGCGATCTCGACACGCCGGAGGATTTCGACGGCGACGAGGACGACGAGGACGCTTTCTTCGAGGACGACGAGGATGACAACATCGTCCGCTTCGCCTCCGACGACGAGGAAGAGGAAGAAGAGCCCGAAGAGGACGAGGACGACGAGGAGCTGAGCTTTGACGGCGTGCTCTACGACGTCAAGTGCCCCGTCTGCGGCGAGGAGATCACCTTTGACGAGGATACCCTGTCCGAGGGCTCGATCGAATGCCCCAAGTGCGGCGAGCGGCTGGAGTTTGACCTCTCCGGTGAAACCGAATAACGCTCCATAACGGATCAAAGGCTGTGAAAGGAAATTTCACAGCCTTTTTTCTTCCCT
>ONSQ01000025.1 GCA_900320465.1 uncultured Eubacteriales bacterium
TCGGCGTTTCCGCCGCCGTGGTCCGGATGACCGTGGGTGTTGACAAGGATGATCGGCTTGTCCGTCAGCTTGTCCACGACAGCCTTTAAGCTGCCCATGCCGAAGCCCGTGTCGATCAACAGCGCCTTTTCTTCCCCGACCACGAGATACTGCTTGAAGCGCATGGGGGGCGCTGTGATCTCGAAGATGCCGTTCCCCTTGTCTTCAACTGAAAATTCCCTGATCGGCGCCGGGCGGCCGCCGGGACCGCCGGGGCCTTTCCGCTCCGGCCGCGGCTCCCCCGCCGCGTTCAGGGCGCCGAACATCTCTTTTGTGTGCTTCTCCAGCGAGGCCTGCACCGTGCCGGGCAGGTTGACCGCCCGGTTGCCGCCTGGGACGAAGCAGGCCCGCTCCATGCCGGGCGCCTTGACGTGGGCGCGGCGGAGCGCCGCGTCGTCCAGGATATAGCCGCTGTCGTGCAGCAGCGAAACGTTGTGGTTGATGACCACCGTATCCGTCATCGGCGAGCTTTCGCGGATCGCGCGTCCGAGCGTGGTGTACAGCTCGCCCCCGATGCCCATGAAGCCGAGATCTCCGAGCTTCAGCGCCTGCAGACGGATCTTCCATGGCGGGTTGTCCCCCTCGGTCTCCGTCTCCGACCAGGCGACAGAGCCGCCGACGGCGGCCGCATCGGTGTCGCAGCGCAGCGTGCGAAGCACGCCCTTGATATCCTCCACATGGCGGCCGACCATGATCTTCAGCATGGCCTGCGCCGCCTGGGCGTCGTGGATCTTCTCCTCGCGCTGGACGCCGGTCGCGGGGTCGGGATAATAATACTGGTTCATCATGATGGGGTTGACGTCCCCCGCCGCGCCGCTCGACCAGACGGCCACGCCGCCGAACTGTTCTTCCAGGCAGCGGCTGACGTTGCCGCCCACGTCGGCGCTGATGCCGACAAGGCCGTCGCCGTTCGGCTCGTTGCAGATCATGACGACGTTGTGCATCGCATAGTTGACGAAAAGCGCGATCGGCTCACCCGCGAGCGACTCGATCTTCAGCACGAAAATGCTGTGGTCGACCTCGCCGAGCGGATCGGCGCCGAGACCCATGAGGTCATATTCTTTTCCGTCTGCGGCCTTGACGATATAGTGCTGGTTGCGGTTGACGTTCAGATAGCTTTCGCCCCTGCCGGTGCCGATGCGGGCAGGCTTCAGCGAGGAGACAGCCTCCTTTGCCGCATCCAGCAGCTTTCCCTGTACGATTGCCTCGTACTCCGCCGTGGCGGCGGCGGTGTCGTCGTCCTTAGGCGCCTCAAAGGGCGGGCGCGGGCCGCAGAGCGGCGCTGTGTGCGTGTGGATGCCGAAGTAGAGGATGTTTTCTTCCGGGATGCCGGTCGTCTCCGCGAGCGCGCGGAGGTTTTCCTCCGGCCGCGGCGCTTTGTCAAGGTCAAAGCCGACGATAAGCGCCTTGTTCTCCCCGTCGGAGAAGGCGATCACGCGCAGAAAAATGTCGTCAAGCACCGTGCAGAACTTGCGCCCCATCAGGCCGTAAAGCCGGGGCAGCAGCGTCTCGGGCGGCGTGATGCACCGTTTCGCCGCGCCGCAAAGCAGTTTTTTCTCCATCCGTTTATCCTCCCTGTTACTCCTGTTTCTCAAAAATGAGATCGGGATCGATCCCGACAAAATTCCGTCCCTTTCGCAGCGTGACCCTCCTGCGTCCGTCCGGTGAGACGGCGGCCGGAATGTCATGGCGGTCATGCGTCAGCGGGATGCTCTGCCCCCAGAACGATGAGGTCTGGCAGATATTGACGCGGCCTGCCACCGCGTCCTCCAGGATCGCGATCACATTGGGCAGACAATCGTCGTCCAGCGGGCGGCCGAGCGCGCGGAAATCGTGGTGACCGTTATAGATGTCGTCATAGCGGTCGGACATGGCCTGCATGCGCTTGAGATAACGAAGGGTCTTTTCCACGGGCTCGGCGCCGACGCCGAGGTTGAAGTTCAGCGCGTCGCCGCAGAAGAGCGTCCGCGTCTGCTCGTCGAGGAAGATCATCTCCCCCTTCGAGTGGCCGGGGCATTCATAGGCCGTCACGATCCGGCCGCCGCCCAGATCAAAGCGCATGCCGTCATACAGCTCGTGGATAACGGGCATGGGGTACTCCGAGCCGTCGGTGAGGTCGGCGTCGATGTCAAAGGGGTAGAGGTTGAACATCGTATAGGGTGCGCCGATGCAGCCCTTCTGCCGTCGGGCGATGCGCTGGATGTCGAATCTTCGTTTTTCAATGGATTGGGGGATCGGCTTGTCCGCGTCCTTCGGGTGGATCCAGATCTCATCGAACTGGCGGGCGTTGCCGGTGTGGTCGACGTGGCCGTGGCTGATGACGCAGACGAGTGGCTTGTCGGTGATGCTCTCGATGGCGCCGCGCAGATCGCCGATGCCCATGCCGCAGTCGATGACCATCGCCTTTTCCGTGCCGATAAGCAGGAAGATGCTGGCGCAGTCAAACTCGTCGATCTCCCAGGTGTCCTTTTTGAACTGTACCATCGGGTAAAGCTTTGTCCGTCCCATGCTCTCATTCCCCTTTTTCTTGTCTATTTTTCATAATCATATCATTCTTTTTTGCCGATTCCGTGGCGTAATCGTCGGTGAATTGTTGCGGAAGTGTCAAAATTTCTCTCTTTCGTTTGACTTCCGCTCCGCCGCTGTATATGATACGGTCAAGAAACCATCCGGGAGGTCACCGCCATGCAGCCTCGCACCAGACGCATCCTGCTCACGCTCCTCATCCTCGCGCTCGCGATCTTTTTTTACGGCGTCTTCGGGCGCAATACGCTCCTCCTCTCGCTGGGCGACGAGACCGTCACCCTGTCGGGGCCGGAGAATTCATCCTTCTCCGTCCCGTTCTCGTCCATCGCGTCGATGGAGCTGCGCGAGAGCTTTTCCCCCGGCGCGGCCGTGGACGGCGGCGTGAAAAACCACATCCGCTACGGGCTGTGGCACAACGACGAATGGGGCGACTATCAGCTCTTCAGCTCGGAAAAGATCGAGCCTGTCATCGTCCTGTACACGGAAGAGGGAGACGTTCTCGTTTATAACTACGAATCCGACAAGACCACGCGCAGCCATTTTGAGACCTTTACGGACTATCTCGCACAAGTCCGGCTTTCAAAGTAACGCAGGGAGGAACGCCGCATGAAAATGATCATCCGCGCCGACGATATCGGCTTTTCCGAGGTATGCAACATCGGCAGCTTCGTGACCTTTGACAGGGGGCTTTCCACCTCGGCCGACGTGATGCTGGACTGCCCCGGCACGGAGGACGCGCTCCGCCGGCTGCGGGATTACCCCTGGATCTCCGTGGGCTGGCACACGCATATGTGGGGCTCCCCGGTGCTGGGCGCCTCCGCGGTCCCCAGTCTCGCGGAACACGGCGGTGAATTCGACGGGCGCTTTCGCGCCGATCTGCACCGGGCCGAGGACATTTCCTACGAGGAAGCCCTAAGGGAGCTCTCTGCCCAGCTCGAGCGCTGCCATGACATTCTCGGCCGTTTCCCGGACACCGGATCCACCCCGTTCGGAAACGGGATTTGGGGAAAGGCGATGCTCGCCGTGCAGAAGGAGCGCGGGATCCCCACCGGCTTTGCCCGCCGTCTTGCCTCCGACGAGCGCCCGGCGCAGCGGATCCTGGCCGGCCGTGCGCGCGGAGAGGAATGGGCGTTTTTATACAACGAAAACGGCATGCCCGGGAGGGAACCGGACGCAAAGTGGGCTGATCGCAAAATCGTTGTTCTCGACGGCAGTCTTCCCTATATGGATCTCTTGACCGACAGCATTTCCGATATAGAGAACAACTATGACCCCGTCCTGTACTATACCGAGGATCGGGCCGGGATTCTGAATATGCCGGATGATGTGACTGTCGAGCAGTCCTGGCACCCCGGGTATCTGGACTATTTCGTCTATCGTCTGGGCGAGCGTATGAACCGGCCCCGCGCGAGGCAGTTTACCGTTGCCCGCTGTCAGGACGTCGCGGCCTTGTGCGATCGGCGGCTGTTCGACTGGATCCGGGAGCACCGCATCGAGCTTGTCAACTTCCGGGACGCGCTGTACGGCACGCATGAGTATCAGGAGCATCTCAGGGCGATCGGCAGCGAGCTGTGCCTGCTCTGATCCCGCCGCCCTCCTTCCTGAAGAAAAAACCTCTCCTTTGCCTGAGAGCAAAGGAGAGGTTTTTTTGTTTACAGCTTGGCGTAGTACTCTTCCTTGAGCCAGCGCCACTTTTCCTCGCGGACGTCCTTCTGCTCGCGCAGGAGCTTCCAGACGTGCTCGGGGTCGAGCGGCAGGTCGTGGATCTCGATGCCGGTGGCCATGTGGATGGCGTTGGCGACGGCCGGCGCGATGGGCGCGGTGGTGCCTTCGCCGCATTCCTTGGCGCCGAAGGGGCCTTCGGGATCGGGCGGATAGTCGAACTTCGTCGTGATGTGCGGCATATCCAGCGCCGTCGGCATCTTGTAGTCGTGGAAGTTTGTGTTGATCTGGCGGCCGTTGACGTCCTTGAGATCCTCATAGAGCGTGTAGCCGATGCCGGAATAGATCGAGCCCTCGAGCTGACCCTCGACCGCGCGCTTGTTCAGCGCCTGGCCGCAGTCATGGGCGAAGAAGAACTCGTCGATGTCCACAACGCCGGTCTCCTCGTCGACCGTCAGATGGCAGGCGCCGGTGGAGAAGACATAGCTGGGGGCATAGTTGGACGGTTTGCCGTGGTACTGGGCGGAGTTGGTGCGGTGGTAGTAGGAGCCAACGCCCACGACCTCGTCGCCGCCCTTCTGGTACATGGCGCAGGTGACGGCGTCACGCCAGGGCATTTCCAGGTCCTCGCGGCCCATGTCGCGGCAGACGACCTTGTGGTCGATGCAGTCGATCAGGTGCGGGTCGCAGTTCCACTTGGCGGCGACCGCCTCGCAGATCTGGCGCTTGACGTCCACGGCCGCGCGGCGGACGGCGTTGCCGCCCAGGAAGGTGACGCGGCTGCCGTAGGCGCCGGAGTCATAGCCGCAGTTGAAGGTGGAGGTCTCGGCGTGCTTGACGTCGCGCAGATCGAGCCCCAGCTCCTCGGCCACGATCATGGCCATCACGGTGTCGGCGCCCTGGCCGTTGTCGTGGCAGTTGGCATAGACCGTGGGGATGCCGTTCCAGTCGACGCGCACGGTGGCGTTGGTCTGGACCTGGTTGGGCGTGTTCAGGATCGGGCTGGCGGTGCCGGAGACGAAGGCGATGCCGGAAAAGCCGATGCCCTCGTTCTTCTCGAGCTTGGCGCGGCGGTTGACCCAGTCCATATGCTTTGCCGCGTCGTCGAGCGTCTGCTTGAAGGCGCAGCTTGTGACGACAAGCCCCGCCGGGGACTTGTAGCCGGTCTCGAGCGCCGAGATTTTGCGGAACTCGACCGGGTCGACGCCCAGGTGCTCGGCCGCGTACTGCATGCTGAGGTCTCCGGCAAACTGCACCTGGCAGGCGGTGTAGCCGCGCATGGCGCCGTTGGGGGACTTGTTGGTGAAGACGCGCTTGGACTGCAGGTCGATGGTGTCGATCTTATAGGGGAAGGCGGCCCAGATGACGCTGAGGTTGACGGACGCGACCTGGCCCAGACCGTAGGCGCCGCCGTCGAGCAGCTGGCGGCAGCGCTTGGCGATGATCCTGTGCTCGTCGTCAAAGGCCGTCTCCACGTGCATGATGAAGGGATGGCGTCCCTGCTGGGTGATGAACTCCTCCTCACGCGTGAGGACAAAGCGGACCGGGTGGCCGGTGCGCTGGGCCATGCGGCAGGCGACAAACTCGATGAAGGGGAAGTTGGACTTGCCGCCGAAGGCGCCGCCCACGTGGGTGCGGACGATGTTGAAGTGGTCTTCGGTGGTCTCAAAGACTCTCGCCAGCCAGTACTGGTCGGAATAGGTCATGGTGGAGCTGACGTGCACGGTGTACTGGTCGAGATGCTGGTCATACTCGCAGTAGCAGGCGTGGGGCTCCATGCAGGCGTGGACAATGTGGTGGGTGGAAAAATTGCCCTTGTAGATATAGGCGGCGCGTTCGAACTCCTCGTCCACGGTCTTGCCCACGTTGGAGCCAAGCTGCGTGCAGCAGGGGCCGAAGTTGTGCGCCTCGCGGCCGTAGCCCTGGACGTCCGGGGAGTCGGCCTCGGCAGCCTCGCGCGGGTCGAAGCAGGCGGGCAGCTCCTCATAGACGACCTCGATGAGATCGACGGCGCGCTGCGCCGCAGCCTCGGAGGTGGCGCAGACGGCGGCAACGGGATCGCCGCACATGCGGACCTCGGTCTTGCAGAGGATCTCCTGGTCGCCGTCGCCGACGTTCGCGGTCTTCTCACCGGAGAAGTGCTTGTTGGCGCCCTTGCCGTGGCCGCCGACCTTGATGTCCGGGAAGTCCTTGCCCGTCAGCACGCACTTGACGCCGGGATAGGCCTCGGCCTTGGAGGTGTCGATGGAGACGATGCGCGCGTGGGCGATGGGCGAGAGCTTGGCCTTGGCATAGAGCATGTCGGGGGCGTGGAAGTCGCCGGCGTACATGGCGCGGCCGGTGACCTTGTCATAGGCCTCGATGTGCTGATAGTTGGACTTTTCACCGCTTACCAGACGGTAGTCCTCCGGCTTGCGGAAGTAATTTTTATCGGCAAATCTGTTCATGCTTTTACCTCCCAGCCCATGGCGTCCATCTCGGCCGAGACGGCCTGGATGGCCTCGACGATCTTGACATAGCCCGTGCAGCGGCAGAGGTTGCCCTCGATCGCCTCACGGATCTCCTGCTCGGTGGGGTGCGCGTTGCGCTCCAAAAGCGCCTTGGCGGACATGATCATGCCGGCCGTGCAGTAGCCGCACTGGAACGCCCACTTGTCGATAAACTGCTTCTGCAGCGGGGTGAGCTGGCCGTCCTGGGCAACGCCCTCGACGGTGATGACACGACAGCCCTCGACCTCGGCCACCAGCGTGATGCAGCTGTTGACCGGGCGGCCGTCGAGCATGACGGTGCACGCGCCGCACTCGCCCGCCTCGCAGCCCTTCTTGGTGCCGGTCAGGCCGAGATCGTCGCGCAGCAGGTCGAGCAGCGTGCGGTTGGGCTCGCTTAAAACCTGGATATCCTCGCCGTTGAGGTTAAAGGAAAATACTTTTTTCATATGGCGTCTCCTTCGTATCCTTCGATGGCCTTGCGGATGGCGCGCTTGGTGAACACGCGCACCATGTCCCTGCGGTATTCGGCGCTGGCGCGCACGTCGCTGATGGGGCGGCAGGAATTCATGGCGATCACGCCGCACGCCTCGAGCACCGCGTCGTCAAGCTTCTTGCCCACGAGGAACTCGCCGGCGGCAGGGGCCAGGATCGGGGTGGTGGCCACGGCGCCGAGCGCGATGCGCGCGTCGGCGACGGTCTCGCCGTCCATCTTCAGCCAGGCGGCGACGCCCACGATGGCCAGGTCCATGGCCTTGCGGGTGGCAAACTTGATGTAGGCCGCGCGCTCGTCCTCGCCCAGGGGCGGGACGACGATATGCGTCGCGATCTCATCGTAAGCGAGGCAGGTCTTCTTTACGCCGGTGAAGAAGTCCTCGGCCGGGACGGCGCGGTTTTCGTCATGGCCCTTGACGAGGATTTTTGCATTCTGCGCGATCAGGATCGGGCCGCCGTCGCAGGACGGCACCGCCGCGCAGATGTTGCCCATCAGGGTGCCCTTGTTGCGCACCTGGGTGGAGGCAATGTACTTGGCGGCCTGGGCCACGGCGGGGTTCTTTTCTTTCACGAGTGCGGAGGTCTGGATGTCGAAGAGCTTGACGAGGCAGCCGATCTTCAGGCCCTCTTTCTCGTCGTACTCGATCTTGTCGAGACCGGGGATGTGCTTGAGGTCGATGATGTACTGGCAGTCGGCAAAGGCGCCCTGCTTCATCGGCGGGAAGGTGTCGCAGCCTCCCGCGATGACCATGGCGTGCTCGCCCAGCTCGTGAAGCAGGTTCGAGGCTTCCTCGAGCGTTTTCGGCGCGAGATAGTCAAAATCCGGTAAAACCATGTGTTTCCTCCTTAGTTTAAGCAACCACTAATCCATACAGCTTCGGCGCCTTGCGGACAATTTGCGCCCTAATCTCGTCATTTTTTCTTGACATACACAAAGTATGCCTTCAAAAAAATGACTTTATCAGAACACAAATTCTCTCGCAATTCGCTCTTGCCGCACGGATTATTGCTTGCTTAGATTTATTATCTACTTAATTGTTTTCTTGAACAGCAGCCTTTTCGCCGCGGCGGCAGATCAGGCGGAAGAGCGCGGCGTTGAGCCAGTTGAAGCAGAAGAACTGGATGAAATAGGCAAAGACGGCGTTGATGCACATGCCCGGGATCCAGGCGTTGAAGAACTGGGCCACCGTCCAGTGCTGGGGGATGGCCATGAGGAGCATGGCGTACACACTCATCAGCGGGCAGCTCATGATCACCGTGTAGCGGATGCGGAGGGTCATATACTCCAGCTTGCTTTTGGCCTGCTCGGCGGTTTTTTTCGCGGCGATCGGCTGGATCAGAAAATACTGGCTCGGCCAGGCCACGATAAAGCGCAGCCAGAAGCCCTTGAAGGTCTCCCACCAGAAGGCGGAGGAGAACTCGTGCATCACGCGGAACTTGTTGAAGGCCGTCATGATAAAGGCCATGAGGATGACGCCGATCGTGGTGTAGATCATTTCTTCTTTCTGATTTTTAGGCATTTTTCGCTTCTCCTTTTGTTTCACAGTCAAGGATCACATTGGCATGGATAAAAAGGCGTTTTACTTCGTCGAGCAGCGCCGGGTCTGACACCGCAACGGTGCCCGTCACACGCGCATAGCAGTCCGTCAGGAATTGGATGCGGCGCTTGGGGAACCAGGTCTCCTCCGGGTGCAGCAGACGGTGGAGCGTCACGCCGTCGCCGCTGTCGCGGATCTCGATCCGATCGGCCTTTTCCAGACTCATCACCAGCTCGTCATAGTCCTGGTTCTGGTAGCACCAGCCGTTGGCCTTGCAGATCATGCAGGCGCTGCAGTAGCTGACATCGATCAGTTCGCCCTTATCGTTTCTCGGGGGCAGGGTTTTCGTCATGGCTTCCCTCCTGTTTCCTGCGTTTATGCAGAAAAAAAGATACCGGTGCCGGGGTAGCAGACCCCTGCAACGGTATCTTGAAATATCGTATCGGTATCAAATTCTGTAAAAAGTATAACAGATAGGAAAAGAAAAATCAACTTGTTTTTCGCTGCAATTCGCTCTTACGGCTCGGCGCTCTCCTCGATCAGGCTTCTGGCTTTGGCGCGCAGCAGCTGAAAGCGCAGGTTCTCCTCCCCTGTCATCTCCAGCACCTCTTCCGCGGACAGGCCGTAGGGCTCGCCCAGCGCGGCGGCCTGACGCTCCAGCTCAGAGGCGTCGACTGAGAGCTTTTCCTCCTCCGCCACCGCGTCGAGCATCAGCTCGGTGCGCACCAGCTCCGCGGCGGTGGCGCGGTATTCCGCGCGCCAGTCCTCCTCGGTCTGCGAGCGGGTCTTGAGATACAGGGCGAAGAGCTCCTCCGCAGCAGTCTCGGCGTCCGTCTCGTTTCGGGCCAGCACCCGCTCCTCCACGGCGTGGCCCACGGCGCGCAGATCGCTGTCGGAATAGTCCTCGCCGTACAGCCGCTCGCACAGAAGGCCCAGCAGGGCGTCCACGCTCTTGTCCTCCTCGCCGCCGCTCAGACGCGAGGCGGCGTCCATGGCCATGGCCCAGACGCGCTCGGGGGCAAAGGGGATCTCCAGCGTGTCGTTGAGCGAGCGCAGGATGGCGTACACGTCCGCGAGGGTGTTGAAGGCCACGCTCTGCAGCACGTCGCTGCGCCGCTGCAGGCGCATCACGTCCAGCCGACGCTCCACCAGCAGGGCCGGGATCTCCACGGCGGTGTTTTCGCCGGCCTTGTCCAGCGCGCTTTGAGCGAAGCGCTCGGCGTCCTGGCGCGGCACGCCGGTGTGCAGGCCTTTATACTGCCCCAGCGTGACGGAAGGCTTCACGGCCGCCTCGAAGCGCAGCAGGATCGCGCCGTCGTCCTGCTCGTCACAGTCCAGCACGCGCGGGAAGAGCAGCATGCCCAGTCCCTTTTGCCCGGCATAGGCGGCGATCGCAGCGTTGACGGCGGCGGAGGCGTCGTCCCAACGGGCGGCTTCCTGCGGCTCGATGAGCAGCAGCGCCTCCACGCTCCCGTTTTCCAGCTGTTCGGAATAGATCTTCATGGCGATTTCTCCCCTTTCAGGGCAGCTTTCCTTTCGTAAACTCGCCGATCACGCCCGGCTCGGTGATGAGCACGCGGTTCATCGGCGCGCTGGAGGCGCCGCGAAAGGCCGTGATGGGAAAAGCGTACAGATCGTTGCTGATGCCGAGCGCGCGTCCCTTGCAGTTGAGGAAGCATTGGCCGCAGCTCTGGCAGTTTTCCGGGTAGGCGATCACGGACTTGTGGGCCTCGGCGTTGAAGTAAAAGACGTCCATCGGACAGATGTTCACGCAGTTTTCACAGCCGATGCAGCGGTTCAAGTCTATGCGAACAACACTCATCTTGTCAACCTCTCTTTCCGCCCCAGTTCGTTTTCGGAGGCGTAAAGCCCTTGGCCTTGCCCTCGCCGGGGAAATAGTAATGATAACGGTCGGTATAGGCCGCGCTGCTCTCGCCGGTCCACTCGTCCGGAACAGGGTGCTTTTCCAGCTCGATCCCGCTCTCGCCCTGCCGCAGCGTGACGGCGCAGAGATAGTCCTCGTCCCGGCGGTACGGGACGTCGGCGCGGTAGTGGGTGCCGCGGCTCTCGGCGCGGAAGAGCGAGGCGCGCAGCTTCAGCTCCGCCGAGAGGACCTTGTGCCGCACCTCCATGCACAGGCGCAGATCGTGGCTGGAGGCCGCCGCGAGCTTGGGCACGACGTTGTCGCGCATGTACTCCACCTGGGTCAGAGCCGCCCGGAGCGTCGGCTCGGTCTTGGCCACGCTCACCCAGTAGGGCGCCATGATGCTGTGCAG
This sequence comes from uncultured Eubacteriales bacterium, assembly GCA_900320465.1. Lineage (GTDB taxonomy): Bacteria > Bacillota > Clostridia > Oscillospirales > Oscillospiraceae > Limivicinus. The sequence continues at coordinate 11,023 of ONSQ01000025.1, forward strand.
CACGTCGCGCGCCCAGTTGGGGTCAAAGCCCTTCTCGCGCTGCAGGGGGGCGCTGATCTCCGCAAGCTTGGCCTCGATCTGTTCTTCGTCCGCTGAGGCAAGCTCCTTGCCCCGCACCCAGGCGGCCGCCGCCTTGCCGGCGTGATCGCCGTCGATGGAGCAGAAGCAGGAGGTGAAGCCCACGCCGCAGGGATAGGCCGCGCCGGAGGGCGCCGTGCAGTGGGTGCCGTCGCCCGCCACAAAGAGGCCGGGCATGCCGGGCACATCGTTGCGCACCTCAAAGCCGCAGAACACGCCGGAGGTCAGATGGCAGCACATGCCGGTGGCCGCGCCGGCGAGATCGCTTCTGCCGACAGGCGTGGACATTTTGCCGGAGCGCAGCTCCTCCGGGTCGCTTTCATAGACCTGGCTGCCGCCGCGGCGGGTGTAGTTGGCGGTGGCGACGTCCTGGATCTCGCTGCCGTCGCTCTTCGCGACGCCGTAGACCGCGCCGCGGACCCGGCCCAGGGCCATGATGTTGCCCTTGTTGGAGGCATACTCCGAGGCGTTTTTCTCGCTGACGTCGCCGCCGCAGAGCCAGATGTTCTCCAGATACTGCCAGTGGTTGTCGTAGAAGACGTTGCCGGGGGCGTTGTTGGAGGTGGAGTGGAAGTCCTCGTACTCCTTGCCCGCGATGGGCAGGCCCAGCTTCCAGGCCATATACTCGCCGTCGAAGGTGTCCGTCCCTACCGGGTAGCCGGTGGGCTTGTAGCTCCCGCCGCCGGTGGCCAGCAAAACGGCCTTGGCCCGGACGGTGATCGTCGCGCCGCTGGGCACGTGCAGCGCCACGGCCCCGCAGACCGCGCCGTCCTTCGTCAGCAGATCGGCGGCCATCGTGTGCTCGAGGAACGGGATCTCATAGCGCTCCAGGGTGGCGATCCACTTTTTGTGCCGGTCCAGGCGGTCATAGGTGGCGCGATAGCCCCAGAAGTCCTCTTTTTCAAAGAAGTCCCCGGCTTCGGAGGCCTTGGGGTACTGGGCCAGGATGCCCCAGTCGGTCAGGCGCTCGAAGATGCCCTTGGACTCGTCGATCCAGCATTTGTACCACGCCAGGTTGCTGACATAGTCGCCGCCCTCGCGGATGGCGGCCATATAGGCCTCCTCCCTGTCGCCCCGCTCCGGGTCGAACCAGCGGAAGCTGCTGGGCCAGGGGGAGAGGCCGGAATAGCCCGGGCGGCCCTTGTCCATCACCAGCACCTCCGCTCCGCCGAGTTTGGCCGAGACGGCGGCGTTGAGCCCGGCAAAGCCGCAGCCGATCACCAGCACGTCCGTGGTATAGCTTTCGTTGTAGGGGCAGGGCACGCTCTCCGGTCTCGGGAGCTCGATCACCCGGGGTTTCACGGTCAGATTTTCCATGGCGCAGCCTCCTTAAAACATGTCGTCGTAGCGCGTGGCGGTCTCGACCCGGGAGATGACGTCCTGCATCTTCTCGTCGGCGTTGATGACCACCGCGCCCTTGAGCGCGCCGCCGGAGAACCAGTAGGTCTCGTGGCGGCTGCGTATTTCATCCTGTGTTTCCACGGTTTTATAAGTCAGTTTTTCGTTTTTGCCCGCGTCGCCGATGGCAAACATCGTGGCGCCGATGCCCTCGACGTGCATGCCGATCAGACGGTTGGCAAAGTATACCGTGGGATCTCCCGCCGCGTGCGCGCCGGCCACGCGCCCCTGGGCGCCGGCCTCGGCCATGAGCTGGTAGTTCACGCCGTCGTAATAGCAGCAGTCGCCGCAGGCGTAGATGTCCGGCACATTGGTGCGCATGAACATATCCACGGGGATCGCGCGGTCGGCCTTGATGCCGGCGGCCACGGCGATGGCCGTATTGGCCTTGACGCCGCAGGACATCACGACCACGTCCGCCGGGAACACCCGTCCGTCGGAAAGGCGCACGCCGGTGGGCTTGTCCTCGCCCTCGATCTCCACCACGTTCACGCCCTCATAACAGTCGATGTGAATCTTCTGCATGGCCTTGCGCAGCAGGGCCGAGGAGGTGGCGTCGATCTGGCGCCACATGATCTGGGGCGTGGCCTCCAGCACCGTGACGGCAATGCCGGAGCGCATGAACTCCCGCGCCGCCTCCAGACCGAGAATGCCGCCGCCGATGACCACGGCGTTTCTCGCCGTTGCCATACGGCGGAACAACTCCTCGCTGTCTTCAAAATGCCGGACCGCGATGACGCCGGGCTTGTCGCTGCCCTTGATGGGCGGGATAAAGCACTCGGCCCCCGTGGCCAGGATCAGCTTGTCATAGGGGAAAACCTGTCCGTCCGCGGTCTCCACGGTCTTTGTCTCCGGGTGGATGGCCGTGGCCGTGCAGCCCAGGCGGAAGTCCAGCTTGCGCTCGTCATACCATTCTTTGGGGTGGGCCTGGATGGTCTCGGGCTGGGACACCACCACGTCGATCTCCTTGATGAGCATCGGACGGTTGATGGGCAGATAGGTCTCGCTCGACAGGAGCGTGATGCGGCCGGTCTTATCGCGCGCCCGGATGGCATCGGCCGCGGCTATCGCCGCCGTACAGCCTCCGATGATGAGATAGTTCCGGTCGGTATCGACGCGGTAGGTGATCTCCTCCTCGTCCACCGGCACACACTGCTCCAGCCCCACGCCGCAGACCGGGCACGCGCCCAGCGAGGCGTCGAAGATCTCGCCGCAGACAAGGCATTTGACCAGCTTGGGCTGCCGGGGATTGGGGATGCCCAGCACGCAGCAGCCGATGCCGAAACCGTAGTTGTCCGCGTTTTTGAAATGCCGCGCGGCCGCCTTGCCCTCCACGAAGAAGTCCGGCATGTCCAGCTTCATCCCGAGGCTTGCGAGATAGAAGCGCAGCGTGTCCGGGACATGCTCGCCGGTATACCTGGTGTAGAACACGGCGGCGCGCTTGTTTTTCACGTCCCGGCGGCGCAGGGAGGTGACCGCGTCCCAGACGGTTTTTTCCGCGTTGTCGTCGCAGTCCTCGGTGCCGAAGAGGAAGGCGTCGGCGCCGGAGAGCTGCCCCAGCACCTCGTCCCGGCTCTGCCGGGCCAGGTCCAGATCCAGCACCTCCAGCTCTTCGTGGCTCAGGATGCCGGCTTCGATCTTTTGCGCCAGGACACGGATCGAGTCGCTGCCGCTGTGGACCACGGCGATCACCGTTTTTGCTTTGGAGCCCGGCTCACGGTCGGTCACGGGTTCATCGCCGACGCCGCAGGCGCGAAGAACAAGTCCGCTTTGACTGTCCTGCACGCGCAGCGACGCGCCCTCCCGCCGGGCTGCGGGGAGAGAAAACCGCAGCTCCCGCGCGCCAAGGTGAAGCGTCCGCGCCGAGCGGATCTCGATGGTTTTCACCGGACGGATGCCCAGCTCGCCCATGGCAAAGAGGACGGCGTGGGGGGCGATGAGGCAGATTTCGGGCCAGCGCGCCAGCAGCAGCGACGCGCCCGCCAGATCCCGGGGCGTGCCGAAGAGCACCGCCCAGGGCGTTTCCTTCTCCTCCAGGGCATCTACCTGTTCTTCCGTCGGCGCGCCCAGCAGGAGACGCTTGTTCCCGCAGGAGAGGGCGTACACCTCATAGCCTCCGTTTCGGCCGAGACGGCTCAGTCCGTTTTGCTTTTCCATTTCTGTCATAGGCGTCTGCCCGCCTTTCTTGTTTTCGGCTGCCGTTCTTTTTATTTCGGTTACCGAAGTATATAATATCAAAGGAGCACGCCGCCTGTCAAGTGGGCAGCGTGCTCAATTTTACGTCAGATTTTGCCGCGAACTGCACAAAAGCGGAGATGTTTCCCGCAGGGGGCTCCCTGTCGAGGGGGGGCTTTTCCCGGCTGAGAGCGCTCAGTCCTCGGCGCTCTCGCGGTTGCGCCAGTCGGCGCTGAGCTTTTTCAGGAGCCGCTTGAGCTCGCTCTGCTCCTCGGCGCTGAGGGAGGAGAACAGATCCTTTTTCTCTTCCTCCGCCAGCAGGGCCAGGAAGCGGCGCTCCCCCTCCGGCGTGAAGCGGATGACCCGGGCGCGGCGGTCCCGCTCGGAGCTGGTGCGGGTGATGTAGCCCTGAGCCTCCAGCTTGGAGATATGCTCGCTGATGGCGGCGGACTTGACGCCCAGCGCCTCCTGGATCTCCCGCTGGGTGGCCGCGCCGTGGTTGTGCAGGAAGCGCAGCACGCGGATCTGGCCGTCCAGGCCGCCGCGTACCCGGCGGAACTGGTGCCAGCACATCTCAAAGCGCATGACGAGACTCCCGGTCCGGGGAATGTCGCTCCCCTGCTCCGGCGCAGCGCCGCCGTAAAAAGCGCGGCCCCGCTCGCAGGACAGGGCGGTGAGCAGACAGTGGTTTTCGCACTCCCGGCAGTAGGGCTGGACGTCGCGCTCGTAAAAGCGGCGGCCCTTCAGGCAGGCCAGCTCCGACAGGGGGCAGTGATTGTCGCACAGGGTACAGCAAACGGTTTCCGACATACGATCCCTCTTTCTTTTTGGCATCAGTATGCCCTAAATTCTTCGGTCCGTCAAGCTTTTTCCCGAAAAAGCTTTGGCTGCCGATTTATCTGTTGCTCTCTACAAGGAGGGTGCCGCAGCAGGAGGCGAAAATGAACTTCACACAGCTGCGCTGTGTGGCTTCCTCCCCGGTGCAGTACCGGAGGAGGGTCAGGATGGGACTGTTGCTTTTGCCCCGCAGGAGGGACAGGATCGTCTTGCTCATGGCTTGTTTCCTTTCATTTGTGGGTTGCGGCGTGTTTTCTCCCGGGCTGAGCATAAAATGGCCCGACGGAGGCAGCTTTGGGATGTGCTTCCTCCGCCGGGCATCGGCGAACTGTTCTGTCACTGTCTGGCGAAGCTCAGTTCCTCGCCGAAGGAGTCCTCCAGGATCAAGGTATCGGGGCCCTGGAAGCGGAAGGTGCTGTCGAACACGTCGTCCTCGGTGAAGATCTCGTTGTTGACGTAGGTGACCAGGAGATGGTCTCCGTCGATCCGGTACCGGAGCTCGTAGGTGACAGTCTGCTCGCCGACGGTCATGGTGTAGGTGCCGGTGCCGTCCTCCCGGAGCACATAGACCGCGCCGAACTCGTTTTCACTGTCCGTGTAAGCCCAGGTCCCTGTCAGGCCGTTTTCGGTTCCGGCCGGGCTCTTTTCTGCCCCGGCCCCGCAGCCGGTGAGCAAGACGATCATGGCCACAGCCAGCAGCGCAGCGATCATGGTGTAGGTTTTTTTCATTTCAGTTCCTCCTTTGTTTCCTTGTATTGTTGTTGTGGTTCTTCGTTTTTGTTCTTTGTGAGCACAGCATAACACAGCTTTTCGCACACAACTGTCACAGAAAAGAGGATTTTTACAGGCTTTTGCGTCAGAGCGCCGGAATTGTCGGCGGCGGGAAAAACGGTTTTCTCGCCCTTCTACCCGATCTCACACGGTTTCGATGCGGATGACGTTGGTGTTGCCGCTCTCGCCGCTGGTGTTGCCGCCGGTCATGACCACGGTGTCGCCCTTGTTCAGACCCAGCGTGTCACGGGCCAGGCGCAGGGCGTAGTAGTTGAGCACCTCCATGTTGGGGAACTGCTCGGTCAGCAGAGGCACCACGCCCCAGGACAGGGCCAGCTTGTACCAGGCGCGCTTGCCCGTGGCCAGACCCAGGATCGTGATGGGCGCCCGGAAGCGGGAGACCATGCGGACCGTGAGACCGCTCAGCGAGGTGACGACGATGGCCTTGGCCTGCAGGTCGATGGCCATGGTGCAGGCCGCGTGGGAGATGGCGTCCACCCGGTTGTGGATGATGAACTCCCGGGTGCGGAACTGGTCGATATAGTCGATGTGCCGCTCGGTCTCCTCGGCGATCTGGCCCATGGTGCGCAGCGCCTCGATGGGGTACTTGCCGGCGGCGGATTCGCCCGAGAGCATCACGGCGCTGGTGCCGTCGTAGACGGCGTTGGCCACGTCGCTGATCTCGGCGCGGGTGGGCCGGGGATTGGTGATCATGCTCTCGAGCATCTCGGTGGCGGTGATGACCCGCTTGCCCAGCATGCGGCACTTGGTGATCAGATGCTTCTGGATGGCGGGCAGCTCGGTGAAGGGCACCTCCACCCCCAGATCGCCGCGGGCCACCATGATGCCCTCGCAGGCGGTGCAGATCTCGTCGATGTTGTCAACGCCGGACTGGTTTTCGATCTTGGCGATCACGTCGATGTCTCCCCCGCCGTTGGCGCGCAGGAATTTCTTCATGTCCAGCATGTCCTGCTTGCAGGAGACGAAGGAGGCGGCGATGAAGTCCACGCCGTTCTGAATACCGAAGAGCAGGTCGGACTTGTCCTGCTCGCTCAGGAAGGTCTGGCGCAGCACCTTGCCGGGGAAGCTCATGCTCTTGCGGTCGGACAGGACGCCGCCGGTGAGCACGCGGCAGTGGATTTCGGTGTCCTTGATGCTTTCGACCTCGAAGATCACAAGGCCGTTGTTGACCAGCACCCGGTCGCCGGGCGCCAGATCCTCGGCCATGCCCTTGTAGCTGACCGAGACGATGTGCTCGTCGCCCACGATCTCGCGGATGGTGAAGGTGAAGGCGTCGCCGTCGCGCAGCGTGATCTTTCCGTTTTCAAAGGTGCGGATGCGGTACTCGGGCCCCTTGGTGTCCAGCATGATGGCGATGGGCAGGTCCAGTTCCTCGCGCACGGCCTTGATCATGTCGATCTTCTTCTGATGCTCCTCATGGGTGCCGTGGGAGAAGTTCAGCCGGGCCACGTTCAGACCCGCCAGACACATTTTGCGGAAAACCTCCGGGCTCTCGCTGGAGGGGCCGATGGTGCAGACGATTTTTGTTTTTCTCATACTCTCTCCTTACAACAAATAGTTGACGGGACTGTTCCCGAAGTTCTCTGTTGAAATCAGTCTGATTTCTCCTGCCTGGCTGGCGCGGCCAGACCGTTGGCGCAGACTGTGCCCCCGGCCGACCCGACGCTGATCTGCCTGTCACCGGATTCTGGGGCGGGACGACAGGCGGCTTTGTGATCTCTGATCGGCACGTCTCCGTCCCGGTTTCCCGGACAGGCCTCGTAATAAGGATCACTATCATCCTAACATCGTTCCGTGCAGATAGCAACCGGTTTTCATGCAAATACGCAAACAGTATTCTGACAAAACCGGAAAGGAGCTGTCCCGAGCGATAACCGGGGCAGTTCCTTTTTTGGCGGAGAGACCAACCAGATGATTTCCGTTTTCCTTCATGGGGACGACGGCCTTTCTGGCCAAGGCAATGGACGAGCGCTATCGTCGGCTGGACGGAGGAGAAGGAAATATCATTTACAACAAGGAAAAAGTCAGAAAAACTGATGGATAGGGTGAGGGGACTTGAACACCTGCCGCCTGTGAGCACCCCTTTTCGGCGCTTTTTGTCCCGCCTCACTTGCTGGGCGCCAGCCCAGCGGCGTTCGTTGGGCGCAAAAATCACTCGAAAATTGCCGGCTCACAGGTGCTTCGCAGTTTTCACGGAGCAGAATTGGGCTGAGGCAAGGCGCAGACCGCAGGGAATACTTTCGTATTTTCAAGGGCTGGAACGAAGCATCAGCCCAATTCTGCCCGCGAAAACCGACAGGGGTTCAAGTCCCCTCACCCTAAGGAAGGAAACGAAGAAGCACCCGTCCGGCGGACGGGTGCTTCTTCGTATGGCTGCAGGATCTCGCGGCACGGAGCACCGCAGGCGCAAATTGCCAAACCTGCTTTTCACAGGCGCTGCTGTTTGCCGAAGGCAGCGGCTCTCTATAATCTGGCGTCCGGCAGACCGCAGAAGGCGTCCACCGGCGAAACGCCGACAAATTCGCTCTTCCCCAGCAGCTTGTCCACCACCGCGCGGATCGTGGAATCGTTGCAGGAATAGGCGTTGATATAGGTTTTCACGCGCGGCACGTCCTGCAGGTGATAGGGATTGGCAAAGGAGACGAACACGCTCTCTTCTTCGCAGACGTGGCGCGGCGCGTTCAGCGCGTGCTTCTTTGCCCAGAAGATGCGCACCGCCGTCTGATTGGAGGCATGCTCGAGATTGGCCAGATACAGGTTCAGCGTGCCGCCGAGTCCCGCCGTTCCGTGCAGCTCCTCTTTCTCAATGTCAAAGCGTTCCGTGGAGAAGCCCGCCGCGCGCAGCGCCTGCTCCACCGCATCGGTCATCCCCTCGTCCCGGCCGAGAGAGAAGAGACGGATCCGGGGGTATTTCTCCGGCGTCAGAGGCAGGACGCCCGGCTTGCTCTTGACGAGCGTCACGCTCCGCATGGCGCACTCGTCGCGCCAGCGCAGAGCGTCGGCGGGGGCGGTCAGACGTCCCTTGCCGCAGACGCAGGCCTTGAGCGCAAGGATGCGCGTGACGGCCTCGTCGAGCCGCGCCTCGCTGAGGAGGCCGCTCTCCACGCCGTCGAGGACATAGCGGAGATCCTCGTAGATATCCGTGGAGAAGACCAGCATGTCGCAGCCGGCCTCGATCGCCGCCGGGATCGCCCTGCGGCGCTCCATGCACTGGGTGAAGCCGGCCATGATCGTCGCGTCCGTCGTAATGAGGCCGTTGAAGCCGAGCTTTCCGCGCAGCAGATCGGTGAGCAGCCTCCGGGCACAGCTCCATCTCCACGGCGGGCTGCAGGATGTGACCGACCATGACGCTCATCAGACCGTCGTCGATCAGCTTGCGGTAGACCGCGCCGTAACTGGCATACCAGTCCGCCGCGCTGAGAGAATTATAGGTGGGATGCAGATGCTGGTCGCGGTAATCCACGCCGTCGCCCGGGAAATGCTTGGCGCAGGCGGCAAGTCCGAGACTCTGCAGCTTCTTGACATAAAGCGAACAAAGGCGCCTGACGCGCTCGACATCCGAACCGCAGGTGCGCACGTTGGTGATGGGATTGCGGAAGTTCATGTCGATGTCGCAGACGGGGGAGAAGGTCCAGTTCACGCCGCATCGGCTGCCCTCGCGGGCACAGACCTCGGCAAAACGGATCATGTCGGTGTCCTCCCCACTGGCGGCAACGGTCATCGGCCAGCCGAAGAAGGTGCCGTCGGAGGCAGCGCCGCTTCCGCCTTCCTCCAGGTTGGCGGCTTTGAGCAGCGGGAATTTTGCCGCCGCGTCCAGCGGCTCGTACCACCGGAGGATCGTTTCCGTCGGCGCGGGGCGGAACAGGATCCCGCCAATAGAGCGATCCCGAACCAGAGCCAGCCGCTCGGCCTCGTCATAGTCCTGCCCCATGATGCAGAAGAGCTGTCCGGCTTTTTCCTGCAGCGTCATGGCGTTCACAGTCTCTTCGATCTTTTGCTGCTGCTCTGCCGTGAGAAAGAAGGGGGCGGCCGTCAGATCGATCCGGCGTCGGAGCCCCGGGATCGCAATCAGCTTGCTCAGCCCGGAAAGGTTCCAATCCCCAGCCCCGGCCGCCGCGGCGTCGCCCACGCAGGCGGCCTTCATCCCGGCGCGGTGCGCCGCCTCGGCCCCCGCCAGCGCGTCCTCGACCACAAGACAGTCTTCGCAGGGAAGCCCCAGCCTTTCGGCGGCCTTGACAAAGACCTCGGGATCCGGCTTGGAATGGGTGATGTTATTGCCGTCGGAGATCGCGTCGAAGCGATCCGCGATGCCGAGCCGCTCGAGAATAAAGGGGGTGTTCTTGCTCGACGAACCGATGGCGAGCTTCAATCCCGCCCGACGCAGACCTTCGAGCGTTTCGATTGCGCCGGGAAGCAGATCCGCGGGCGTCAGGTTCTTTAAGAGCTCGCGGTAACGGCTGTTCTTCCGCTCGGCCAGTTCAAGCTTTTCGTTCTGCGGCACCGGGCGCTTGCAGCGCTCGAGCACGATATCGAGCGAGGCCATGCGGCTCACGCCGCGCAGACGGTTGTTGATTGCCTCGTCAAAATAGATGTCCAGCTCGTCCGCGATGCTCTTCCAGGCCAGATAGTGATAACGGTCCGTGCTGCACAGCACGCCGTCCAGGTCAAAAATGACTGCTTTCATGATATGTCTCCCCTTCTTACAGCTTTACGATCACATCCGGGTCGATATG
>ONSQ01000135.1 GCA_900320465.1 uncultured Eubacteriales bacterium
CAGATGATGAACGCGCTGGAAAACGAGCTGGGCGTGAACCTGCTGGTGCGGGGCAAGGGCGGCGTGCACCTGTCCGGCGCCGGACAGAGCATGCTGGCCCAGCTGGAGGTTTTCGTCGCGGCCGCAGACGCGCTGGAGCGCGCCGCCGCCAAGCAGCGCAACGAGAGCTTCAGCGCCATCCGCATCGGCGCCTACGCCAGCGTCGCGCGCCAGTGGCTGCCGGCTATCCTCTCGGACTTTTTGCGCGAATACCCGGAGATCGACGCCTCGGTTTCAATGGGCAGCATCGTGCAGATGTACGAGGGCGTGAAAAACGGCGAGCTGGACTGCGCCTTCGTCAGCTATCAGCCCTCGATGCTGCGCTCGCTGAACTGGTTCCCGCTGCAGGTGGACGAGCTGCTGGCCGTCGTGCCCCAGGACTATCCGACCGCGGGAGAGGACTTTCCCATCGAGGACTTCGGCGGGACGGATTTCCTGATGCCCTCGCAGGGCTTCGATCTGGATATCGAGCCGCTGTTCAACGCCCCGGAGCGGCGCGTGCTGCCCCATGTGCGCTATACCAACATGGACGACGCGGCGCTGATCTCCATGACCGAGCACGGGCTGGGGCTGACGATCCTGTCGCGGCTGATCATGCGGGGCAGCACGGGACGGGTGCGCGCGCTGCAGCTGCGGCCGCGGAGCTACCGCTCGATGGGGCTGATCATCAGCTCAAAACGGCAGGGCGAGCATGTGCTGAGAAGTTTTGTGCGCTCCAGCCGCGCCACGCTCGCGGGTATGCCCGGCGAGGGCTGAGACTTCCGCTGCGCCCTACAGCCACAGGCCGCTGACGCCGTCGGGCGCCGCAGCGTTTTCCGTGTGGCCCTCCGCCGCGGCCTTCGCCTCGCTGCGCTCAACGGCGCGGAAGTCAAGCGCCGTCTCCACCGGAGGCCTTTTCCGCCCGCTCTTTTTCTTCTCCGCTTTTTCCTTCTTTTTACCCATGCCTTTCTCCTTTCACGCCGCGCCGAAGAGGCACAGCAGCAAGCCGTAGACGATGCTGGCGCCGGTGCCGTAGACGATCACCGGGCCGGCGATGACGAACATTTTCGCCGCGGTGCCGGTGATGAAGCCCTCGGTTTTGAACTCCAGGGCCGGGGCCGCCACAGAGTTGGCAAAGCCCGTGATGGGCACCAGTGTCCCCGCCAGCGCGCGCCGGGCAAGGTCGTCATAGACGCCCGCCGCCGTCAGCGCCGCACCCAGGAAGATCAGGGTCACGGACACCGCCGTGGGCGCGCTGTCGGCGTCTATCCCCAGACGGGTGTAGAGCAGCTGCAGCGCCTGGCCCACGCAGCAGATGGCCCCGCCGTAGACAAAGGCCCGCAGCATGTTTATCCCCGTCCGGGAGCGCGGCGCGTGCTTTTCGGCTAAGCGTTTGTATTCTTCGTTGGTCATGGATGCGACCGCCTCTTTTCCGCAAAACTCTGTCGCAGCTATTCTGCGCAAAAAGGCGGAAAAAATTCCTTGACTTTGCCTGATGCGTGCATTATAATAGGCAAGCTGACAAGTGAACAGCGAGATGCCTTGAGCAAACACGTGGAGATGTCGCGTAGTTGGTCGAGCGCGCACGATTGGAAATCGTGTAAGGGTCAAAAGCTCTTCGAGAGTTCGAATCTCTCCATNNNGAAGTGGAGAGATTCGAATCATGTCCGAAAGCCCCGGTGGGGCTTTCGTGAACCAGTGCAAACACTGGTGAACACCTTTATTTTGTTTTCCCGTCCCCCCGCAAGGGAAAACAAAATGCAAGCGAATCTCTCCATCTCCGCCATCAAAGAATGGTAATTTTGATAGAAATTGCCGTTCTTTTCTTTTTGTGTTATGATAGATATGCCGCAGATGCGTATGCATTCTTCATTTGTGTTTACTTATCATTTCAAGATAGGAGCAATGATATGGAAAACAAAGATCGCAGCACAAAATATCCTATTTTGATGGTTCATGGTGTTGGTTTCAGAGATTTGAAGTGGCCCTTGTACTGGGGCCGGATACCGGCAGCGCTTGCCAGTACCGGGTCGGTTTTGTTCTACGGGCAGCAAGACTGCTGGGCTCGGATTGAGGACAATGCCAAAACAATCAAAGCGAGAATCCGTCAGATACTTGATGAAACAAACTCTGATAAACTCAATATTATCGCACATTCCAAAGGTGGCTTGGAGGCGCGAATGGTCGCATCGTCTTTAGGGATGGGTGAGTATATCGCAAGTATAACGACAATCGGAACGCCTCACCGTGGATCAAAAACGATCGACAAACTGCTGAAAGCTCCGGACTCGCTATTCAATATTGCGTCTTTTGCCGTTGATAACTGGATCGGGCTCATTGGTGACACAAAGCCAAATTTCTATGCTGTATGTAGAGATTTTTCCACGGAGTATGCCGAATCATTCAACAAAGAAAACCCGGATGTTCCGGGTATCTTTTATCAGAGTTTTGCAGGCATAATGAGAACTCCGCTTTCGGATATCAATCTCTCAACCGCAAATGCTGTTATAAAGATGATTGAAGGCGAGAATGACGGCTTAGTCAGCGTTGAATCTGCAAAATGGGGAGAATCTTTTACCCTGCTGACAGGTCGAACGAACAGAGGCGTCTCTCATTACGACGAGATCGATTTCAGGCGTTCGCCTCTCTCCTCAAAGAGAAGTGGAGATGGCATTGCAGATATTTGTGATGTTTATAAAGCGATCGTAAAAGATTTGGCTGATCGCGGTTTTTAAGAGGAATTGACACCCCCTTTTGTTCACTTTGAACCCCCTTTGGGCAAGTGAACCCCCTTGGACCCGGTTGAACCCCCCTAAAGGGCAGGTGAACCCCCCTCCGGGAAATTCTATCAAAACGCGATTCCTTTTCCAAGAAAAACAGATCTCCCACCATCGGTGGGGGATCTGTTTTTTATTTGTGGTTGGAGAGATTCGAACAGGGCACGAGCGAAGCGAGAGAAACATGCCGGGGGCATGTTTCGGTGCCCGCGTGCGTGCCGGCGCGGTGCCCGCGCCGGGCGAATCTCTCCATCTCCGCCAAACAAAACCCCGTCCGGCTGGACGGGGTTTTTATTATCTCCTGTTTTCCATGCCCCAGTCGCACAGGCGGTCGAGCACCGCGACCAGCGAATGGCCCCGCTCGGTCAGCGAGTATTCCACCTTCGGCGGGATCTGGGGATAGACCGTGCGCACGATCAGCTCGTCGCGCTCAAGCTCCTTGAGATTGCGGCTGAGCGTCTTGTCCGCCACGCGGCCGAGATAGCGCTGCATCTCGTTGAAGCGCACGGGCTCATACTCCATCAGGCAATAGAGGATAATCGGCTTGTATTTCCCCGCGATCAGCGAGAGCGTATAGCTGTAACCGGTCTCGCTGAAATCCGCGTTTTCGATGCGTCTGTCGTCCATAGCTTTCCTCCGGGTAAGTACCTTTCTGGAATGATGGTACTTGTTTCTTTTTCCGTCTTATGGTAGCATCTTATCGGATAAAATGCAAGGGGGCGCGTGGCGCTCCCGCTCAAAGAAAAGGAGAAAAGCTATGAAAGACTTTGGCGTAAAGCCCTATCTGTTCCCGATGCCCGTTTACATGATCGGCACCTATAACGAGGACGACACCGTCGACTCGATGGCGATGGCCTGGGGCGGCATCTGCGCGGAGAACATGGTCGCGCTCAACCTTGAGGAGGATCACAAGACCGTGGCGAACCTCAAGGCCCGCGGCGCCTTCACCCTTTCCGTGCCCGGACGCGACACGATCGTGGAGTCGGACTATATGGGGCTTGTCAGCGCGAACAAGGTCGCAGACAAGTTTGCCAGGACCGGCCTGCACGCCGTGAAGAGCAGCCGCGTCGACGCGCCCGTGATCCTCGAATACCCGCTGACGCTCGAGTGCCGCGTTGTGGAGATGCAGGAGCAGCCCTACGGTCTGCGTGTGCTGGGCGAGATCGTAAACGTCATGGCCGACGAGAAGATCCTCGGCGAGGACGGCAAGATCGACGTCGGCAAGATCGACACCTTCCTCTTCGACCAGGTGCGCTTTGACTATTACGGCATCGGCGAGATCTGCGGCAAGGCCTGGCACACCGGCGCGCCGCTGCTGAAGAAATAAGTTCTCTAAATTCCGTACACCGTCTCTCCGCATCGGAGGGGCGGTGTTTTCTTCTCCCCCGGCGCTTGTCAGCGGCGGCGAGGCATGCTATACTTTTTCTTGGACC
>ONSQ01000044.1 GCA_900320465.1 uncultured Eubacteriales bacterium
TGGGCGGGTGTCGTAAAACAGTTTTATAGTGTTTTGCAGGGACGGCATGACTTACGGGTCATGCCGTTTCCTGTTTCATCAGTTCATCCAGAGGGATAAGGCCTACGAAATCATAGCAGATACTGATGCTCTGACGCCGCTTTCCGCTGCTCTTGTCCGGTGCGCCGATGTAGATCGCCTTAATCAGATCATGGGCTGCATATGCGGTCAATTCGTCCAGATCCGCATATTGATGAACCTTTTGGATAAACAGTTCCAAATTCTGATTCTGCTGTTCCTGTACTTCGATCTCCTGCCGTAACGCTTCAACGTCTGCTTTCAAGGCCTGCTGCTCTTCTTCATAGCTGCTGCTCATGACAGAAAAACGTTCATCACTCAGCTTCCCGGCTACGTTGTCCTCGTAGATCCGCACAAAGAGCTTGTCGAGCTCAAGGATACGCTTCTCTGCTTTATCGAACTGCTTCCTTTTGACTCTCAGGATCTCGTTACTCTCTACGCGAAGTCGCTGTTTCATTTTTGCCCGGAAGAAATCCTCATAGCGGATGACATAGTCGATAACCATCTGCATGTGCTTCCAGACCAGCTGCTCTAAAACGACTGCTCGGATAAAGTGTGCCGAGCAAGTTCCGGTATTGCTGCGATAATTGGCACATACGAAATGGTCTTGGGGAGCGAAATCCCCAACAAGTGACTTGGCGGATAGATGCCTTTTTGCATTTATGTAGCACATGATGTAATTTGAGAAGGGGGTTTTTTACACCCACCAAATTACATCACGACTGCGGCTCACTTTTGGCAAAGTTGATTTGCAGTTGTGGGAAAGGAGGATAACAGGCCCACAGGGGTTCTTCCCACCTGCTGCAAGTATATCTTTACCACGAAAGGAGCCGTTTGAAAAATGGAAATCTCATATTCCCAATGTGGGGACTATCTCATCCCCAACCTCGTTCGACCCGAGGAAGAACAGCAGCCCATCGGCAAGTATGGCCGCATGCGAAAGCGCTATCTGAAGGATCACCGACCAGTTCTCTATTCCAATCTGCTTTTGTCCGGCGAGCTGCACCAACATCTCCATGAGATTGACCAAGCCTGCACGGATCGGATCGAGCTGATTACCCAGCAAATGAAGGTTCAGGAAGGTGTAACTGAAGCGCTCAAGGCGGCCGATCAAATGGAGTGGGTCAGGCGCATGAACAGCATCCAGAGCCGTGCGGAAGAGATCGTGCTGAGCGAACTCGTCTACTGCTGAGGAGGTGCTGGTGTGCAAATTCTGGAAGACCTTTATATTGGTAATGTGCGACCCGGGGAGCGAATGTTCAAGCGAAACAGTCAGTACGCCAAGGCACTGGATGAGACTGTAAAAGCCGGGGATGCGCTAACAGCCTCCTTATCGGATGAACAAAAGGAATTCTTTGAGGACTACATGACTGCTCAGCGGGAGGTCAACATTTTGACCGATTGTGAGACATTTTGCTACGGTTTCAAGGTTGGGGCGAGGATCATGCTGGATGTGCTGACCGAGGGACAAATGAGAGATATCTGAAAATGGGTCAAGGGTTTTGGATGCGTCATTTTCCAAAACTCTTGACCCTTTTATTGTTCAGTGATTTGCCCAGACATCATAGTCCGGCCAAGCATAGAGCTTGTAGTCGGCTTCTCGAGCAAGTTTACGAATCAGCAGGCTCTGAAGACACTCTCGTTCACATGAGCCATCGCTAATCCTGTGAAAACAGCGCAATTCAGCCGCACTCGCCAAAGAGTGCGGCTGAATTGATGTCATTGAATTGTTTTCCACATATCGATCGCCCGTTCGATCCATCCCTCGGCAACCGTTCCCGTCCCAAGGCCGAAGCCATGTTTTACGCCCTCAAAGCGTTCAAATCTTGCCATAACGCCAATCTGATTGAGCGCATCGCAGAAAGCTTCGCATTCGTCACAGCCTTCCGCACCGTAGTACTCATCCTTTGTTCCCATGGCCATAAAGGTGTTGGGGATGGCTTCGCTCGCCTCGATGTTCTGCGGCACGGAATAGATGGGTACTTGCAGCGCCGGCTTGGGCAGACCGGAGGACTCGTAGCCGTAGGTCTCATTCCCGGCCCAGGCAAGCGTGATCCTCGCCCCGGCGGAAAAGCCCCAGACAGCATAGTTTTCCGTTGTCAGCCCCCATCCTTCGGCATGGTCGAACACATAGGCCATGGCGCGGTCAAGATCCGCGAAAGCGCGCTCCCGCTTGTCGGTTGTTACCTGATCAGTCGGCAGCTCGCCTACCCGGTACTTCAACATAAAGACCGGGTAGCCCTCTTCGTGCAGGCGCTTGGCAATGGGAAAAGCCTCCTGCATCATGCAAACGGAGGTAAAACCGCCGCCTGCAATGACCATGGCAAAAGGCTTGTCGGCATCGCCTGGGATGAACAGGAGCCTGGTCGTCTCCAGATGCGGGTTTTGTGTCTTCTCCTCTTGGGTATAAAAGTCGAACGCCTCCAGCTTCCCCTGCGTACGCATGTCAATCAGAAAGTTGATCCCGTCCGCCACGGTCTGTGCGTCATAGCCCAGGCACATACACATATAGCGAAGAGACAAAGGAGGAACCACCTTGGTCACGATACCATTTTCCCAAGGAAGCACATACTGCCCGAAACCCTCCAGTGCCGGGTGATTCATGCAATACCGGAAGGAAGACGCCGTTGTCACATGGCGGTAGCTGCCGTCTGGGTTGTAATAAGAACCTCCGCGTCCCAGAGAAACAGCCAGAGCGATCACAATGATCGCAAAAAGAATACCCAGGAATATCATGATACGTTTCTTCCTCCTGCTCACTGTCTGCACCTTCTTTATCTATCCGGTGTGGCACGCTGCTGCATCCAGAATGCCGCCGCTCTTTCAATCCATCCCTCTGCGGCTGTTCCGGTTGCAGGGCCGGCGCCGTGATCCACGCCTGGGAAGATCTCGCACTGGTAAGGAACCCCTGCCCTCTCCAAGGCTAAAGCCATGCGCTTGGTGTTTTCGGGAGCTACGGTCGCATCCGCGTCTCCGCACCAGATATAGGTGGGCGGATAGTTTTTCGTCATCTGCTCGTCCACGCTGGCAAAGCGCTCTTGAGCAAAGGTCGCATGCTTGCCAAGAAGATTATCGTGGGTGCCCGCGTGGGTCAGCTCCCTGCGCAGGGAAATCACCGGGTAGCTCAGGATCAGCGCACCCGGCTTGGGAAGATCAAAACGCGAATAGCCCATGGCTTCTGTGCCAAAAGACGCTGCCAGATGCCCGCCGGCGGAGGAACCCCAGATGCTGTAGTTGTCCACATCCAGATGATACGCATCCGCTTTGGCGAGGATCTCCCGGATCGCACGGGCAAGATCCTCCTGCGGTGCCGGATAACGCGCCTTCTTTCTGGTGCGGTAATATACGATAAAGGCGGAAATGCCCAATTCGTTGAGCTTGCGCGCGACGGGCGTGCCCTCAATGAAGCTGCAGACCATCCCGTATCCGCCGCCTGGAACGATCACGGCAAGAGGATGCCGTTTGCCGTCGCGGAGGACAAAGCGTTCATCCAGCGCATAGCGATTGGGTGTGAAGAACACATCGCGCAGACTCTGCCTGGTGTCCAGATCAATCGGTCGATTTGCCATAGCTCCACTCCTTACCTCACCAGTCGTTTCGCCATACGGTAAATGCGCGTGGCATTGATTTCCAGCTGCTTCCGGCTCACGATTCCGTCTTTCAGCCCCTTGAGCATGTTTTTGAGATCGTCGGCGTTGCCCGGCATGGTCAGATCATTTCCGGCCGCCGCGATCTTTGCCGAAACCGGTCCGGGGTACTTGTTTCCCTTGCCGGAAACCGCACCTATGATCCAGTCAGTCATCACGATGCCCTCGAAACCAAACTCGCAGCGCAGGATATTTTCCAGCAGGTCCCGCCGCTCGGAGGTATGAACGCCGTTTAAGAGGTTGTAGGAGGTCATCAGCGCGTGGGGCTGGCTTTCTTCCACGGCGATCTCGAAGCCGCGCAGGTAGATCTCGCGCATGGCCCGCTCGGAGACGATGCTGTTGGAGTTGTAGCGGTTCGTCTCCTGATTGTTGGCGGCAAAATGCTTAATGGTGGTGCCGCAGCCTGGGTGCTTCTGCACACCCTTCGTGATGGAGGAGGCAAATCGGCCCGAAATCAGCGGATCCTCGGAGAAGTACTCGAAGTTTCTGCCGCAGCGGATATCCCGATGGATGTTCAGCGCCGGGGCAAGCCAAAGATGCACGCCGAAGCGCTCCATCTCTTCGCCCACGATATCGCCGCAGACCTCGGCCAACTCTGTGTTCCAGCTCTGTGCGATCGCCGTGCCAATGGGGATGGCTGTGCAAAACTGCTCATGCACCTCTCCCTTAGCCTTGCCGCTGCCGCCCATGAGTTTCATGGCAAAGGCCACCACGCCGGGCATCAGCTCCATCATACTCTCCGGGATGGATTCTCCCACCGGATGCGCGCCCTTCTCGTCCACAGTGTATTGTCGGCTCAGACGCAGCCCGGCAGGGCCGTCCGCCATGATGAGGAAGGGAATGCCCTTGCCTTTCAGTCGGTTGACCGTTTCGCCCGCGGCGCCCGCCACGCTCTGCGCAGCGCTGCCGATCACGCTCAGGTTGCCCATCCCGCCGCTAAAAGCGCCGATATTCATGAGTGCCAGTTCCTCGTCGGAGAGTGACGAAACAGCCGGATCAATTTCATGTTTCAGCGCGTAATTGACTGTCTCCGTCTGAACCGCTGCGACGCTGATGGGAATCACCTTGACGAAATGCAGAGGATTCTCTTCGCGCCTTTCCGGCTTCCAATCGGTAAAGTCCGGCTGGCCGAGGCAGTTTTTGACCTTGCGTGTGATTGCGTCGCCATCCAGCCGGAGGATCGCAACGGCCGTGGTCTTCGCGCTGGAATTCCCGAGACGCAGCACATAGTCGCCCCTTTCCAGCAGCCAGGCCGCGCTTCCTTCATCATAGGAGGCGAGTTCGCGCATGTGGAAGGACAGCGTCAGCTCCTCTTCCTCGCCGGGGGCCAGCTCTTTCGACTTGGCGAAAGCCGCCAGCGCCTGATACGGCTTATCCAGCTTTCCCTGAGGGGCAGAAACGTAGAGCTGCGCGACTTCCTTTCCAGCAAAGCGCCCGGCATTTTTCACCAGCACTTTCACCGTGACGGTCTCACCGTCGACTGCAGTTTCTCCGGCCTTGATCTCAAAGTCTGTATAGCCGAGCCCAAAACCGAAGGGAAACAGGGGCTTTTTGGAGACAGTATCGAAGTAGCGATAGCCCACATAGACGCCCTCTTTGTAGCGGGTGTCATTCTTATCGCCGAAGTCCCCGAGCTGCGGATAGTCTGCCCAAGCGCTCCAGGTGGTGGTCAGCCTACCGGAGGGAACGCTTTTCCCGAGAATCAGATCGGCCAGAATACTGCCGGTCTCCACGCCGAGCTGACTGAGCAGCAGGATGTTCTTCACTTCCATCACGAGAGAGAGATCAACCACACCGCCCACGTTCAGCACCAGCAGGAAATTTTTGTACTTCTCGTTGAGGCGAAGAATGTCGCGCTTTTCCGTCTCGGTCAGCAGAATGTCGCCGGGAAGGGGCTTTCGATCAGAGCCCTCGCCGGAAATGCGTGAGAGGACATACACAGCAGTGTCGCCCGTACCGGTCAACGGAATGTTGTATTCCGGCTCTGGCATCACGGCGCCCATACTCTCCAGGATCGCCACAGTATGGTGCTCCCTGGCCTGCTGCTTCAGACTCCGGATAAACTCTCGCCGCGCCGCCGCGTAGAGATATTCATAGGCCTCCATCCAGTACCTGGTGCTGATGGTGAAACCCGCGGCCTCCAGACCTTCCTCCACTGTTACAAAATACCGGGAATTGACCTCGCCGGAGCCTGTGCCGCCTTTGATGGTCTTTCGTGCACCGCTGCCGTAGAGCGCCAGCTCACAAGGAGCCGACAGTGGGAAGGAACCATCGGACTTCAGCAGCACCGCACACTCTGCACCAAGGCGGCGCAGAGCGGCGTTGTGTTCCCTTTCGTAATCGTTCATAGTTTCATTCCTCCGCGGCGTTCATGGCACCGATGATGGCCTCAAAGAGCGGCTGGATCTGCGGCGCATAGGCCAAAAGCGCAGTGATGGGCTGGTCGATCACATATTCCAGCATGCGGTTTTCCGCCATCTCGGGTGCGTACTGCTGAAGCATGGGTTTTCCGATGGGGTGCTCCATCAGAACCCTCAGGGGCATTTCCATGCTGTAGCGCGCCAGATGCAGATTGGTCTCAGTGGCGTATTCGTAAGAATAGACGCCGCTTCCCAGTTGGATGGTCTCGTCCTTCTCGGGCAGGGTCACAAGAGCCGTGGTGTTGGCCGGGACTTCGAGCTCTACGCGGATGGCCTTGTTCTGGCAGCTCCACTCCACGCGGATCGGGCCGTAGACGCTCTCGTAGCGAAGCCTGACCCACTCGATGCCGCGGATGAACTGCGGTTTGACGGAGAACTTCTTATAGCCCGGCTCCAGAAGTTCCAGCCCGGCCAGCTTGGTATAGAGCCAGTTGCCGATGGAGCCGTAGGCATAGTGGTTCAGGCTGTTCATATTGGCGGGGTTGAAGCGGCCGTCCGGCATGATGGAGTCCCAGCGCTCCCAGATCGTGGTAGCGCCCATCTTCACCTCATAGAGCCAGCTGGGGTTCTGCTCCTGTAAGAGGAGCTTGCCCGCCAGCTCGTGCATCCCGTTGTCGGAAAGCGTCAGGCAGGCGTAGGGCGTGCCGATAAAGCCTGTGACCAGATGGGTCTTGTGGGCATCGATGTTGGTCTTGAGCATGGCGGCGATGCGCTCCCGGTGCTGCTCTTCCACCAGTCCCAGATGCAGGGCCAGCACCATGGCGGTCTGGGTCTCGCACACGAGGCGGCCGGTGGTGGTCACGTACTCGGCCCGGAAGGCGTCCAGCACCCGCTCACGCAGGGTGCGGTATTTGGCCTCGTCCTCTTTTTTGCCCAGGAGCTTTGCCGTATCGACAAGGATCTGCAGGCTCCAAAGATAACAGGCGTTGGCGGCGTAGTAGTCCTCCGTGGCGCCCTTGCGAGGCTCGTTCAGGCCGTTGACCTCCGCGTCCAGCCCCAGCCAGTCGCCGTACTGGAAGCCGGTCTGCCACAGCCCGTTCTCGCCACACTGGGAGGTGATGAAGTCCACCCATATCTTCATGCTGTCAAACTGATCTGAAAGCACCCGCCTGTCACCGTAGACCTGATACAGCGTCCAGGGCAGCACGGTCGCCACGTCGCCCCAGAAGGCCGCGCCGCTCTGGCCCACGCCCATGATGTTGGGCACCACCTGGGGCATACCGATGGCGGGATTCTGCTCGCTGTACAGATCCCGCAGCCACTTTTTCATAAAGGGCAGGATGTTCTCATTGAAGGCCGCCGTGGGGCTGTAGGCCGTGGCGTCGCCGGTCCAGCCCAGGCGCTCGCTGCGCTGGGGGCAGTCGGTGGGCACGTCCAGATAGTTGTCCCGCTGGCTCCACTGGATGTTCTGCTGCAGGCGATTGATGAGCTTATTCGAGCACTCGAAGGAGCCGGTCTGCCGCAAGTCAGTAGACAGATGGCAGGCCGTGAAGACCGCCTCCTGGCCAGCCTCCAGACCTTCGACCCAAAGGTAGCGGAAGCCGTGGAAGGTGAAATGGGGGCGCAGGGTCTGCTTCTCGCCATTGAGGGTATAGGTATCGGTGGCCTTGGCAAAGCTCAGGTTTCCGGTGTAGAAGTTGCCGTTTTCGTCCAAGCTCTCTGCGTGGTGCAGAGTCAAAACTTGGCTGGGCTTGCCCTGAATCTGTACTTCTACCCAACCGGTGAGGTTTTGACCGAAGTCATAGACCAGCTCCCCCTTGGGGGTGACAAAGGATCTCTCCGCGTCCAGGCGCATCAGGCAGCGCACCGGCTCGTTCTCCTGCCCGATCAGCGTGTCAAAACCGTGCTCATAGCGCACCGCCATGCCAAGCGGCTGCTCTTTGGCGGTGGTGTCCTGGGTCTCGCCGTCGTAGATCTCTGAAAACTGGATTGCCCCGGTGGAGACCTGCCAGGTATTATTGGTGCCGATCACTTCACTGTTGCCGTCGGCATAGTCGATTACGAGCATCGCCAGCAGCGCCACCCGGTCGCCGTAGTTGTTGGGCTGGGGATCGAAGCCCAACTTGCCGCAGTACCAGCCGCGGCCCAGGGTGAAGCGCAGCTCGTTGACGCCGTGGGTCAGGGACACGGGATAGCTCTGGTATTGGAGACGTTTGTGGTAGTTCGTCCAGCCGGGGGCAAAGTAGCTGTCGTCCAGCTTCTCGCCGTTCACTTCCGCCTCGTAGAGCCCCAGGGCAGTGGCATAGAGGCAGGCGCGCCGTACCTCCTTCTCCACACAAAAGATCTTGGTGAAGACGGGGCTGGCTGCCTCCTCGGCGGGCAGCGGATGGGTGACCCATTCGGCATAACCCTCGAAGGCGCGGCCATCCAGAAGTCCGGTCTCAAAGCGGCTCTCAGCCTTGGCGGTCTCCGTACCGTCGGAGACTTCAACCGTCCAGACATATTCGGTTCTGGGCTTTAAGGCTGCTCCGGCATAGCACACAAAGGTGCTCTGCTCGCTCTGCACATCGCCGCTGTCCCAGACGGTCTTTTCCCCATCTTTTACTGTGACCCGATAGCTTTTCTGCCGGGTGTTCTGCCGCTCGCTCTTCAGTTTCCAGCTGAAGGCTGGCTGCTTTTCATCCACCCCTACCGGCGCGGTCTTCTGTTCAACTGTCAGATCATATAGTGAAAGCATGTCGTTCTCCTTTTGAAAAGGCCCGCAGAGCGCTTGACCCTGCGGGCTTCATTCGGTTGTTTATTCCTCGGTCGTAAGAGCTTTGCGCTCGTGAACGGCCTTCATGATATCCACATACTTGCTCTCCAGGTCAAAACGGGTGGTGAGAAGGAACATGACCACCAGAAGCACCAGAGGCAGATAGATGGAGAAGGAGTAAATGCCGTACCGCACAGCAGCGCTAGCGGTTGCAGCAGCGGAATCATAGCCAACGCCGGCCAGGATCCAGCCGATCATGGCAGAGCCGAGACCGCCTGCGATCTTGCCGCCGAAGCTGCTGGCGGAGGCGGACATGCCCACAATCTTATTGCCGTAGAGATAGTCGTTATAGTCCGTAGCCATGCTGTTCATGGGGCTGGACAGGCACATCATGGGGATAGTGGCAAAGCTGGGCAGCAGGCCTGCCGTGAGGGTAACGATCAGGTTGTCCGGGAAGAACACGCGCACGAGCGCGCCAAAGATGCCGATGGCAAAGCTCACAAGCAAGGTTTTGCGGATGCCAAGCTTCTTGGTCATGGGGCCAACGACAGCGAAGCCGACGAAAGTGGGGATCAGACCGGCGGCACCCATGATGCCGATCAGGTTATCATTGCCCAGAATCCACTTGGCGTAATAGGTACCTGCCGCGCTGGTGAGCGCATAGATAATATTGGAGAAAAGATTGACGATAAGGAGCAGCACCCAATACTTATTCTTAAAGAGCATCCCGATGGACTGCATAAAGGGCAGGCCGTCGTCCGGCTTCTCTTCGGCAGCGGCCTTCTCCTCGCTCTTGCGGTAAAGGACAAAGAGCAGGATCATGGCGATAGCGCCAACGACCACGGCAAACTTGATGTAGGCCGCCTGATCAGCGACGCCGTCGGGTCCGAGCATGTTGGTGATGGGCACCAGCGCAATGGCGATCACCATGCCGATAATGTAGCCCAAGGCGGCACGGAAGATTCCCATTTTATTGCGCTCATCAATGCTCTTGGTACGCATGACCATCAGGGAGACATACGGAATGGCAATGGCGGTATACACAACAGCACTGGCAAGCAGGTTCGTGATCAGCAGATAGGCAAACTGACCGGCATTGCTCATGCCCTTCGGAACCGTGTACAGGGCGACGATCGCCACGAAGGCTGGGATGGCCATGCGCAGAAACCAGGGACGGCACTTGCCTTTGGGACTTTTGCCATTGTCCATGATCTTGCCCATAATCAGGTCGGTGAAGGCGTCGATGATCTTGGCGATCAGTGCAACGTTCGCCGCTGTCAGGGCAGCGATGCCAACTTTATCTGTGTAGAAGTAGGTGATGGCGCCAACGAGGCCGCTGATGGCGTTCAGCGCAAACTGTCCGCCGGCGTCCGCCATATAGTCGCCGAAACGCATGGTTTTCTGAATACCCATGCTGTCGAGGCCGAGAGGTTTCTTTGCCATTTTTATCCGCTCCTTATTAATTATTTGCTTGGCTTCTGGTTTTAGGATAGCAAAGAAGTTTCGAAGAATATATTATTTCTGAGTTCAATTTATCAAATTTGTGATATAATGAGTAAAAAAAGACACGCGGGGGTCGTAAACATGGAAGAGATAAAAGATATTTGCGCACGTTTTTATACCGCGATGCCAATTCCTTTGGCGCTGGTAAAGCCAAACGGAACCTACGTTCAAAGCTGGCCGGAAAGCTTTCTCGGGATCGTACGGCCGGAATTTGCCTCTCTGGTGCTGGAGGATTTCAAGCTTCAAAAAAGAGATACTTTGCACCCCTTGATCAGCTATGTCGACAATGGCTTCTTTGTCGGCGTGATTCAACCGGAACCGGAGCTGTTTATCATCGTGGGCCTGGTCAGCCCCTTCCGTCACAGTCAAAAGGAACTCGTGGAATTTGGCGGCGCAGCGATCCTGCCGGATCATCTGCAGACCTTCGTAACCATGCTGATGAGCACCCCTATTGTCACATTGCCGCAGCTCAAATCACACATGTGTCTGCTGACACAAACGATCACGCAAGCTTCGCTAACGGAAGACGATATCCTTTTCAGTGACAGCGCCAGTCAGATCCCATACAGCGCAGAAAAGCTCAGTCATGCCCGCTTTCGCCAGCGAGAGTCCGCCGATCCACATGCTGCAACCAATTATGAAAACGGTGTCTGCGATGCGATTGCTTTGGGTCGCACGGACTTGCTGATCCCGCGCCTGACAGCCTCTCCCGGCGGAAGTGTCGGTATGATGTCGCCCGACGCCATGCGCCAGCGACGCTATTCCTTCATCAGCTTTGCCACCCTCATTACCCGCGCCGCTATCCGTGGAGGGCTCCCGGAGGAAACAGCATTTTTGCTCAGCGATCTCTACTGTCAGCGCATGGACAGCTTGACCAGTCCTGCCGCCATGGATCAGCTTACCCTGGGCATGGCGATGGATTTTTGCGAGAAGGTCGCGAAAAGCCGCCTGCCCCAGCAGGTATCTCCGGTGGTGCAGAAGGCTCTGAGTTATATTACCGTCCACCTCCATGAATCTTTTGGCATGGAGGAACTTTCTCAATACTGCAACCTCTGCCGACGGAGCCTTAGTCTTCGTTTTCAGAAGGAGGTCGGCATGACGGTTGGCGAATATGTGCAGCGGGAAAAGACAGAGGAAGCGAGATTTCTGCTCCGTCATACCAAGATCGGGCTGCCCGAGATCGCAGCCTATTTGGATTATTCCTCACAAAGCTATTTCACACAGATCTTCCGGAAGCATACCGGTAAAACGCCGCAGCAGTATCGGGTTGGCGCAGTGGAGTATTGATGAGGTTAATGAAAAGCCGCCTGCGCCAGGAAGGAGAACCCGCTCATTTCAGCGCAACTGGTCGCAGGACTGGCTTCATACACTAAAAAGTTAATAAACAAAGAGGTCACGAAAAAGCAAAGCAGGATGATGTTTGAATAGTCTGTTTAGCTTGATTTGCTCAGAACAAGATATAAAAGACAGCCATGAGTGTTGGATATTATTACACTCATGGCTTTTCAAATCTTAAAAAATACACCTTGACAAATCCCGTCCCAAGGCGAATCTTGCTCTTGAATTGTGAGCATCTTTTTTTGCGCATTTTTAATAGCTTCCTCTCTGAACTAGTTACAAGGAGTTTATCATAGTTGCTGTCCCATAATCCTCCCTTCGTTCAGTTCTGCTAAATTCTTAAGGGCGGAATCATAATCGGGCGTTGATTGACAATACGGATATAAAAAAGCAGGGTTCCTTTTTGGGGGGAACTCTGCTTTAAAACTATATGAATCTTTCAGCTCTTTTTATGATTTGTTTGCCTGTACCGGGGAAGCATCTAAAGAACGCCTGCGCTTTTGCGTTCGATCGTTCGGCAATTTGAGGAAACGCATTGTCACATTCATAATGAGAGCTTTGCGCAATTTGCGTCGGCTTTCATACCGACTCTTCTCTCGATATGCTGGCTGACAGATATGCGGCTTCCTTGAACTCCTCCAGCGCCGGATCGATCTCCTGTCCCGGCAACACCGTGGTGAAAGAACGCGGAAAGAGTGCATAACTGCGAAGCGTCGGGACATTGCGGGTAAACTCATCGTCATGCTCGTGCGAGATATAGTACGCCCAGACCTGTTTCAGAGCGGTTTCTTCGGCCCAGCTGCGCACCACTTCATCCTCCAGGGAGGATACGGATTCAAACGTGGGCGGATAAAATCGGATCGCCTTATCACGGGCCTCCTTCAGCCAGGCGCTGAAACGGGTCTGCTCTCCGATCACGATATAATGATCGATAAAATGATACTTGCTAGAGCCCGGCCTTACTAAAACGCAGATCTGATACTCTCTTTCCGCAAGGTATTTCAAGAAAGAGAAGCTCGCTGTTGTATAGTCTTTTGCGACGAGGATGAGATCGTGATCCCAAATGTTGCGAATCACAAATTCCTGCATAGGTTCCGCCTCCTTTCTTCAAAGCGAAAGATCCGGCTTGTTGTCCCGCTGATAGGAGCACCAGTTGCCGTTTTCGGTCAGCTCTTCACGGGCCAGCACAGTCAAAACGGTCTCCGTCTGTCCACACTTTTCGATCTCTGCGGCCATTCTGGCATAGAAACGTTCCATCTTCTGATGGTCGGAGAGCGTGCGCGGAAGGGAGAGCCGGCCGTAGTAATTCGCCACAAAAAGCGTCACGGCGGAGATCGTCCCCATCAGGATCTTCAAGACCGTGCGCCACAGCTCCACGTCTGCCACCGTGACGGTAGGCCGGAAGATCAGTCCGCCGCAGAGCAGCTCATAGCCCACGCCCAGCAGATACAGCCCCACGCTCAGAAGCAGCGCGAAGCGCACGGTGCGGTCGCTCACGGCCAGCTTCTCGCCGGCTCTACCGGAGGCTTTCCGGTGGTATTCCCGCTGCGCCTCCACCCAGCAGGAGCGAATGTCATGGGGCTCTCCCGGCACCTTTCCGATCGTCAGCGCACAGAGTGCGTCCAAGATCCACGCGGTCTCCTCCTGCTGCGTCCAGGACAGAAGCCCGGAGGCCTGGATGCCGCTGCCCGCATACCGCAGATAGGTCTGCACCCGCAGACATTCGGCCAGCGCGCGGTATTCGATATAGCGGCGGTGACAGTCCGACCGCACGGCATAGCGCTGACAGCCCCAGGCGCCGAGCAGCATGACGCCGCAGACAAGGATCATCCAGATTGCCTGCGCCTCGTCGTACATCAAAAACGCAAAGGTCACCAGGGCGCTGGCCACGGCGAGCAACGACAGCACGCGCCGATACCGGCGGGCATTCTGCCGGCTGAGTTTTCCCGCGACGCGGCTGATCGTCTCCATCTTCTTCAGGGCGGGGTCGCCGTCATGCCCGGCGGGGAGCCGGGAGTTTCCCTCTGACGAGACTTTCGAGGCGTTTTGATTGAAGTCGTCCGTTTTGCGCAGAATGTCCCCAACAGCTTCCCGGTTTCCCAGAACAGCCACCGCACCGGCCGTCTTTTCCGTGCTTTCCGCCCGCGGGGTGAAAATGTGGATCACGGCCTCGTTGCTGCCGGAGCGCGGAGACATGCCGGGCGCGGGATCATAACTGCCGTTCAGGGCAAAGTCCACCGCCTCCGCCGTGCCGCAGCCGTACTTCCCCGGCTCTCCGTCCCAGAGCGCCAGCAGGATATGACAGTGAGCCGCCACATAGATCCCGGCCTGGCGGAACGCATATGCCCGACTGACGCCGTCTGGGGGAGGGGGCTCCGTGTTCGGCGAGACGAACACCTGCACCGCGCGCTCGCAGTGGTGGGCAAAGCGCGCCACCGCCTCCGGGCTGAAATCCCGCTCGTAATCCGTCCGTTCTCTGGGAAGTACCGCGATCAGAGGAAGGTTCAGGTCTTCCGCCGCGTCCGCGCACAGAAGATCCGCGCCCTCCGCGAGAGAGCTCAGCATGACGAGAGGCGAGTGCGGACAAAGCGCCCGCAGCTTTTCCAGCTCCGCCTTCACCGCCGCCGTAAGCGCCGGGCGATCCTGCTCCCGGATCGCCCGGTGCCGTCGAGACTGGCGATGGCCGCCCGCAGGTCTCGGGAAATGCTGACTTTTTCCAGATTCTCCAGGGCCAGCAGCGGTGTCAGATCGGTGAGATCCTCCGCCCAGCCCAGGAACAGCTCCCGCAGCTCCGGATGATCCGCCGCGAAGGCCGCCAGATCCTCGTTGCTGTGCAGGTCGCCCGCCGCGCCTAACCGCTCGATCTCACAGTCTGACAGCGCGGGGATCCATACGGCGGGGTCGGCGTCCGTGAAATTGATACTCTGGAAGCGCCGGATCGTTCCGATCGCCGCGAAATCTTCCTCCGAGAGCTCCAGCTCGTTGAGGTGCAGGCTGAATCCTATATCCTCATAGGCTGCGCTGAAATCGCAGTCCGCCAGCGGCGTCAGATCGTCCACCTTTGTGTTGGAGACGTCCAGACACCGCAGCTCCCGCAGGTTCTGCACCCCCTGGATGGTATCCACCTGCGTGCACTTGAGCTCCACCCAGCGCAGCTCCGGCAGAGCGAAGAGCGCGGAGGCGTCGGTCAGGGCGGTGCAGCCCATGGCGGAAAACTCCTCCAGGGAGGAGAACACCTGAATGCCGTCCAGGCTTTGGATCGGCTGGCCATAGAGGTACAGCTCCCGCAGGCCGGTGAGCGCGCTGAGTTTATCCAGATCGGTGATCACGCCCGGGGAGAGAGGCGTTACCGCGTCAGTCTCGCGGTCGTGCAGCTGCAGCGCCGGATTCCCGTTCCGGTCCTTGTGCTCCCAGTCCTCCCAAATGTCATAGCGGTCGAAATCGAACAGCGCATCGCCCGCGATGCCGAGTCGCTCCACCCGCCGCAGCAAAGCCGCAGGCAGGGTCTCCAGTTCGTCCAGGCTAAGAAGCTCCACTGCGCCGTCAAAGGGCTGCCAGCTGCCGTCGGGGTAGGCCACCTCGAAGCTTTCGAAAATGCCCTCGTCTACCAGTTCTTCCGCCTGCTCCGACACCTGAGGCGGCACGGTCAGATGCCCGCCGTTGAGGCGGTGCAGGGGGGAAAGATCCTGCAGTTCGTCCAGGCCAACCAGTTCGATCTCGATTTTTTCCTCGGCCGAGAGCGCGTCAAGCAGTCTCAGATCCGTCAGGTCCGGGATGCTCTCCAGACGGAGTCCCCGTGTTTGCAGGCTGCCCAGATCCGGCAGGCTGTACTGCCCCACAAGCTTCAGATGGCCGAGATTGCTGCCGGAAAGCGCCGCGTAATCCGTCAGCCGCGGGCAGCCCACGATTTCCAGCGCCACCTGGCCGCGTTCATCGAACAGCGTGGGGATGGCTTCGATCCCGTTCAGAGAGCCGAGATACTGGCAGTCCCACAGTTCCAGCCGCCGCAGGGAATAGGGCTTGAGGCCGCTGAGATCGCGCAGATCGCCGTAGCGGATGCTGAGCTCATGAATCCCGTCCGGGAGCTGGCTCAGATTCACGCCCGCGCACGAATAGAGCATGAGGTTGTCGATCTGCGCGTCCTGAATATAGGGCAGCACGGCGGAGAATTCCCCGCCCCGGCTGCCGTTCTGATTCCGCGGGTTCACATGCAGATAATCGTAATTCTTGACATAGGCCAGCCCGGAGTAGTCAAGGATATCCCCGGCAAAGCCCAGGCTGATGCGGCTCTGGTGAGCGGCGATCCCCTCCAGAAAGTCCATGTTATTCAGATTGCAGGAATACAGCCCGATATCCCGCAGTCTCGGCAGATTGGCAAGGAAGGAGGCGTCCCGCATGGCGTCGGGGTTATGGTCACACTGGAGATGGATATGTTCCAGCGAAGAACACCCCGCGATGGGCATATAGTCCGTGACACGCTCACAGTACTGGATTTCCAGCTCTTGCAGCTGCTTGAGGCCCTCCAGAGCGGAGATGTCCCGCAGCATGCCCATGTCCCAAAGCTCCAGTCTGCGGATCGGCTTGTCCCTCAGGAAATCGAGATCGCGCAGAGAGAGCGCACGCAGCTCCACCTGCGACAGCTTTTCACAGGCGGCGAGCCCCGACAGATCGGTTTCGCCGTAGCCCTCGCCGTTTTCCATGCGCAGGTATTGCAGCTGCGGCGGGGCGAAGGCGGAGAGATCCGCCGCGTGATAGAGGTCGATCCAGGCATGCTGGAGCCTTGCGCAGTCGCTCAGCGGAGAATAGTCCGCGATCTGGGTCAGCTGTGCGTCAAAGCTGTGCAGCTTTGCGCCGCGCAGCCATTCCAGGCTGTCGATGTTGCAGCAGCGGAGGCTCACGCTCTCGAGAAGCGAAGCGCCGCTGAGATCGGGCAGCGCCTCCGCATCCGCCTCCACGTCCACCAGACGCAAAAAGCGCAGCCTCGGCATACGCTCCAGAAAACGCAGGTCGTCATAGCGGGTCATGGCGTATTCATGCCCGTCCTCCTTGCTGTACCAGTGGTTTCCGTCCTCGTCCCAGCTGTCATAGGCCACCCAATAGACATCAAGCCACTGCTCCCCGGCCTCGCGAAAATCCGCGTCCGTGAAATAGCCGAAATAATCGCCCACGATGACCACGTCCTCGATGGCGGCCAGATCCTCTTCG
>ONSQ01000023.1 GCA_900320465.1 uncultured Eubacteriales bacterium
CGACTTCGGCTTCCGACAGCAGGAAATCGAAATCATCTTCCGTTTTGTTGGCAAGATCGATTGAAATGAAAAAAGTATCCTTAACTAAAGGAATGGAGGGAGGGGCAGGCCCCTCCCGTTTTTCGTGATTGTTATTTTGCAGGCCGCGGACGCCGCTTACAGCATCGCGCTTTCGAGGACCTTTTCGGGCGCGATGTCGCGGGTGAGCACCGGGTCGAACACCGCGCTGCGGGCCAGCACCATCTTGCCCGCCTCCACCGAGTGGGTCAGCCAGACGCTGCCGCCGATGACGCAGTCGTTGCCGATGTGGGTGCTGCCGCCCAGGATCGTGGCGCCGGAGTAGACCACCACCCGGTCTCCGATGTCCGGATGCCGCTTGATGCCCTTGACCAGGGTGCCGTCCTCCCCCACCTCAAAGCTCTTGGCGCCCAGCGTCACATGCTGGTAGAGCTTGACGTGGCTGCCGATGGTGGTGGTCTCGCCGATCACCACGCCGGTGCCGTGGTCGATGAAAAAGCTGTCGCCGATGGTGGCGCCGGGGTGGATGTCGATGCCCGTCAGACGGTGGGCATACTCGGTCATAAGCCGCGGCAGCAGCGGCACCTTTTCCAGATACAGCACATGGGCAAGCCGGTAGGTGGAGATGGCGATAAAGGCCGGGTAGCACAAAATGACCTCGTCCACGCTCTGGGCGGCGGGGTCGCCCTGATAGGCGGCCTTCAGATCGGTTTTCAGCGCCCGCAGCACTTCGGGCAGGGCCTCCAGCATGCGCAGGACGATCCCATGGCCCTGCTCCGGCTGGGGCAGCACGCTCTCCAGACAGTCCTCCAGCAGCACGGCGGCCTGGCCCAGGGACAGCTTGCGGGAGATGGCCTCGTTGCCGAAGCGGGGGAACAGGGCCTCGATCAGCAGGTCTGTCAGCCGCTCGGCCCGGGCGCGCACACCGCAGTAGTCCCGCTCGCTGTCGCCGAAGGCGCGCTCCACCTCTTTGAGTTTTTCCGTCGCGGCGGTCACAATGTCCTTGTTCATGTTGTTTCCTCTCATTTCTCGCCGAAGAGCGGCGTGGACAGATAGCGGTCGCCGGTGTCGGGCAGCAGCGCCACAATGGTCTTGCCCCGGTTTTCCTCCCGCCGGGCCAGAACCAGCGCCGCGTGCAGCGCCGCGCCGGAGGAGATGCCGGCCAGCACGCCCTCCTCGCGGCCCAGACGGCGGGCGGCGGCGAAGGCCTCGTCGGTGGTGACGGGGATGATCTCGTCATAGATCTTCGTGTTGAGCACCGCCGGCACAAAGCCCGCGCCGATGCCCTGCAGGGCATGTGCCCCCGGTGCGCCGCCGGAGAGCACCGCGCTGTCCGCCGGCTCCACCGCCACGACGCGGACGGCGCCGTTTTTCTCCTTCAGATATTCGCCCACGCCGGTGATAGTGCCGCCGGTGCCGACGCCCGCGACGAAAATGTCCACCGCGCCGTCCGTATCGTTCCAGATCTCCGGGCCGGTGGTGGCCCGGTGGGCCGCGGCATTGGCGGGGTTGACGAACTGGCCCGGGATGAAGGCGCCCGGGGTGCGGTCTCTGAGCTCCTCGGCCTTTTCGATGGCGCCCTTCATGCCCTTGGCGCCGTCGGTCAGCACCAGCTCGGCGCCGAAGGCGCGCATCAGCTGCTGGCGCTCAAGACTCATGGTCTCGGGCATGACGATGATCGCGCGGTAGCCCCGGGCCGCCGCGGCCAGACACAGGCCGATGCCGGTGTTGCCGGAGGTGGGCTCGATGATGACCGCGCCGGGGGCGATCAGGCCCCTTTTCTCGGCGTCGTCCAGCATGGCCACGGCCACCCGGTCCTTGGCCGAGCCGCCGGGGTTGAAGGACTCCAGCTTGCAGAGGACTCTGGTGCCGAGGGCGTCGGCCCTTTCGATGTGCGTGAGCTCCAGCAGCGGCGTGGCGCCGATCAGCTGCTCCACAGAGGTGTATACAGACGACATAGTTCTTACTCCTGACGAAAAAAGTTGACCGGAGAGCCGCATGGCTCTCCGGTCGCTGTTTGACGGTTAAAACAGACCCTCAGAGAACGCAGACGGGCATGGCAAGATACACGCGCTCACAACAGCGCGCGCCGCGACAGACGCACTTGCCGTTTTTCTGCATGTCCGCTCCTCCGGTCCTTCTTTGATACCCGTTTACTTAACCACGTTCCGCGGCTTTTGTCAAGGCTTCCGGCCCAGTATATGCGCCGCGCCGCGGCACTGTCTCAGAACATCTCGATATACGCGTCGCGCTCGGCGCCGACGGAGACGTACTTGATGGGGCAGCCCACCTGCTTTTCGATATAGCGGATGTAGTCCAGCGCCGCCTGAGGCAGCTCCTCCCTGGTGCGGCAGCCGGAGATGTCGCAGTGGAAGCCGGGAACAGTCTCGTACACGGGCTTGGCGGCGTTGAGCTCGTCGATGTCGGAGGGGAAGACGTCGGTCAGCCTGCCGTCGATCTCGTAGTGGGTGCAAACGGGGATCTCCTCCAGATAGCTCAGCACGTCCAGCTTGGTCAGGGCGATATAGCTGCAGCCCTGCATCTGGGCGCCGTAGCGGGAGGCCACCACGTCAAAGCCGCCCACGCGCCGGGGCCGTCCCGTGGCCGCGCCGTACTCACCGCCGGCCTCGCGCAGGGCGTGGGCCTCGTCGCCGAACAGCTCGCAGGTGAAGGGGCCCTCGCCCACGCAGCTGGAATAGGCCTTCATGATGCCGATGCTCTCGTCCAGCCGGGCAAAGGGCACGCCCGCGCCGATGGGGGCGTAGGCCGCCAGCGTGGTGGAGGCGGAGGTGTAGGGATAGATGCCGAAGTCAATGTCGCGCAGGGCGCCCAGCTGGGCCTCGAAGATCACGCTCTTGCCCGCGTCCATGGCGCTGCGGATATACTCTGTGGTGTTGCACACGTAGGGCGCGAAGGGGCGGCCGTACTTCTCCAGCCAGTCCATGATCTCGTCGAGCTCCACGGGGGCGTGGCCGTAGCCCTTTTCCACCGTCAGGTTCTTCCACTCCAGGATGCCCGCAAGCCGCTCGCGCAGGGTGTCCCAGTGCAGCAGATCGCCCATGCGGATGGTCTTTTTCATGTACTTGTCGGCATAGACCGGCGAGATGCCCCGGCGGGTGGAGCCGAACTTCTTGTCGCCCAGGCGGTCCTCCTCCAGACCGTCGAGCAGCTTGTGGTAGGGCATGCAGATGGTGGCCCGGTCGCTGAGCTTCAGATGCGCGGGGGTGATCTCGATGCCCGCCTCGCGCAGGCGCTGGGCCTCGCCCCACAGGTGCTCCAGATCGATGACGATGCCGGGGCCCAGGACGTTGACGGTCTCATCGCGCAGAATGCCCGAGGGCATCAGGTTCATGATGAACTTGCCCTTTTCGTTGATGACGGTGTGACCGGCGTTGTTGCCGCCCTGGTAGCGGACCACCACGTCATACTTTTCGCTCAGAAGGTCGACCATGCGGCCCTTTCCCTCGTCGCCCCAGTTGGTTCCTACGATCGCTGTCAGCATGTCTCTAATCTCCTTTTTATACGTTGATCTCGGCCTTCGCGCCGAGCAGATTTTTGTTTTCCTCCAGCAGGGGCCGCACCGTTTCGGCCAGATAGCGCCGGCACTGGCGCTCGGCCATGCCGGTAAAGGCCGCGGGATCGGCGATGGCGTCGAGCTCTTCGCGGCTCAGACCGAAGAGCGGATCGGCGGCGATGCGCTCCATCAGATCGTTCTCCCGTCCGAACTGCTTGACCTGCTGCGCCGCGGCCACCGAGTGCTTCCGGATGGCCTCGTGCAGGGTCTGGCGGTCGCCGCCCCGGGCGCGGACGCAGTACATGAGGATGTTCTCCGTCGCCATGAAGGGCAGCTCGTCGCGCAGATGCTTTTCCACGACGGCGCCGTAGACCTTCATGCCCCGGGCCACGTTGATGACCAGATTCAGCACCGCGTCGGCGCAGAGGAAGGCCTCCGGGATGCTGATGCGGCGGTTGGCGCTGTCGTCCAGCGTGCGCTCCAGCCACTGGGTGGAGGCGGTGACGGCGGCGTTCTGCACGTCGCAGATCAGATAGCGCGCGAGCGAGCAGATGCGCTCCGAGCGCATGGGGTTGCGTTTGTAGGCCATGGCCGAGGAGCCGATCTGGCCGCTCTCAAAGGGCTCGTCGAACTCCTTGAGGTGGCTCAGCAGCCGGATGTCGGTGGCGAATTTCGACGCGCTCTGGGCGATGCCCGAGAGCACCTGGAGCACGGCGAAGTCGGCCTTGCGGCTGTAGGTCTGGCCGCTGACGGCCTGACAGGCGGAGAAGCCCAGCTTTTCGGCGATCCGCGCCTCCAGCGCCTCGGCCTTTTCAGCGTCGCCGTCGAAGAGGGCCAGGAAGCTGGCGGAGGTGCCGGTGGTGCCCTTGCAGCCCAGGAGCTTCAGCTCAGAGAGCTGGAAGTCCAGCTGCTGGAGGTCGAAGATAAGGTCGTTTATCCACAGGCAGGAGCGCTTGCCCACGGTGGTGGGCTGGGCGGCCTGGAAGTGGGTGTAGGCCAGGGTCGGCATGGCGGCGTGCTCGTCGGCAAAGGCGGCCAGGGCGTCGATGGCGCTCAGCAGCAGGCGGCGGATCAGCAAAAGGCCGTCGCGCATGCGGATCACGTCGGTGTTGTCCCCCACATAGCAGCTGGTGGCGCCCAGGTGGATGATGGGCCGGGCCGTGGGGCAGCACTCGCCGAAGGTCAGCACGTGGGCCATCACGTCGTGGCGCACCTCGTGCTCGTGGCGCGCGGCGGCGTCATAGTCGATGTCCGTCAGATGCGCGCGCATCTCGCCCAGCTGCTCGTCGGTGATGGGCAGCCCCAGCTCCTGCTCGCTCTCGGCCAGCACCAGCCACAGCCGCCGCCAGGTGGAGAACTTCACGTCGTCGGAGAACAGACGCTTCATCTCCTCGTCGGCATAGCGGCCGCACAGGGGATTTTCATAAAACTCATGCATGTTCGTTTTCCTCCGGCCGGTAGACGGCCACGCCGCGGCGTTTATGCTCGCTTTGGCGGTGATAGCGCTCGATGACGGCGCGCGCGTCCGGCTCCGCCTCGCCCGTTTCCAGATAGCGGTCGATGGCGGCGTAGCTCACGCCCATTTCGGCCTCGTCGGTCTGGCCGTCGTACAGTCCGGCCGAGGGGGCCTTGTCGATGATGGCGCGGGGCGCGCCCAGGTATTCCAGAAAGGCGAAGACCTCGCTGGCGGTCAGATCGGCGATGGGGTTGAAGTCGCTGCCGCCGTCGCCCCACTTGGTGAAGTAGCCCATGTGGATCTCGCTGCGGTTGCCGGTGCCCGCCACCAGGCGGCCCTCCGCGGCGGCGATGGCGTAGAGCGTGCTCATCCGCAGCCGGGGCGCCAGGTTGGTCAGCGCCTGGTCGTTGAGTGCCGTGACCCTGCCCAGCTCCGCGCACAGCGCGTCGCGCACGCCGGTGAGATCCACCAGCCGGGTCTCGATGCCGTACTGCGCGGCCAGGGTGCGGCCGTCGTCGGCGTCAAGGCCGTAGTTGCGCTTTGAACCGCAGGGCAGCAGCACGCCCAGCGTGTTGTCGCAGGCGGCCTTGCACAGGATGCCCACCAGAGCGCTGTCCTTGCCGCCGGAATTGCCGAAGACGATGCCGCGGGCGTGGGCGCTCGCCACCAGGGAACGGATCCAGGCCACGCGCTTTTCAAATTCGTCGGCGTAGTTTCTTGTCATGTCGTTTCCTCCACCTCGGTCACGCAGAGTGTCCCCTCCGAAACGCGAAAGCGCACCGTCAGGCCCGCAAAGCTCATGGCGTACACCCGCTCGCCGTCGCCGTGATAGCGGGGCCGCGGGTCGTTTTCCAGG
The DNA here is from genome assembly GCA_900320465.1 of uncultured Eubacteriales bacterium. Classification (GTDB taxonomy): domain Bacteria; phylum Bacillota; class Clostridia; order Oscillospirales; family Oscillospiraceae; genus Limivicinus. The sequence continues at coordinate 5,845 of ONSQ01000023.1, forward strand.
ACGCCGCGCAGCGCCTCGCGCTTGTCCGGCGGGATCTTTTCGAGCGACGCGGGCGCTATCTCCACCCGAAGGGTTTCTCCCGCGTCGGGCGCGAAGCCGCCTTTGGCCTCGCTGTGGGCGTCGGCGTAGGGCAGATAGGGCTTGACGTCGAAGATCGGCGTGCCGTCCATCAGATCGGCCCCGCCGACCAGCAGCACCGTGCCCCGGTCCGCCGTCCGCTCCAGTCCCAGCAGGCGCACGCAGCTCAGCCCCAGGGCGTTGGGCCGGAAGGGCGAGCGGGTGGCGAAGACGCCCACGCGCTCGTTGCCGCCCAGTCGGGGCGGGCGCACGGTGGGGGCGTAGTGCTCGCGCAGGTTTTCGCTGAATTGCCAGATCAGCCACAGGTGGGAGAAGCCCTCGATGCCCCGCAGGGCGTCGTCGCTGCGCCAGGCCGGCTCAAAGACCACGCGGCCCCGCAGCGCCTCCACCACCCCCGCCTGGCGCGGGATGCCGAATTTTTCGGGGAAGTCGCTCTCAAAACGGGCGATCGGGCGGATAACGGTTTCGTTCACAGATAGGCCCCCAGTTGGGACACGATCAGCATGGACACGCCGTTGACGGTCATATGCAGGAAGATCGAGCCCCAGATGGAATCGGTTTTTTCATAGATCCGCGCCAGCAGAAAGCCCGCCGGCAGGTATTGCAGCACATAGACCCAGGCGCGCGCGTCCGTCAGCGCGAAGCTCCACACGTGATAGACGGCGAAGAGGGCCATGCTCACGGCGTAGGCCGCGATGCGGTTATAGTGCCGCAGCGTGCCGAAGAGCCCGGCGCGGAACATCAGCTCCTCGGCGATGGGGGCCAGGAACACCGCCATGGCGGCGGTTTTGCCCAGCTCGTCGCCGGCGAAGCCGTAAATGGTCTCGTTGTTGGGGTTGCTGGTAAAGCCCAGGGCCATCAGCGCCAGATTGACCGCCAGATTCCCCAGGAGCAGCAGCCCGTAAAAGCGCAGCAGCTCCACCAGCACGCCGGGGCCATAGTCGCACAGGGCGTTGAAGTCCCGGAACAGGAAGCGCCGCATGCAGAAAAGCAGCAGCAGCGCGGCGATGACGTAGCAGACCACGTTCAGACTCACCGCGTCCAGCGACTGCCCCGCGGTGCGCACCAGCAGCCGGGGCAGGAGATAGATATGCACGGGGATATAGGCGATGGCGATCACGCTCTCCCAGCGCGCGGGGCGGCTGGTAAAGGGTCGGGTTTCCTCCATCGCTCAGCCCCTGGCCTTTCTCTGCAGCTCGAAGAGCAGGTTCATGGCCTCGATGGGGGTGATGGTGTTCAGATCGGTGGCGCACAGGATGTCGCGCACCTCGTCGCCGCCCACGTCGGACAGGCTGATCTGGCCCTCCCGGGCTTTGGCGGCCGAGGCGGTCAGCGCCGCGGGACCGGCGCCGGTGAGCTCCTTGAGATAGCCCTTGGCCTTGCCGATCACGCTGTCGGGCAGCCCCGCCAGCTTCGCCACCTCGATGCCGTAGCTGTCGTCGGCGGCGCCCCGCACGATCTTGCGCAGGAACACCAGCGTGCCGCCCTGCTTCTTGGCGGTGATGTTGTAGTTGCGCACGCCTGCCAGCTCGCCCTCCAGGGCTGAGAGCTCATGGTAGTGGGTGGCGAACATGGTCTTGGCCCCCAGACGGCGCTTGTCGGCGCAGTACTCCAGCACCGCGCGGGCGATGGCCATGCCGTCGAAGGTGGAGGTGCCGCGGCCGATTTCGTCGAGGATCAGCAGGGACGAGGACGTGGCGTGGGCCAGGATGTTGGCCATCTCGTTCATCTCCACCATGAAGGTGGACTGGCCCGAGGCCAGGTCGTCCGAGGCGCCGATGCGGGTGAAGACCCGGTCCACGATGCCGATGAGGGCGCTTTTGGCCGGGACAAAGGAGCCCATCTGGGCCATGAGGACGATCAGCGCCGTCTGGCGCATATAGGTGGATTTGCCGGCCATGTTGGGGCCGGTGACGATGGCGACGCGCTCGTCGGCGTCGTCGAGGGTGGTGTCGTTGGGGACGAAGAGCACGTCCTTCATGGTCTGCTCCACCACCGGATGGCGGCCCTCCGTGATGCGGATGGCGCGGGAGGTGTCCACCTCCGGCATGGTGTAGCCGTTGCGCACGGCCACCTCGGCCAGCGAGCACAGGGCGTCCAGCCGGGCCACGGCCTCGGCGCTGCGCTGCACGCGCTCCACCTGGGCGGCCACGCCGTCGCGCAGCTCGCAGAAGTAACGGTACTCCAGCTCGTTGATGCGCTCGCGGGCGGTCATGAGGGTGTTTTCCAGCTCCTTGAGCTCCGGGGTGAAGTAGCGCTCGTTGGACACCAGAGTCTGTTTGCGGATATAGTCGGCGGGGATGTTGTCCTCCCCGGCGGATTTGGGTACGTCGATGAAGTAGCCGAAGACCTTGTTATAGCCCACCTTCAGCTTTTTGATGCCGGTGCGCTCGCGCTCGCGCGTCTCCAGCTCGGCCACCAGGCGGGCGCCGTTGTCGCGCACGTCCCGCAGCCGGTCCACCTCTTCGCTGTAGCCGGGGCGCAGGATGCCGCCCTCGCGCACCGAGAAGGGGGGATCGTCGCAGATCGCCTCGCCGATGCGCGCGCAGACGTCGCCCAGCGTGTCCATGGCGGCGATCTCCCGCAGCTCCAGCGCCGTGAAGGGCGCGAGCAGCTCACGCAGCCGCGGCAGCGCGGCGCAGCACAGCCCCAGGGCCCGCAGATCGCGCCCGCCCGCCGTGCCGTAGACGATGCGGCCGATCAGGCGCTGCATATCGGTGATCTCCCGCAGGGCCACGGTCAGCTCGCCCCGGGAGACGTTGTCCCGGTACAGCTCGTCCACGGCGGTGAGGCGGCGCTTGATGGCCACCGCGCTCAGCAGCGGCCGCTCGACCCAGGCGCGCAGCATGCGCCCGCCCATGGGGGTCTTGGTCTTGTCCAGCACCCACAGCAGCGAGCCGCGCTTTTCGCCGCTGCGCAGCGACTCGGTCAGCTCCAGATTGCGGCGGGTGGTCCAGTCCAGCTCCATATAGCGTCCGCCGTAGAACACGTCCAGGCGGCCGATGTGGTTCATGTCGCATTTCTGCGTCTCGGCAATGTAGGCCAGAAGCGCCCCCGCGGCGCAGATGGCGGCGCTCTGCTCGCCCAGACCGCTCTCGTCCACGTCGGCAAAGCCGAACTGGCGGCACAGGCGGATGGAGGCGCCCAGATATTCAAAGCGGTCGCCGCCGCTCTCGATCATGGCGTCCAGCTTCTTCTGCAGGAAGCCGATGATGGCGCGCTCGTTCTCGGCGCCGTAGGAGAGGATGGCCTCCCGCGGGGCGAAGCGGCCCAGCTCGTTGATGATATGGTTGACGGCGTCGTTTTCAAAGCTGGCGCAGCAGAACTCGCCGGTGGAGATGTCGCAGAAGGCGATGCCGCCGCGGCCGCCCTCCAGGTCGATGGCGCAGAGGTAGTTGCTGCGCCCCTCCTCCAGCATGGAGCTGTCGGTGACGGTGCCGGGGGTGATGATGCGCACCACGTCCCGGGACACCAGGCCCTTGGCCAGGGCGGGGTCCTCGGTCTGCTCGCAGATGGCCACCTTGTAGCCCCGGGCGATCAGCCGGGCGATGTAGGCCTCGGCGCTGTGGTAGGGCACGCCGCACATGGGGGTACGCTCCTCGGGGTCGGCGATGCTGCGGTCCCGGGTGGTCAGCGTCAGATCCAGCTCCCGCGAGGCGATCTTGGCGTCTTCGTCGAACATCTCATAAAAATCGCCGAGGCGGAAGAAGAGCAGACAGTCCCTGTGCTGCTCCTTGATCTCGTTGTACTGCCGCTTCATCGGCGTGAGTTCAGCCATCGTTTTTCTCCGTTTCTGTTTTTTTCGCTGAGGGGATCCGTCTCAGAATATCCTCGCATACGCCGGAAAAGTTTTGTGTGACCGCGTTGTTCGGATACCGGGCAACCGCGATACCTCTTTCCGCAAAAGCTTCTTCTCTTCTTTGATCGTATTCCAGCCCGGCTTCTTCATAATGCTGCGAGCCGTCCAGTTCGATTGCAAGCCGGCAGGATGGAATATAAAAATCCGCGATGTAACGGCCGATCCGCTGCTGCCGCTTGACCGTTACGGGAAGGCTTTTGAGAAAGCCATACCACAGCTTTCTCTCTTCCTCCGTCATGTTTTTTCGAAGCGCACGGGCATACTGCCGCAGGCGCGGCGCATAGTATTCCATTTGTGCTCCTTTTCCGTTTCCGCCTCTCCTGACCTTCCCCGCGCACGGGGAATTGTGGCTTTGCGCCGCCGGGGGCAGATGCAGCAAAGTCAAAAATTCCGCAGGCACGGCGAATGGCATTCCATTTGAGTTTCTTTTCCGTTCCCGCGCTTTTGACCTTCCCCGCGCACGGGGAATTGCGGCTTTGCGCCGCCGGGGGCGGACAAAGCAAAGACGCAATTTGTGCAGCTGCGCCGCTTTGCGGCATGAGCATTTATGCGAATACCGCAAACGGCAAATGCGGCAAACCGGAAGTGGGGACCGCCGCAGCGGTGGATGAGGTCTTAAAAAGCCTCTAGAAAAGTCGAAACAAAGGGGACCTCATCCGCCCCAGTGTGCGCACTGGGGCACCTTCCCCTTGCGAGGGGAAGGTTTTTTGCTTACGCAAGCTCGCCGTAAAGGGCCCAGGTGTTGGAGGCGGTGATCCTGACCTCGACGAACTGCCCGATCAGGCTCTTGTCGCCGCGCAGGTGCACAAGCCTGCCGCCGTTGGTGCGGCTGGAGAGGTTGTACTCCTCCTTCCCGGTCTCGCCGTCCACCAGGACGCGCAGGGTCCGGCCCTCGTACTCCCGGTGCTTCTCGCCGGAGATGCGGTTTGCCAGCTCCGTGAGCGCGTCGAAATGCTTCTGCTTGTCCTCGCGCGTATAGGGGTCCGGCATCGTCGCCGCGGGCGTGCCCACGCGCTTGGAGTAGATAAAGGTGAACATGGCGTCAAAGCGCACCTCCTCGCACAGCGAGAGGGTGTCGGCAAAGTCCTCCTCCGTCTCGCCGGGGAAGCCCACGATGATGTCCGTGGTGATGACGATGTCCGGCATATAGCGCCGGGCCGTGGCGATCTCCTCCAGATACTTCGCGCGGTCATAGTGCCGGTTCATGCGCTTTAAGATCGTGTCGCTGCCGGACTGCACCGGCAGGTGGATGTGGTGGGCGCACTTTTCGCACGCCGCCATCGTGCGGAAGAGCTTTTCCGTGGCGTCGCGCGGGTGGCTGGTCATGAAGCGGATCAGAAAATCCCCGGGGATGGCGTTGATCATGGCGATCAGGTCGGCAAAATCCACACCGCAGTCCAGATCCTTGCCGTAGGAGTTCACGTTCTGGCCCAGCAGCGTGATGTCTTTATAGCCGGCCTCGACCAGCGCGCGGGCCTCGGCCACCACGTCCTCGGGGCGGCGGGAGCGCTCGCGTCCGCGCACGTAGGGGACGATGCAGTAGGTGCAGAAGTTGTTGCAGCCGTACATGATGGACAGCCAGGCCTTGACCGTGCCGTCGCGCCGCACGGGGATGCCCTCGGCCACGGCGCCGTCGTTTTTGTCCGCGGCAAACACGCGCCTGTGCTTTTCCATCACGGCGCGCAGCAGCTCAGGAAAGCGCCACAGCTCGTGGGGGCCGAAGACCAGGTCCACGATGGGATAGGACATCTTGATCTTCTGCGCCATATGCTCCTGCTGGACCATGCAGCCGCAGACCGCGATGATCTGTCCCGGGCGGGCCTTTTTGCTGTGGTTGAGCGCGCCCACGTTGCCCAGCACGCGCATCTCGGCGTGCTCGCGCACGGCGCAGGTGTTCACCACGATCACGTCCGCCTGAAACTCGTCCTGCGTAAAGCCGTAGCCCATCTCCGCCAGATAGCCCCGCAGCTTTTCGCTGTCGGCCTCGTTCTGCTGGCAGCCGTAGGTGTCCACCAGAGCCAGGGGCCGGGCCCCGTCCGCGGTGACCTTTTCAAAGATTTCGGCGCAGATGGCGCGCTGGCGCTCGATGGCGGCGCTGTCGATGGTCTGTCTTGTGTATGCCATAGTCTGTCCTTCCGTTTCAACCAATACAATATCAGTTTATGATAGCATAAAAGCTATGGAATTTTCAACTGAAATCCTGTATAATAGCCACATTGAAACAACAGGAGAAATCACCATGAGCGTTATCAACCTACTCTCCCCCCATGTGGCGGACCTGATCGCCGCCGGCGAGGTGGTGGAGCGTCCCGCCTCGGTCATCAAGGAGCTGTGCGAAAACGCCCTGGACGCCGGGGCCCGTAACATCACCGTGGAGATCCGCGGCGGCGGCTCCACCTATATCCGCGTGACCGACGACGGCTGCGGCATGTCACCGGAGGACGCGGGCGTGGCCTTTCTGCGCCACGCCACCAGCAAGCTGCGCGAGGCCCGGGATCTGGAGGCCATCGCCACCATGGGCTTTCGCGGCGAGGCGCTGGCCGCCATCTCCAGCGTGTCCAGGATTACCCTGACCACCCGGGAAAAGGGCGCGGCCGAGGGCACGCTCGTCACGCTGGAGTCCGGGGACATCCAGGACATGCGCCCCTGCGGCTGCCCGGAGGGCACCACCATGGAGGTGCGCGAGCTGTTCTACAACACCCCCGCCCGCCAGAAATTTCTGAAATCCGACCGCTCCGAGGCCTCCGCCTGCCAGAATGCGGCGCTGCGCTGCGCCCTGGCCCACCCGGAGGTGAGCTTCCGCTTTATCCGCGACGGCGAAGAGCCGTTCTTCTCCCCCGGCGACGGGCGGCAGGATTCCTGCCTGTACGCGCTGCTGGGCCGCACGATGGTGGCGGACATGCTCAAATGCACCGGCGAAAACGACAGCGTGAGCGTGTCGGGCTATGTGTCCTCCCCCTCGGCGGGGCGGGGCAACCGCGGCATGCAGTTTTTCTTCTGCAACGGCCGCACCATCCGCTCGCAGCTGCTGCAGGCCGCCGTGGAACAGGCCTATAAAAACACCCTTTTGACCGGGCGCTACCCCGCCTGCGCACTGTATCTGAGTCTGTCCTACGGCAGCGTGGACGTGAACGTCCACCCCACCAAGGCCGAGGTCAAGTTCAGCGACGAGCGCAAGGTCTTCGACGCGGTGTATTACGCGGTGCTCAGCGCCCTGAACGGCGAGGAGCGCGTCAGCTCCCCCGCCGCCGAGCTTCCCGAAAACCGCGTCAAGCCCCGGGAGGACTTTTATCAGAGCATGAGCGCGGAGCAGTTCCGCTCCAACGGCTACGCCGCCGCCCCGGCGAAGGCGCCGGCGGCCCAGCGGGTGGCCGGCGGCTCGTGGAAGCCCACGGGTCTGCGCGCCCCCGACACGCCGGACCAGGCGCGGCTGGACCTGTCGGGCAGCTTTTCGCGCTCTGACAGCTATGCCCTCGCCCGCCCCGCCGGTCCCAGGTTGGACCCTTCCCCGTCTTTCGCCCCGAAAAGCCTTGATACGACAGCCTTTGAGGCGCCCGCGGGCTCCCGGATTGTGGAAAAAGCTGTTCAAAATGTGGAAAAACCGACCGTGGCCGACCACAAGATCGTGGGTGAGGCCATGAAGACCTACATCATCGTGGAGAAGGGCGAGGAGCTTGTGCTCATCGACAAGCACGCCGCCCACGAGCGCATGATCTTTGACCGGCTCAAGGCGCAGGACCGCAGCGTCATGGCCCAGGCGCTGCTGACGCCGGTGACGATCCGCCCCGGCGGCGAGCTGGCCGAGCTGCTGGAGCAGAACGCCGAGCTCTTCACGTCCCTGGGTTTTGAGATCGAGCCCTTCGGCGAGAGCGAATTCATCGTCCGCGCCCTGCCCGCCGATCTGCGTGAGGCCGACGTGGAGGGCGCCATCGAGGAGATCTGCGACAAGCTCGCCCACGGCCGCGCCCCGCGGCCCGAGGACGCCCGGGACGAGATCCTGCACACCGTGGCCTGCAAGGCCGCCATCAAGGCCGGCTGGGACAACACGGTCGAGGAGCTGGAGCGGGTGGTGGAGGCGGTGCTGTCCGGCGCCGTCAAATACTGCCCCCACGGCCGGCCGGTGTCCGCCGTGGTGACGAAAAAAGAGCTGGACAAGCTCTTCCGGCGCATCGTATGAGCGCGCCGCAGGTCATCGTGGTCGCGGGGCCCACGGCCTCGGGCAAGACCGCGCTGGGCATCGCGCTGGCCCGGCGCTATCACGGCGAGATCGTCAGCGCCGACTCCATGCAGATCTACCGCCGCATGGACATCGGCACCGCCAAGGCCACGGCGGAGGAGCGGAAGCTGGTACCCCATCACATGCTGGACGTGGCGGAGCCGGAGGAGAACTACAGCGTCTCGCGCTATGTGGAGGAGGCCTCGCGCTGCTGCGACGAGCTGCTCGCGCGGGGAAAGCTGCCCGTGATCGTGGGCGGGACGGGGCTGTATATCGACTCGCTGTTGTCCGGGCGGGACTTCGCCGGGCGCGAGGAGGGCGACGAGAGTCTGCGCCGCGCCCTGGGCGCGCGCTATGACGCCGAGGGCGGCGAGGCGCTGCTCAAGGAGCTTGCCTCCTTCGACCCTCAGCGGGCCGAAAAGCTGCACCCCTCGGACCTGCGTCGCATCATCCGCGCCATCGAGATCTACCGGCTGACCGGCGAGACCATTACGCAGCACGATCTGCGCACCCGCGCTCTGCCGCCGCGCTATGACGGCGCGCGCATCCACCTGGGCTTTTCCGACCGCTCGGTGCTCTACGGGCGCATCGACGCGCGGGTGGACGCGATGGTGGACGCCGGGCTTTTTGACGAGGTGGCGGCCCTGCTGCAAAGCGGGGTGTCGGGCGACAGCACCGCCATGCAGGCCATCGGCTACAAGGAGGCCGCGGCGGCGCTCCGGGGCGAGATCAGCCGGGAGGAGGCTGTGGAGCAGATCAAGCAAAGCTCCCGCCGCTACGCCAAGCGCCAGCTGACCTGGTTCAACCGGACGCCGGATGCTTTTCGCATCGAGCGGACCGGCGAAGACGATTTTGCAGACTGCCTCCGTCTTTCGACAGAATTCCTTACCGCACGCGGTTTATCATAGGAGCCGTGGATTCGAAGCCCTGCCGGTTTTCGTATCCGCCAAGGCTGCCGTCTTTTCTTGGAAAAAGGCGCGCATACTATATGATACCGGGGGCGGCGCGCGGCGTTTGCGGCCGCTCCGCGAGAAAAAGGAGTCGGCTGACATATGCAGAAAACGCAAAATCTCCAGGAGCAGTTTCTTAACCAGGCACGCAGGGACAAGCTGGCCGTGACCATGTTTCTGATGAACGGCTTTCAGCTGCGCGGGGTCATCCGCGGCTTTGACGGCTTTACCGTGATCCTCGATTCCGAGGGCAAGCAGCAGATGATCTACAAGCACGCCATCTCCACGGTGGTGCCCGTCCGCCCCATCCCCCTGGACGGCGAAAGCTGAGGGAGCGGCATGGATTGATCTCCCCCTTTCGTCAGCTGCGCTGACACCTCCCCGGCGGGGGAAGCAAGGGCGGGTGTGTCCCGGCAGTCTCTTTCTTCCCCCCTCCGGGGGAAGAACGTATTGCGGCGGGAGAGCCCGCCGAAGAAAAGAAAACCGGACGCGGACAATCTTTGCCCCCTCCCGGGGAGGCAGAGAAGAAAGAGAGAGAACGATGACTATCGCTGAAAACGTCGCGCTTGTGAAGAAAAACATCGCCGCCGCGGCCCTTGCCGCCGGGCGGGAGCCGGACGAGATCATGCTCGTCGCCGCCTCGAAAACCAACAGCGCCGCGCGCGTGCGCGAGGCCATTGCCGCAGGTGTGGACGCCTGCGGCGAAAACCGCGTTCAGGAGATGCTGGAAAAGTGCGCCCTCGGAGCCTACGAGGGCGCGCCTTTGCATTTTATCGGCCATCTGCAGAAAAATAAGGTCAAGTTCGTCGTGGGCACCGCCGCGCTGATCCACGGGGTGGACTCGGTGGAGCTGCTGGCGGCCATCAGCCGCTGCGCCCTCGGCCGCGGGCTTGTCCAGGACGTGCTGCTGGAGGTCAATATCGGCGCGGAGAGCTCCAAGTCCGGCTTCGCCCCGGAGGAGATCGCCCCCGCTCTCGCCGCCGCCTCCTCTCTGGCGGGGGTGCGTGTCCGCGGGCTGATGGCAATTCCGCCCAAATGCGAAAATGGGGACGACAATACGCATTATTTTATAAGAATGAAGCAGCTTTTTATTGACAATTGCGAGAAAAAATACGATAATGTACGCATGGATTTTATGTCTATGGGGATGAGCGACGATTACGAGGCCGCGATCCGCTGCGGCGCGAACATCGTTCGCGTCGGCACCGCCATCTTCGGCGCCAGGATCTATCCCGAAAAAAACTGAGCGATTCTCTGGAGGATATGCCATGGGTTTCATGGACGAGCTGAAAAAACTGACCCAGCCCTACGATGACGACGACGATTTCTTTGAAGGCGCCAGCGAAGCCGAGCGCAGCTCGGCCGCCGCGGTAAGCGCCGCCCAGCAGCAGTTTGAGAGCGCCTTCGGCGAAGAGAGCGCGCCGGAGCCCGAGGCCGCTGCCGAACGGGAAAGCGCCCAGCGTCCCGCCGCCGGCGGCGGACTGTTCAGCGCCTTCGGCGCGCGCCGCCAGAATCGGCCCAAGTCCCCCCTGCGGGAGCGGACCGTCAACTTCGGCGGCAACGACACCCAGGTCATTCTCTTCAACCCCAAGACCTTTGACGAGGCCGGCGAGCTGGTGGGCCACATGCTGCAGGGACGCAGCGTGGTCATGACGCTCGAGGGCCTTCCCACCGAGAATGCCCGCCGTCTGCTGGACTTCATGTCCGGCATCGCCTTTGCCCTGCAGGGCAAGATCACCCCTGTCAGCGCCAAGACCTATTTTGTCACGCCCCAGAACGTGGACGTGCTCAGCGCCCAGAACGACTCCGCCGAGACCGGCGGCGATTACTTCTGATCGCGCCCCGATTTTTGTCCATTATAATTTCAGATAGTTCAGATAGTTAGCTTTTTTCGAAATACAAAAACAAAACGAAAAAGGCTCAGACAGCGCCCGGTACGCCCCCGCGGCCCCGCGGTGCCTGCCCAAGAAAAAGAAAGGTGGATATTGGTATGATTACCGCACAGGACATTCGTGAAAAGACGTTTGAGAAGGCCAAATTCGGCGGCTACGATATGGCTTCCGTCGACGATTTTCTGGAAGAGCTGGCCGAGGACGTGACCGCGGCCCAGAAGGAAAACGCCGTTCTCAAGAGCAAGATGAAGATCCTCGTCGACAAGATCGAGGAGTACCGCGCCAATGAAGAGGCCCTGAACATGGCCGTCCTCAGCGCCCAGAAGCTCGCCGTCCAGATCGAGTCCGAGGCCCGCAGCCGCGCCGCCGCCATGCTCGCCGAGGCTGACCGTCAGGTCAACGCCAAGATCGGCTCCATCACCGAGCAGGCCGAGGCCGAGGAGAACCGCCTCGCCGCCGCCAAGGCCGCCACCCTGAAGTTCCTGGACTCCATGCGCGAGGTCTGCGACAAGCAGATGCAGACCATCGAGGACATCGGCAACGGCTTCATCCCCGAGGAGAAGGCCGCCGCCGAGGCCGCAAAGGCCGAAGCCGCCGCCCAGGCTGCCGCCGCCCAGGCCGCCGCGCAGGCCGCCGCCCAGGCTGCCGCCGCCTCTCAGGTCTCCCAGTCCTCCATCGATGACGCCGTGCGCAGCATCGAGCGCTCGGTCTCCCGCATCCAGCCCGACGAGAGCGTGGATATCGACATCTCCTCCGCCATTGGCGCCGCCAAGCCGGAGCGCCGTTTCGACAGCACGCAGCCCTTCAGCTTCTGATTTTCACCTGCACGATTGGGGCGGGCGCTGTTGCGCGCGCCCCCTTATCCTTATTATTAACAGGAGACCTATCCAATGGCACAGGACTACAACGCCACTTTGAACCTTCCGAAAACCGATTTTCCGATGCGCGCCGGTCTGCCCAAGCGCGAGCCCGATATGCTCAAGCGCTGGGAGGACGAGAAGCTCTACGAGGAGCTGCTGAAGAAAAACGAGGGCAAGCCCCGCTTTTCGCTGCATGACGGCCCTCCCTTCTCCAACGGCAGCATCCATATGGGCCACGCCCTGAACAAGTCCATCAAGGACTTCATCATCCGCTCCTACGCCATGCGGGGCTACTACACGCCCTACATCCCCGGCTGGGACAACCATGGCATGCCCATCGAGAGCGCCATCATCAAGGAGCAGAAGCTCAACCACAAGGCCATGAGCGTGGCGGACTTCCGCAGCGCCTGCGAGGCCTACGCCCTCAAGTATGTGGGCATCCAGCGCGAGGGCTTCAAGCGCCTGGGCGTCATCGGCGACTGGGATCACCCCTATCTGACGATGGACAAGGGCTTCGAGGCCGATGAGATCCGCATCTTCGGCAAGATGTACCGCAACGGGCACATCTACAAGGGCCTGAAGCCCGTGTACTGGTGCCCCAAGGACGAGACCGCCCTGGCCGAGGCCGAGATCGAGTACCAGGACGACCCCTGCACCACCGTGTATGTCCGCTTCCCCATCCAGGACGATCTGGGCAAGCTCTCCCACCTTGACCTTTCCCGTCTGTCCTTCGTGATCTGGACTACCACGATCTGGACCCTGCCGGGCAACCTGGCCATCGCCCTCAACCCGGTGGACGACTACGTCATCGTCAAAAACGAGGACGGCGAGATGTTCATCCTGGCCGAGGCCCTGTGCGACAAGGTCATGCGTGTGGGCGGCTTTGAGAACTATGAGATCGTCGAGCGCCACCCGGGCCGCTTCTTCGAGAACATGCTGGCCCGCCATCCCTTCCTGGACAAGACCTCCCGTCTGCTGCTGGCGGACTATGTCACCATGGACTCCGGCACCGGCTGCGTGCACACCGCGCCCGGCTTCGGCGCCGACGACTACCAGACCTGCATGCGCTACGGCATGGAGATGGTGGTGCCCGTGGACGACCAGGGCCGCCACACCGACTACGCCGGCAAATACGCCGGTCTGAAGACCGAGGAATCCAACCCCATCATCCTCGCCGATATGCGCGAGAGCGGCATGCTCTTCGCCAGCGAGGAGATCGTCCACAGCTACCCCCACTGCTGGCGCTGCAAAAGCCCCATCATCTTCCGCGCCACGCCCCAGTGGTTCTGCTCGGTCGATTCCTTCAAGGAAGAGGCCGTCAAGGCCTGCGACGACGTGCGCTGGCTGCCCGCCTGGGGCAAGGAGCGCATGGGCGCCATGATCCGCGAGCGCGCCGACTGGTGCATCTCCCGTCAGCGCCGCTGGGGTCTGCCCATCCCGGTGTTCTACTGCGACGACTGCCACAAGGTGGTCTGCACCGACGAGAGCATCGAGGCCGTCGCCTCCCTGTTCGAAAAGGAAGGCAGCAACGCCTGGTTTGACCGGGACGCCGACGCCATCCTGCCCGCCGGCTTCGTGTGCCCCCACTGCGGCGGCACGCACTTCACCAAGGAAACCGACACGCTGGACGGCTGGTTCGACTCCGGCTCCACCCACTACGCCGCCATGCAGCGTGACCAGGGCTTCTGGCCCTCGGACATGTACATGGAGGGCGGCGACCAGTATCGCGGCTGGTTCCAGTCCTCGCTGCTCGTCGCTGTCGGCGCGCTGGGCAAGGGCGCCCCGTATCGCGAGTGCCTGACCCACGGCTGGACCGTGGACGGCGAGGGCAAGGCCATGCACAAGTCTCTTGGCAACGGCGTTGACCCCGCCGATATCATCAAGGAATTCGGCGCGGATATGATCCGCCTGTGGGCCGGCTCCGCCGACTACCATGTGGACGTGCGCTGCTCCAAGGAGATCTTCCGCCAGCTGAGCCAGAACTATCTGAAGTTCCGCAACACCGCCCGCTACTGTCTGGGCAACCTGGACGGCTTCGACGCCGACGATCTGGTATCGCCGGAGGAGATGCTGCACCTGGACCGCTGGGCGCTGACACGGCTCAACGCGCTGATCGAGAAGGTCGACGAGGCCTATCAGAACTATGAGTTCCACGTGATCTCCCACGCCATCAACGATTTCTGCGTGGTGGACCTGTCCAGCTTCTATCTGGACATCATCAAGGACCGGCTGTACTGCGAGGAGAAGAACGGTCTCAAGCGCCGCAGCGCCCAGACCGCCCTGTTCCTGATCCTGGACAGCCTGACCAAGATGTTCGCCCCCATCCTGGCCTTCACCTGCGACGAGATCTGGCAGGCCATGCCGCACCGCAGCAGCGACGACGGCCGCAACGTGCTGCTCAACGAGATGAACAAGCCCTTCGCCGCCTACGCCCTCGGTGAGGACGAGATGGCGCGCTGGGACAAGCTGATCGCGCTGCGCGGCGACGTCAACGGCGTGCTGGAGTCCGCTCGCGCCGACAAGCGCATCGGCAAGTCGCTGGAAGCTTCCGTCACCCTCAAGGCCGAGAGCGCCGACGCCTCCGCCCTGCTGGAGAGCGTGTCCGACATGGATCTGGACGATCTACTGATCGTCTCCCACTGTCTGATCGCCGACGACGAGCCCGCCGAGGCCGTCCGAGGCAGCGGCACCCAGGTGCCCGGTCTGAAGATCGCCGTGGTCGAGGCACCGGGCGTCAAGTGCCCCCGCTGCTGGAGACACTCGCGCCACGCCGACGCCGAAACCGGCCTGTGCCCCCGCTGCGCCGCCGTGGTGGCCAAGCTGGGCTGAGCGCCGCCAGGCCGCTCCCTCGCGTATCCCGCGCCCGGTCGGGCGCCAATCCAATTGCCGGCCTCCGGCAGATAGGAGATAGATTATGCTGTACGCCATTGTTGCATTGCTGGTCATCATTCTCGACCAGTGGACCAAGTTCTGGGTCGCCGGAAACATCGCGCTCAACACCGGTTCGCGCGAGCTGATCCCCGGGCTGATCAAGCTGGTGAACATCCACAACGACGGGGCCGCCCTGGGCTTCCTCAGCGGAAAGAACGCGGGGATGTTCTTCATCATCCTCTGCGCCGTGTTCACGATCTTCGTGATCGTCGCCCTGGCCACCAGACTGATCAAGTCCTCCGTCGGCCGCTGGAGCCTGCTGTTCATCATGGCGGGCGGCCTTTCCAACTGCATCGACCGCATCATCAGCGGTTATGTGCAGGATATGTTCATGCCCACCTTCATGGACAACCTGCCCATCTTCAACGTCGCGGACATCTTCATCACGGTGTTCTGCCTGGTGTTCATCCTGTTCGTGCTCTTCGGCGGCCGTTCCGACGACAGCGACGAGGACGAGGATGAGGATGAGGACGAGCTGGAGGACGAGGACGAGGAGACCGACGAGCTCGAGGAAGAAGAGGAAGAGGACGAGGAAGAAGCCGAGCGCGGCTTCCTGGGTCTGTTCAAGGCCAACGCCCGCCGTCGTGACCGTGACGAGGACGACGAGGACGAGGAAGAGGAAGACGAAGAGGCCGAGGACGAGGACGAAGATGAGGACGACGATCTGCCGCCCGCGCGCCGTCCCTCCCGCTATGACCGCGCCGCCCGCAACGGCAAGCGTCCCGAAAAGCGCTCGCTGTTCGGCCGCAAGCGCGACGACGAGGACGAGGATGAAGACGACGAGGACGCAAGGTCGAGCGCAAGCCCTCCCGCCGCGACCGCCAGGCGGAGCTGGACGAGAAGTACGCCCGCTACAAGGCCGAGCGCGCCGAGCGCGAGCAGCAGTGGAGCGCTCCCGAGGAGTCGGCTCCCGTCGTGGATCCCGCCGATCCCTTTGCCGAGTGGGACAAGGCCAACGCCAAGGCCGGCAAGAGCGCCGCTGCGCCCCAGGCCCCGGTTCAGACCCAGGCCCCGGTCGTTGAGGCGCCCGCCCCCGCGGCTCCCGCCGCCCCGGCGAAGAAGGTCGAGGACGACGATATGAACTTCTCGCTGGAAGACATTCTGGCGGAGTTCAAGTAATTGCATGGACGACAACCGATTCGTTGTCACGACGGAGGAGAGCGGCGAGCGACTCGACGCTCTCCTCGCTCGGTATCTGGAGGGTTTTTCCCGCAGCGCCGTCCAGCGGCTGCTCAGCGACGGGGCGGTGCTCCTGGGCGGCAGGCCGGTGAAGAAGAACCACGTCTGCGCCGCGGGCGAGGTGTTCGACGTGACGCTGCCCGAGCTGGCCGAGATCCCTCTGGTGCCCCAGAACATCCCCCTGGACGTAGTGTTTGAGGACGCCGACGTGATCGTCGTCAACAAGCCCCGCGGGCTGGTGGTGCATCCCGCGCCTGGCCATCCGGACGGGACGCTGGTCAACGCGCTGCTCTATCACTGCGGCGACACGCTCTCCGGCATCGGCGGTGAGAAGCGCCCCGGCATCGTCCACCGCATCGACAAGGACACCTCCGGGCTGATCATCGCGGCGAAGAACGACGCCGCCCACCTGGCCCTGTCGGCACAGCTGTCGGATCACAGCCTGTGCCGCGAGTACGAGGCCGTCGTGCGCGGCCGCCTGCGGGAGGATGTGGGCACTGTGGACGCGCCCATCGGCCGCCATCCGACCGATCGCAAGCGCATGGCCGTGACGCAGAAGGCCTCGCGAAACGCCGTGACCCACTGGGACGTGATCGCCCGGTATCCGGGCTATACCCACGTGCGCTGCCGGCTGGAAACCGGCCGGACCCACCAGATCCGGGTCCACATGGCCTATATCGGCCATCCGCTGCTGGGGGACTTCACCTACGGCGCGCCCTCGCCCGACAAGGGGCTGGAGGGCCAGTGCCTGCACGCCCGCCGCCTGCGCTTTGTCCACCCCACCGGCGGCCAGCTGGTCGAGCTGGAAACACCGCTGCCCGATTATTTTCTGGAAGTGCTCAAAAGGCTTGGAAATCCCGAATAAACGGAGGAATGAAGGATGAAAAATATCAAAGGTCTGCTGATTGCCGTCATCGCGCTGGCGCTGGTGATCGCCGCGGTGGTGCTGGTGATCCGCCTGGTCAAGGGCGCGCTCAACACGATCCTGGGCATCCTGGTGATCATCGCCATGGTTGTGATCGTCATCTGGATGTTTGCCTACGCCGCCCGGCACAGAAAATAAGGCGCGATGCGCTTTGAAATCTGGGAACGCTCTATGCGCACGGGCTGGAGTCGTTGTCTGCTTTTTCGCGCAGAGCCATCCGGTGTGATGATCGTGGGAGGAGCGTGTTATCCTTGCCTGGGATAAAGTCCGACAGATTTACATTTCCCGCTTGCTTCCACGGCGCGGCCAACTCGTCGTGGAGACGGAACCAAGGACTTACGCCGTGACCATCTGTGAATACGCCGTTTCTCGTCGCCTGCCGAAAGTTCAGTGTCGCTTTTCCCTCATTTCCGAGGAAAAGACTCCTCGGTATTTTGAGATGGAGTCTGTTCTTGCACATTTCCGGGATGACAGGATATTAAAACAGATTCAGTCTGTCCGGCCCTCGCTGTAAGAGCCGACGCTCACAGCTGTCGGTTTTTCATCTAACAGGCCTGGTCAGTGTCCATTTTCTCTTTGCTCGTGCAAAGAGAAAGTGGACAAAAAGAGAAAGCACGTTTGAGGGGGGAAGATTTCGATTTCTTCCCCCCTCAAAACTCCCCCTAATTCAAACGACAAAGGAGGGGACTTCTCCCCTCCTTTGATTCACCCCGACATGGTACGCATAAAAAGGCATGCTCCTGTTGAGGAAAAAAACAGGGGCGGCTATTGCCGCCCCTGCGAGGAAATAGTTTCGGATGATGTAACTTGTCAAATCAGAGCCGCGGAAGGGTGTTTTTTAAGAGGGGGTATCCCCCTCTTGAAGCGTTTCAATTAGGGAGAGTCAAGGGAGGGGAAGAAATCGCAATCTTCCCCTCCCTTGTGTCATTCTCTTTCTCTCTTTCTCTTGGACAAGCAAGAGAAAGAGAATCTCATCGGTTCCCGTAAAAACCGCTCAATAATTCTCTTCCCTGACCTCGAAATAACTCTTGGGATGGTTGCAGACCGGGCAGATCTCCGGCGCCTTGGTGCCGACCACCAGATGGCCGCAGTTGCGGCACTCCCAGACCTTGACGCTGCCCTGCGCGGTCTCGATGTTGTTCAGCAGCGCGCGGTAGCGCTCCTCGTGGGCCTTCTCGATGGCAGCCACGCCGCGGAACTTGGCGGCCAGGGCGTGGAAGCCCTCCTCCTCGGCGTCCTGGGCGAAGCGCTCGTACATGTCGGTCCACTCGTAATTCTCGCCCTCGGCGGCGTGCAGCAGGTTGTCCGCCGTGCCGCCCAGCTCGCCCAGCTCCTTGAACCAGAGCTTGGCGTGCTCTTTTTCGTTCTCAGCGGTCTTGAGGAAGAGCGCGCTGATCTGCTCGAAGCCCTCTTTCTTGGCCGTGGAAGCGAAGTAGGTGTATTTATTGCGTGCCTGGGATTCGCCCGCAAAGGCCTCCCAGAGGTTCTTTTCGGTCTTGGTG
>ONSQ01000036.1 GCA_900320465.1 uncultured Eubacteriales bacterium
TGACGCCGCTGGAAAAACGACGTCAGTCTGTTGCTTAATTCTCATAACCCTGCATTAGGGGCCTCTTTTGTGCTGTCCGCACAATCCGGGGCAGTTCACGACGACGGAGGCTTTTCGCATACGTATTTCAGTTCAGTGCATGTGATTTCTTGAAAGCATGGATGACAAACAGAGCAACGATCAGCGCTATCAGACCGGAGGCGGTGTTGCTGACCATCATCACGATACCGGCGCTTTTCTGCCCGAACTGCGTGCAATGCTGCAGAAACCAGAAAACGGGGATGCGGAATACGAACACGCGGCAGAAATTCAGCAGCAGCGTCAGCTTTGTTTTCCCGAGTCCGTAGAGAAGTGCCAGGACAGCGGCGTTGAGCCCCAACGGCACCGCACCGAGAGCCTCGTAGCGATATACCAGCGCGATCATGGCGCGAAACGCCTCACTTCCGCCGTCAAAGAGCCCGGACAGGAAGCTCAGCTGCCACAGCTCTATCGAGGAAATTACAGCACCGAGGAGCATGTTAATGAGAGCGGTCGCATAAAAGGCCTGTAGTACACGCCGATATCTTCCTGCGCCGAAATTCTGACTGATGATGGCAGAGGAACCCTGCTGAAAGCCGTTTTGCGGATTGGTCGTGATGCCGCCTAAATTGTTGGAAACGCCCATGGCACCGACCATCAGCGGGCCATACAGCGCGCTCATGGCATTGACGATAGTCTTGCCAAAGGCGAAGAGAGCCTTCTCCGCCACGACCGGCCAGGACTGTCGCAGCATGGGAAGCGTTACGATGCGGTCAAACGAGATTGCCTGGAAGGAAAAGCTGAACGCACTGTCGCCCGCGAGACTGTAGCGAACGGCAAAGGTAAACATGGCAAGCTCCGACAGCAGCGAGGCAACGGCGATCATTGTCAGATCACTGTGCAGCACATAGACAAAAACCGCTGTGAGACTGAGCTTGACAACGATCACCACCAGATTCAGGGCAAAGATCCGGTTGGCGTTGCCTCTGGCACGCTCCACGGCGATATAGACGCCGTTCAGGAAGTTCACCACCATTACGAAAAGCTGTACCGCAAAATAGCGCGAGCCTACTGCGATCAGTTCTTCCGGCGTGCCTGCCAGACGTAAAAAGGAAGTGCGAAAGGGGAGAATCACCAGGAGCATCAGCAGCCCGAGGCTCAGACTGATGGCATACAGACTGCTGACACGACGGCGCACCATCAAAAAGTCCTCTTCTCCGTAAGCCCGGCTGATCTGAATGCCCGCGCCGACGGCAAGGCCGCCGCCTACAGAGGACAGCAGCAGTTGGATCTGGGACAGATAAGCCACTGCCGAAACAGACTCCTTACTGATATGGGAGGCCATCATGGTGTCCAGCACCGTGAATACCATGGCAAGGGCCTGATACAGGGCCAGAGGCGTTCCCACGTGCAGCACCACGCGCCACATGGGAGTATTGAGACTCATCTGGAGAAAAGCCTCGTCTTTTTTGTTTAACTGAGCTTTGATTGGCATGGATCAAGTCTCCAGACTGTGAGAAGCTTACAGTGCTTTCTCGGAATTGCGGTAATCCCGGGGCGTCATGCCGTACTTTTTCTTGAAGGCGTCCTTGAAGTAGTTGCTGTCGGAAAAACCGCAGCGCAGCGCGATATCGGTGATGCTGTCCGTGGTGGACAAAAGCTCGCCGGCGGCGTGTTGGAGCCGCGTGGTAACCAGATACTCATGCACGCCGATGCCAACCTCCTGGCGGAATTTCCGGCTGAGATAATTGGGGGAGAAACCGGCTGCAGCTGCGATGTCCGAGGCCGTGATGGGATTCATATAGTTGCTGTTGATATACCGCGCGGCCAGGAGGATCTGCCTGTCCGCGGTCTGCACTTCCTTGGTGGAGCCGTTGAGGATATCACTGCCGCGCAGAAGAAGAATCAGCAGTTCCTGCAAATAAAGCTCCTGAAGGGCGGGAGTGTGCTCATCGGGAGATTTTTCTTCCGCAGCCATGCGTGTATAGAGCGAGTGGACCTTGCCCCTGCTTTCTTCGCGAAGATGAAAAGCGTGTGCAAAAGAGAAATAATCCGGCTGATCAGAGAGCTGCTCAAGTATATAGGAACCGATGTCGCTTCTGTTAAAAAACACGATGCTGCGGCGGCAGGAACCCGTCAGATAACGCGTGGAGTGAAAGGTATGGGGAGGTATCAGAATAAAGTCTCCGTCGTGCAGATCATAGGTGCTGTCCTGTATCGTGTATCTGCAAAAGCCACGGATTACAAGATATAGTTCAAAATAGTTGTGGTCATGCTGCGCGCGCATCTCGATCCCGGCCTCCCGGGTGGTCTGGTCCATATATACGCGATCGAGCACGCCGCTGCCATCTTTTTCGCCACGATAATTCGCCATTTTTGCGTTTCCTTTGTTGACAAATCTGTATTTTTAAAAATTCGCGTTCATAAACTGTAGAAATTTTAACAAATACCGGTAAAATCAGAGTATCGAATCAATAGAAATTAAGCACTTTCAACAAATAGCTCCATCCAAACAGGGTGAAGGCGGACAGGAAGCTCGTCAGAACGACGATATTTCCCGCCAGCTTTGCGTCGCCGCCCAACTGATCGGCCATCGTGAATGAGGTCACGGCCGTGGGAGAGGCGAAGATTGCCAGCAGGGTTACCAGCTCTATGCCTCGGAAGCCCAGGAGCAGTGCCGCGGTGAATACAAGCGCAGGAACCACGATCAGGCGGCCGATGCAGACCTCCAACGTGCGGAGCAGAAGCGTTTTATCAATATCAAAGCTGAAGAATGCGCCCAGAAGGAAGAGCATGATTGGGCTTGCCGCCTTGCCAAAATCACGAACGGGTTTGAGCAGGATCTCCGGAACCTGGATATGCAAGGCAAGAAAGAGGATGCCTGCCACGCTTCCCAGAATCAGCGGATTGCGCGCGATATTCAGCAGAAGCTTGCGGGCGCTGATTTTCTCCCCGTTGTAAGCCTCCAACGTGATCACCGCCAGCACATTATAGATCGGCACTACGATCGCGCCCATCACCGCCGCGACGCCGATATCGCCTTCCGGCACCAGGCCAGCAGCCAAAGGAAGGCCCAGAATAACGAAGTTTGAACGAAACAGGCCCTGGATGACCACGCTGCGGCTGAAGCGTTCTTTGACAAAGAGCAAGGCGTAGCCGAAGCTCAGCGCATAAATCACAAAAATCGCGATCACCGTGAAGACGATGAGATTGGGCCGCAGCGCAGAGCTCAGGTCGGACGTGTAGACATTATAAAAACACATCAGCGGCATCAATACCGCAAAGGCCCACTTGTTGGCACGCGGGACATCCTCCTGCCGGATAAAGCCGGCACGCTTGGCACCGTAGCCAAGAGCGGCCATGATGAGGATCGGTACGATACCGGACAGACAGAGCATTAAGCTTTCCATGAATAACACTCCTTTTTGAAAGGATGATTCGAATGCTGCAGCTGGGAATTCGACTGCATGATGTAAATGACGGCGAAGAGGCCGCCAAAAGAACGCTGGAAGCGCGCGCAAAGACAGCGCGCGAAGAGGGCTTTCGCTGCGTGCATCTGGCGCTGGCCAAATGCATCGAGGGTGTGAAGTTCGACGAGGCCGCCTTAACGGAAGGCCTTGCGGCTTATGTTCGCGGCGTTTTTCGCCGTGAGGACCTGGATGTTGCCGTCCTGGGCTGTTATCTCAATCTGGCACATCCGGATGCCGAGAAGATCAGAGAATTCCAGTCTCGCTATTACGGCAACCTGCGTGTGGCGGCCCTGGCCGGCATCGGCATGGTCGGCACCGAGACAGGAGCCCCCAATGCCCAGTATAAGCTGGACGCCAATACCCACGGCAGCGAGGCGCTCAATACCTTTATACATAATCTCTCGCCTGTGGTCGAGCGCGCAGAGGCTTTGGGCGTCACGATCGCCATCGAGCCGGTGTGGAATCACATTGTGTACAATGCCGATCGGGCGCTGGAAGTGATCAACGCCATCGGCAGTCGGAATCTGCGTATTATCTTCGACCCGGTCAATCTGCTGGGCATGGAGAATGCGGATGAGCGCGAGCGTGTTTTCGGCGACGCCATGGACAAGCTCTGTGAACATATCGCCATGGTACACCTGAAGGACTTTGTCCGCGAGGAAGGCAAGCTCAAGAGCGTGGCCGCGGGTACAGGCGAAATGGATTATACCGAGATTCTGCGTTTCCTGAAGGCTCGCAAACCATACATCCAGGCGACGCTTGAGAATACCTGCAATGCCAATGCGGTTGCTTCCCGCGAACTGATCGAGAGAGTTTACGCCTCAGTCTGAGGATTACACCAGGCTACCCGGCCCTCCACGGCGGGGCTTTCATAGAAACGCGCCGTCCGGTCCCGTCCTGTGTCGTTCCAGGGATCGAAACCGGCGGGGGAGAGGTGCTCTCCATAGCGGCAGTTCACAAAGCTGCAAAGTCCGTAATCCCGCCAGGGGCGGGCCAGGTAGATACTGCCCGGATTGACAGTATCCTCGGCAGTGAAATTACAGTCCCTGAATACAAAGCCCTCTTGCTGCGACAGCGCATGAGCCGGCGCGGCCACATAACCGATCTGACGCACATCATAGACAGAACGGATCTCACATGCTTCAAATACCGCCTCGCCGCAGCCGAAGATAAAGTCCACGGTGCCTTCGATCAGACAGCGTGTAAAGTGCTGACACATCCGACCGCCGCGCCGCAGCTCGTCAGGCAGAAAGCCCCGGTAACGCTCGATCAGATCTGCAGGCAGGGGACCGAGAAACAGCGTGTCCTGGGTGGAGGACAGGCGGCAGTTTTCCATGGAAAAGTCATCGCCGCAGACGCTCAGCGCCACCTCCTGTCCCTTTTCTTCAGGGTGGAGGGAATCGTTGACGATGGAGAGATCCCGAATCGTGACTCCGTCGGTGCATACCGCCACGGTCCAGGTCCGGAATGTGTTGTATTCGCGGCCCTGCTCGTCGAGCTTCAGCGCATAGTCATCATTCACGATTATGGTGTTTTCCGCCCCTTCTCCGCAGAGCGTGATAGCCCGCGTGCGGATGACAAGCTTCTGACGGTATTGCCCCGCAGCCAGATGAATCACGGAGCCTTCCTCCGCGCGATCAATGACAGATTGCAGATCATCTGCCGATGTTACAAATATTTCAAGCATTTTGCGCCTCGATAGGTTCATATTCGGTGAGTTTTTCGGTATTCCTCACGGCTTTTATTATAGCACCTGAAACGACAAAGAGGAAATCGGTTTGCTCAAAAACATCCGTTTTGTCTATGTAACTTCCCGCGATTGGGTATATCGCAAAAAAGCTTAAACTGTTACAATTACTGATTGAATAGAATCCTCGTTTTTCGTGTATTTCGCACAGAATCCGTGTTCTTACAGAGGCGTTATGAAACGACAGCTGAGTTTTCAACAATATCGCGCCATTGATCTGGTGGTGTTTGGTTTGATCCTGGTCGTATCGGAATCGTTGATCGTAAAGGCGGCCAATTTCTGGTTTGCTGATCAACTCTATACCGTGTCTGTTGTGGCGGCTCTGTGCGCTATTGTTTTTATGCGCTGGGGTGTCTGGGGCGGCATTCATGCCTTTCTCGGCGGTGTTGTGTTCTGCCTTGCCTCTCGCGGAACCGCGCGGCAATTCCTTGTTTATAGTATCGGCAACCTTCTCTCGCTCCTGGCGTTGATCCCGCTTCGCTCCCTCGGGGGAGAAAAGATCCGCAAGGATGGCTTTTTGAGCGTGGGCTTCGGCCTGCTGGTGCTCATCCTCATGCAGCTGGGGCGCGCGATCATGGCCCTCGTCCTTGGCACAAGCCTCCGGGCTTGCTTCGGCTTTTTCGCAACCGACGCCCTCTCGGCTTTGTTCACCGGACTGATTCTCTGGATCGCCCGTCGCCTGGACGGCATTTTTGAAAACCAAAAGCATTATCTTCTGCGCTTACATAAGGAAGAAGACAAAGGAGGATACTGATGAAAGCAAAAGCAGCAGATTTTCTCATCTACGATGAAGCGGCTGGCTTGTACCGTGAGAGCCCGGAACAAGCCGTTCGTGACGACGTAGAAAAGCACTACTGGCTCCATGTCGGACGCTCGATTCTCAAAGACTGGCGCCTGTATCTGATGCTCATCCCCATGATCCTGGTGTTCCTGTTCTGGCGTTATTTCCCGATGTACGAACTGCTTGGCTGCTTCAAGGTCTCGGACGAGGTCCTGCCCGTGTCCCAGCAGCTGTTCTCCGGCTTTTCGTACTTCAAGCGTCTGCTGGTGGGCGGCGACACCCTCTCGATGGAGTTCTGGCGCGCCATGCGCAACACCTTCATCCTGAGCTTTTACGGACTGTGCTTCGGTTTCCCGATGCCGATCATTCTGGCCCTGTTCTTTAATGAGATCAAGTCGAACATCGCCAGAAGCGTGTATCAGGTACTGACCTACCTGCCGAAGTTCATGTCCACCGTCGTTATGACCTCTCTGGTGGTGATGCTTGTCAAGCAGGGCTCCCTGACCTCCGGCATGGGCATTGTCTCCCAGGCGCTTGCCAAGCTCGGCTGGGTTTCTCAGGATGCGGCCAACGCCGGCCTGTTGAACAACCCCGCCTTCTTCCGCCCGATCTACATTATCAGCGGCATCTGGGAGGGCGCGGGCTATGACAGCATCGTGTTCTTCGCGGCCATCATTGCCATCTCTCCGACCAGCTACGAAGCTGCCCAGATCGACGGCGCCGGCAAATGGGCGCAGATGCGCTACGTGGTCCTGCCCAGCATTCTGTCCACCATCGTAATCATGCTCATCACCAGAATCGGCTCTCTTCTGAACATCGGTTACGAAAAGGTCCTGCTTCTGTACAACACGAACACTTACGTGACGGCTGACGTGGTTTCCACCTTCGCCCAGCGTTACGGCCTGGCCGGCGCGGCCAAGGGTATCGCCTCCGCCGCCGAAATGATGAACAACGTGGTCGGCATGCTGCTCGTCATCGGCGCCAACACGATCGCCCGCAAGGCCTCTGACGTGTCGCTCTACTAAGGAAAGGGGACGCCATGAAAAGAAAACTTGAAATTTCCGAGCTGATTTTCAAGATCATCAGCTATACGCTGCTCACGGTGTTCGCTCTGGCCTGCCTGTACCCCTTCGTGTACGCCATCTCCGCTGCGGTCAGCGGCCGCGCGGCTGTGGAGTACGGTCAGATCGTTCTCTTCCCGAAGAACGTTCAGTTTGACGCCTTCCGTCGTATGTTCTCCGACAACATGTTCTGGAACGCGTACTCCAACACGCTGTTCATCACGTTCTACGGCACGATCTGGGCGTTGTTCTACTCGATTCTCGGCGCGTACGCCCTGTCGAAGAGAAGACTTCTTTTCCGCAAGTTCTTCAACTTCTTCCTAGTCTTCACGATGTGGTTCGCCGCCGGTATCGTTCCGCAGTACTTAAATTACCTGGATACCAAGGCGATCTTCAATGCCATCGGCATCGGCGACGACAAGTGGCTGGTGGTGATCGCGATGGGCATGGCGGCCATGAACATCATCCTGCTGCGCAACGCTTTTGAAGGCGTGCCCAGCGAGATCGAGGAAGCTGCCATTGTCGACGGCGCCAGCGAGTTCCAGGTTCTGTCCAAGGTGTACCTGCCGATGTGCAAATCCACGATCGCGACCGTGGCTCTGTTCTTCGGCATCTCCCGCTGGAACGGCTATTTCTGGGCCCGCCAGATGATCTCCAACTCCAACGAGCACCCGCTGCAGGTCTTCATCCGTCTTCGTCTCGAGGAGTTCACGGATGCCGAAGCCATGGCCGGCTGGAACCAGCCCTACGCCTCTGACTCGGTGATCTACGCGCTGATCGTCTGCTCGATCGTTCCGATCCTGATCATCTATCCTTTCATCCAGAAGTACTTCGCCAAAGGCACCAACGTCGGCGGCGTGAAAGAATAAGGTAAGCTACCGGTTCACCGGCAACTATAATTAAAGAAGGAAAAACATTTAAGGAGGAAACCAATGAACACTAAGAAATCTCTGGCTATGATTCTGGCGCTCGTGATGCTCGTCGGCATGCTGGCCGGCTGCGGCAACAAGATCGACGTTGACCAGTATCAGGCCGCCCCGACTCCGGCCGCCGCTGCTGAGCCCGCTGGCGAAGCTGCACCTGCCGAAGCCGCGGCTCCCGCTGAGCTGAGCTATGCTGAAGGCACCGTCCTTCGCATGGCCACCGGCTACAACTCCACCAAGACCGGCCTGAGCCTCGACGCCGAGGTTGCGGGCGAGGGCATCACGCTCGCCGACGGTGTGACCTATCACGCCGGCGACCTCAAGCCCACCTGGGTCGAGGTTGAGAACGTTCTCGGCATCAAGATCGAGGACAAGTATCAGGGCAACAGCGCTGCCAACGAGTTCGACTACTGGAAAGAGCGCATGGGCGACGTTGACATGGTCTCCGGCACTGCCAGCAAGCTCACCGAGTACGGCGAGCAGGGCGTTGTCGTGAACATTGCCGAGTACCTCGATCAGATGCCTAACTTCAAGGCTTACCTCGAGGCCAACCCCATCGTCCGCCTCTCCATCACCGGCAACACCAGCACCGGTGCCATCTACTTCAGCCCCTACTTCGACGGTGTCAACGATATCGAGCGTATGCCTCTGATGCGTGTTGACATGGTCCAGAAGCTCCTCGACGGCGAGGGCGAGTTCACCGCCGACAAGTCCAACAAGACCGCTGCTCCTGTTTACCAGCCCTACATGCCCACCTCCGGCAAGATCGAGATCGAGACCGTCAAGCTCGACGGCTCCGGCACCGAGATCGTGACCAAGGACTATGACGCCGGCGGCAACATCATCGCCAAGATGAATGAGGCCGGCAGCATTGACGGCGTGACTGCTGTCAACATGCTCCGCACCTACATCGACGAGACCTACAACGGCTACTACGGCACCGAGCGCTCCAACCTCTTCTGCGGCCAGAACGCCTGCTGGGATGCTGACGAGCTCGTCGCGCTGCTCCGCTGCGTCGTCGCTAACCCCCAGACTCTCAACGGCACCGATTCCATCCAGGGCCTCTTCTCCCGTGAAGATGACAACAACCAGCGCCGCGTCGACATGTTCCGTCTCGCCGGCCACCTGTTTGGCATCCGCGGCCTCGAGTCCCGTCAG
Source organism: uncultured Eubacteriales bacterium (assembly GCA_900320465.1). Taxonomy (GTDB): domain Bacteria; phylum Bacillota; class Clostridia; order Oscillospirales; family Oscillospiraceae; genus Limivicinus. Next base: position 9,159 of record ONSQ01000036.1, read on the forward strand.
GACTACCTGTACTTCGACGTTGACGGCTCCCTGAAGGACGCCCGTCAGAACGTTGAGACCTACCAGGCCATGGAGCGCATGAACGCCATCGCGCAGGAGGGCCTGATCTCCGTTAACTTCATGCAGACCGCCGAGGGCAAGACCAAGCAGTACCTCGAGAACGACTCCGGCTTCATGCACTACGACTACAACCAGACCCAGACCCTGTACAACGATCCCAGCCAGGGCGTCTTCGATGAAGGCGAGAAGTACATGGCAGTCATGGTTCCTGTTGCCTGCTGGCAGGACGGCACCGAGGGCGGCCACTACATGCGCTTCACCGAGTCCTGGCGCAGCGTCAAGACCGACGGCTGGGGCATCTCTGCTGAAGGCGTCAAGGGCAACCCCGACAAGCTCAACGCCGCGCTCAAGCTCATCGACTACGCTTACTCTCCCGAGGGCATGATCCTCATGTCCTACGGCCCCAAGGCCTTCATCAAGACCAATGCTGACGGCAGCTACGTGACCTTCCTCTTCAACGGCCAGGAGATGCCCGAGATCGCCGACGCGACCCGTGCCGAGCTGTGGGAGAAGGCTTCCGGCAATTACACCAACTACGCTCGTCAGTTCCTGGGCTCCACGCTGAGCTTTGCCAAGAGCCAGGCCTTTGAGTATCAGTGCACCACCGATGTGGGCCGCGAAGGCGCTGGCTACATCTCCACCGCCATTGCTCTCGGCACCATCAAGCACCCCGAACTGGCTATCTCCGATAACCCCTGGTACATGTCCATCCCGACCGTTCTTCCCAACACCAAGGCCGAGAACGACATGATCAACACCTACACCCAGCTCACCTCCAAGGGCAAGTTCTCCTCCTCCAAGGGCGATGAGAACCTGTTCGTCAACCAGATCGTTGCCGGTTATGCCGAAGAGGGCATGGGCAACGCCGAGGCAGCTGCCAATATGGTTGCCAACGAGTGGGGCGGCCTCCAGTACCTGACGCTCAAGACTGACGCCTGGAACCGTCTGCTTGCCTACTACAAGACCCTGAACTAAGCATACCCCTCGCATTAAGCCCAAAGGCTTAACCGCAGATACGCAGAACCGCATACCGGAAGAGGGCACAACCCCTCTTCCGGGAACGGTTTCGCAGCAGGGAGGTCATAATGTATAAGAAACAGTTGACGCTGCAAAAGCTCTTGTGCCTTCTGGCAATCATTTCGAGCGCCGTCATATTCCTTTACTCTCTCGGAATCATGACGGATCTTTATGATACGCTCTACTCGACGATGCGTAATCCCGCCGATCTGACCCAGACCGACGTGCCCGGTTCCATCGTCTACTACAACATGCAGAACTTCAACGCGTATTTCCTCAAGTGCGCGATTGTTCTGATCCTTCTGGCGTGCCTGCTGTTTATCACCAACACGCACATCAGAAGAAGATACTACATCGGCAACTACATCGCCGTCGGCGCTTTCACGATCGCAAACTTCTATGTGGCGATCGAGTCCCACGGCTATATTGAAGCCTACAAGGAACGCTTCCTGCGAATCGACTTCGAGGCGCTCAAAGCGCACGCCGACCTGTGGAAGACCGCCTATACCGAGTCTACCTTCTGGTTTGACGTCCACTACGCCGTCTTTGCCTTCTCTCTGCTGGTCTCTGTCGGACTGGTGCTCTGCACCGTATGGAAGATCCGCCTGATGAAGGAAGAGAAGAAGCTGATCGAGGCTGGAAAGGGGGCCGCAGCATGAACGAAGAGAAGAGCATCCGGCTTGACCGCATGCGCTACACCAAGAACACGCTGGCGTCCAGTCTGGCCATTCTGGCCATCCTTTTCGATGTGTTCTACTTCATCAGCATCTATGAATCGAACGTTGGTTCCTGGTATTACAACATTCTCATCGGCGCTTCGATTCTGTATAACCTGGTCTTTATGCTTGCCGCGTTTCTCAGCTCCGAGGGCATCAAGAATTACAAGATCGGGTATTCCTACGTCATGATCGTTCTGGGCGTGATCCAGATCCTGCGCATCTTCATTTTCCCGATGCGCGCCCACGCCGCCACGGTCACGATTCAGGAGCAGGCGATCACCGTCATGGAGACCAAGCAGTTCCTGCTTTGCGTCGTTTACCTTGCGGCCAGCGCCGTGTGCCTGATCGCGGGCGCCATCGTCGGCATGATCCGCAGCAGGGAACTCAAGGCGCATATCGCATCCCTGGGCAATCAGGCTGTCTGAGAAAGGAGGAGAACGTATGGCACAACTCAGTGTTCAGCATGTCGATAAAATATACGACAACAATGTGCAGGCGGTCTTCGACTTTAACCTGGACGTCAAGGACGGCGAGCTGATCGTTCTGGTCGGCCCCTCCGGCTGCGGCAAATCCACCACCCTGCGTATGATCGCAGGCCTTGAGGATATCTCCGCCGGTCATCTGTTCCTGGACGGCAAGGAGATCACCCAGACGCCCGCCAAAGACCGCGACATGGCGATGGTTTTCCAGAACTACGCTCTGTACGGTCACATGACCATCTACGAAAACATGGCGTTCTCGCTGACTCTGCGCAAAGAGAATCCGAATGTCATCCACAAGAAAGTCCTGGCTGCCGCCGAGATCCTCGGTCTGACCAGCCAACTGAACAAAAAGCCTTCTCAGCTCTCCGGCGGCCAGCGTCAGCGTGTTGCCATGGGACGTTCCATCGTCCGTAACCCGAAGGTCTTTTTGTTCGACGAACCGCTGTCCAACCTGGACGCCAAGCTGCGCGGCGCGACTCGTCGCGAGATCCTGCTGCTGCACAAGCGCCTGCAGGCCACCATGCTTTATGTTACGCACGACCAGACCGAGGCTCTGACCTTGGCTGACAGAATCGTCTGCATGTCCATGGGCCATGTTCAGCAGGTCGGCACGCCGCTGGAGCTGTATGACAGCCCGGCCAACCGCTTCGTGGCCAGCTTTATCGGCTTGCCTCCGATGAACTTCTTCGACGCTACCGTCCGCGAGGGCGAGCTCGAAGGCCGCGGCTTCCGCGTGAAGCTCAGCGAAGAAGAGAAGGGAATCCTTCTTCCGTACGCCGGCAAGGAGATCGAGCTGGGCGTCCGTCCCGAGGATGTTCAGGGCGGCGGCGACATCGCTCTCAACGTGTTCTCGAATGAGAACCTGGGCATGAACACCCTGGTTCACGGTCACATCGGCGACGGCGAGCTTGCCAACAGAATTTCGGCCAAGCTGCGCGGCTGGTACGACTATAAGGAAGGCGACCGTGTCAGCGTGGAATTCAGCCGGAAGCACTTCTTCGATAAGGAGACCGGCGTTGCCATCGGAAGGGAGGTCAAAGCATGAGCGCAAACGAAAAGAAAGCCTCTGGCCAGGCTAAGATGCCGGAATTCCTGCGCAGATTTTTCGTCGGCCTCAAGCGCCGTCCCTCTATCATCGCGCTGGTGGTCCTGCTCATCGCGTTCTTCCAGTATTCTCTGAATCTGACCCATATCTCCGATACGACGGCCAAGATCCAGGGGCCCGGCATGGGCCTGTGCGGCTTTGCGACAATGCTTTTCTCCATGCTGTCGCTGGTCTGCTTCCTCAACGCGTTCCCGCGCAGAAAGAAGCCCGTCATCGCCATGGTCGTTCTCATGTGCGTGATGTTCGCCGTGATTATTTTCTGCGATATCTACTACTCCAATCTGGTGATGACCGCCATCACCCGTCAGGACAACCCGATCAAGCTTGATGCCTCCACGATCTATATCGCCCAGGCGTATAACGTCCTGCAGACGCATATCGTGATCGAGTGCATCGGCGTAGGTCTGATCGTGCTGATGCCGCTTTACACCAAGCTGCTCCGCAAGATCAACACCTCCGTCACCGTGGAAGACTACGGCAAGCTCCAGGCGATCGATATCTCCGGCGAGGATTGACTCACGAACTGCCCGGATCGGGAGACGAACTCCCGATCCGGGAACGAGGACTGTTTATGGCTTCTGGTAAACATACGCGCAACAAACGCGAAGAAAAGGGCGATGTGGGGGAATACTACCGTCTTCACAAAAAGGCGGTGGATGATCTTGTCACGGCGGATGAGTCCAACTCGCCCGAGGTTTCCGAGGAAGAGCTTCGCAAGTACCGCTCCGGTCCCAAGATCCATTTGGCCGATTGGCTGAAAGTGATCCTCATCAAGATGTGGTTTGCCGGATCGGTATGCTTCTTCATTTTCTGGGGGCTCAGCTCCTATATCAGCGCGCGCCTGGACCTGCTGTTTGTCTTCGGCATCGCGCTGGGTGTAATCACGGATGTGATCACCAACAATATCCTGCGTTACTACGTGAAAAAGAAGGGCGGCAACGACCGCTGGATGATGTTCCCGCAAAAGCGTTACCTGACCTTCTTCGGCAATATCCTGTATGCCTTTGTTTTGCTGCTTTGTGTGGATGTTTTCTACACGCTCATTAATCTGACTTTTTTCGCTGCGGGCGGGAAAGGCGCCGGACTTGGCGTCGGTCCGATCCTGTTTGGCGTGATCTATACACTTTTCGATTTGCTGTTCATACAGATGAAAAGACTTCTTCATCAGATCGTCAGCGATGCGAAAAAATCGGCCGGAAGGCTTTGATTGAGGTTTAACATGCTGCGAGTTCTGTACGTAGGCGCGACCTCCGTGTGCCTTGAACGGGTCAATAACGAGGCTTATTATGCGCCCCAAAGCTTTTCCGTCATTTTGGACGGACAGGAGCAGTTTTCCTGCAATACCAATGTGTTTTCTCTGTACGGTCTGAAGAGTTCCCATGTCTACGCGGTGGAGCTGAAGGGCGATGGAGTTGACGAATCCGTGTGCTTCCGCACCAAGGCCGAGAACTGCGCGCTTAACGTGCGCGATTTCGGTGCTGTCGGCGATGGCGAGCACGACGATACCGACGCTATCCGTACGGCCATCGGCTGCCTGCCTGCCGGCGGACGGCTGTATTTCCCGGCCGGCATTTACCTCACCCGTCCTCAGATGCTCAAGAGCCACATGACCCTGGAGCTCGCCCGGGAGGCAACCCTTCTGGGATGGACCAACCGTGAGGATTATCCCGTTATTCCCGGCTGTATTTCTTCTCTTGACGGCGAGGATATGTATTTCGGCGGCTTTGAGGGCAACGCTGTCCCCATGTACCAGTCGCTGTTGACTGCTCAATATGCCGAGGATATTGCCATTGTCGGCCCCGGAACGATCGACGGCAATGCGCAGAACACGGACTTCTGGACCAACTTCCGTAACTTCAAAACCGCACGTCCCCGTCTGGTGTTTTTCAACCGCTGCAAAGACGTGACTCTCCATGGCGTACATGCCTGCAATTCGCCATCCTGGCAGCTGCATCCGTATTATTCCGAGCATGTGGGCATCTATGATGTGTTCATCTCCGCTCCCAAAAACAGCCCCAACACGGATGCCATCGACCCGGAGTCCTGTGACGGCGTGGAGATCATCGGCTGCCGTTTCTCGGTGGGGGATGACTGCATTGCCATCAAGTCCGGCAAGATCGAACTGGGCACCGCATTGAACAAAAGCGCTGACCACCACACCATCCGCAACTGCCTGATGGATTTCGGCCACGGCGCCGTCACGCTGGGCAGCGAAATCGGCGCTGGCGTCAAGAATCTGATGGTCACCCAGTGTTATTTTCGCGGTACAGACCGCGGCCTTCGCATTAAAAGCCGCCGCGGACGCGGCAAAAACTGCCGCATCGACGCGGTGGAATTTGATAACATCCGCATGGAAGGCGTGTTGACGCCTATCGTCATCAACCTCTGGTACAATTGCTGCGACCCGGACCGCGAGAGCGAGTATGTCTGGTGCCGCGAGTGTTTGCCGGTGGATGAGCGTACACCGCGGATGGGCAGCTTTCTCTTCCGCAACCTCACCTGCACAGATGCGCAGGTCGCCGCCTGCTATATTGATGGGCTCCCCGAAATGCCCATTGAAGAAGTATCGTTTGAAAACGTAAGCATCAGTTTCGCCGAGGACGCCAAGCCCGGTATTCCGATGATGGAAAACTTCGCTGTTGAGCGCTGCCGTCTGGGCCTGTATCTGGATAATGTGCGTCGCATTTCCGTGAAGAATGTGAAAATCGAGGGCTGCGAGGGCGAAAAGCTCATCGCCAGCCATTACGAGAGTCTGCAAACCGAGGACTTTTGAAGGGGACTGCCATGTACGAAAAGATTGACGCCTATGTGCAGCAATTGATCCGCGAATCCACCCCGGACAGAACGGTGTGGAACATCGAAAAGATCCGGCAGGGGAAGAGTGCCAGCTGGAACTATATCGACGGCTGCATGATGACCGCGCTGCTGGCCATGACCGAGATCACCGGTGATGATCAGTACGAGAACTTCGCCGAAAGCTGCATCGATTACTTCGTACGCGAGGACGGCTCTATCCTCAGCTATGAGCCGGACAAATTCAATCTTGACGACATCAACGAGGGCCGCGTTCTTTTCCCGCTGTACTGGAAAACCGGTAAGGAAAAGTACAAAAAGGCCGCCTATATGCTGCGTCAGCAGCTCCGGGAGCAGCCCCGTACGTTTGAGGGCAACTTCTGGCATAAGGCGATCTATCCCAACCAGGTCTGGCTGGACGGTCTGTATATGGCCCAGCCTTTCTATGCTCTGTTCGAGCGCGAATTCGGCGAGGGCGATTTTTCCGACACCCTTTCTCAGATCGAAAATGTGCGCGCGCATATGTACGATCCGGCAAAGGGACTGTACTACCACGGCTATGATGCCAGCCGCACTGCTTTCTGGGCAGATCCGGTGACGGGCTGTTCGAAGAACTTTTGGCTGCGCAGCATCGGCTGGTACGCCGTTGCGCTTGCGGATCTGTGTGAGATCCTGCCGGATGGAAAGAGCAAAGAGCGCATCTGCGAGCTCCTTCGTGAACTCATAGAAGGCGCCGACCGCTATGCCGATCCCGATACCGGTATATACTGGCAGGTCGTTGATCAGGTTGGCCGGGAAGGGAACTACCTGGAGACAAGCGGCAGCAGCATGCTGGCCTACGCGATGCTCAAGGGCGCCCGTCTTTGCGTTCTGGATCAAAAATATACCGCGAAAGGCCAGAAGACCTTCCGCGGCATCGTGGATAAATATCTGTCTTTCCAGGATGGGACGCTCAATCTGGGCGGTATCTGCCTGGTGGCCGGCCTGGGGCCGGAAAACAACTTTGCTATACCGAGATCAAGCGTCTGGAGAAATAGCTTACAGCTGAATCTTGATGCTCTCCGCGTCCTGCGGCTGCTCGGCTCGCTGCGACATTGCCAGCTGATACTCACTGGGGGACATGCCAAATTCCTTTTTGAAGGTGCGCGAGAAGTATAGCGGCTCATGAAAACCGCAGAGGTGCGCCACTTCAGAAATACTTCCGTTTTCATCCGGACGGGAAAGCCGTTCGGCAGCCGCCTGCAGCCGCGTATCCACTAAAAGCTTGTGCGGTGTGACGCCGATTTCTGTTTTGAATAGCTTACGCAGATAGTCGTAATTGAAGGGCAGCGAGTGGAGGTACGCCTCCAGCTTGAAATTCTCGTCCGGGTAATTTCGCAGGATGACGCCTTCGATCTCTTCCACGATCGGGCTGCGCGTCGGCGCGTCCAGATGGGAGAGGATCAGATTGATGAGTAGCGCCGCATAAGTCGAGATCAGAATACCCTGGGAACCCGGATCCGACGCGAAGAAATAGAAAGCGCCGTTGAAGGCGTCCAGCAGAAAATGATTTGCATCATCGTGCATCAGCGTCGGTTCTTTTAGATTGAGCTGCGGATCCAGCATATTGAGGTGCAGATTGGTAAAGCCTGTCACGCTCTCGTTGTGATGAGGCGTCAGCGGCGGAATGATGACGACATCTCCGGTTTCGTATGCCAGCACCCGGTCTTGAAATACTATGTAAGCAAGTGCTTTCCCGCATAGATGATTTGATTCATTTCTTTCTCCTTGCAATTTCCATTTTACTTAGTTTATCAAAGAATATCCGTTTTGTCTATATCAAGCAGAACTATCATTCGATCAAGGGGGATAAAAAATGGCCTATCTGACGTTGAAAAACATCAACAAGATCTATCCGAACGGATTCCACGCGGTCCACGATTTCAATCTTGAGATGGAGAAGGGCGAGTTTATTGTCTTTGTCGGCCCCTCCGGCTGCGGCAAATCCACAACTCTGCGCATGATCGCCGGCCTGGAAGACATTTCGAACGGCGAATTCCTGATCGACGGCAAGCGCGCCAATGAGCAGGGCCCCCGTGAGCGCGGCGTTGCCATGGTGTTCCAGAGCTATGCACTTTATCCTCAGATGACCGTTTACGATAACATCGCTTTCGGTCTGGAACTTCAGGGGGCGGATGAGGACTACATCGACGAGAAGGTCCGCAACACTGCGCGTATTCTCGGCTTGACGGATTATCTTGACCGTCTGCCCCGTGCGCTGTCAGGCGGCCAGCGTCAGCGTGTCGCCATCGGCCGTGCGCTGATCCGCAAGGTCGGCATCTTCCTCATGGACGAGCCTCTGTCCAACCTGGATGCCAAGCAGCGTGTGACCATGCGCTCCGAAATCACCCAGATCCACCGCGAAACCGGCTCCACCACGATCTACGTCACCCATGACCAGACCGAGGCCATGACCATGGCTGACCGTATCGTCGTCATGAAGGATGGCTACATCCAGCAGGTCGGCACGCCGCGCGAGCTGTACTTCGATCCCGTCAACGTCTTTGTTGCCGGCTTCATCGGCGAGCCTCCCATGAACTTTGTCCGCGGCAAGGTCGAAAACGGCCGGCTGGCCATCGGCCCGGCCAAGGTTGACCTGTCCCACAAGCTGGGAGACAAGCTTGCTTCCTACGAGGGCAAGGAGATTGTCTTCGGCTTCCGTCCTGAGTCCATCAAGCTTGGCAAGCATGATGCTTCTTATGTGCTTGACGCTTCTGTTGAGCTGACCGAGATGCTGGGCGACAACACCAACGTCTACATCGAAATGGGCGACGTGCACGCGATCCTCAAGGTTGATTCGCATGATACGCCCGAAACCGACAGCAACATCACGTTCTCCATCCCGTATGAGAATGTTTATCTGTTCGACGGCGAGACCGAAAAGGTGATCAAATAAAGGAGTAATAACATGGACATTCGCTATTCCGCAAATCCCAACGACGTCAAACGCTATACCACCGAAGAGCTGAGAAAAGAGTTCTTGATCGAGAATCTGTATCAGCCCGACGCTGTTACAGCGGTGTACAGCCATGTGGACCGCATGGTGACCCTGGGCTGCATGCCCGTTAACGAAACCGTGTCCATCGACAAGGGCATCGATATCTGGGCCAACTTCGGCACGCATTATTTCCTTGAGCGCCGCGAGATCGGCATCTTCAACATCGGCGGCGCCGGCAAAATCAGCGTAGACGGCACGGTTTACGAGCTGGGCTACAAGGACTGCCTGTACATCACCATGGGCGCCAGAGAGGTTCTCTTCTCCAGCGACGATTCCGCCAATCCCGCCAAGTTCTATATGGTGTCGGCTCCCGCGCACCGCAGCTACGAGACCAGACTTCTCAAGATCGCGGACGCCAACAAGCGCCCCTGCGGCGATGCTGCCACTTCCAACAAACGCGTGATTAACCAGTTCATTCATCCCGCCGTGCTGAAGACCTGTCAGCTTTCCATGGGCATGACCGTGCTGGAGAGCGGCAGCGTCTGGAACACCATGCCCGCCCACACCCATGAGCGCCGCATGGAGATCTACATGTACTTTGAAGTTCCCGAAGACCAGGTGGTCTTCCACATGATGGGCCAGGGCCAGGAGACCCGTCACATTGTCATGACCAACGAGCAGGCTGTCATTTCTCCATCCTGGTCGATCCACGCCGGCGCAGGCACCAGCAATTACACCTTCATCTGGGCCATGGGCGGCGAGAACCAGGAATTCGACGACATGGACAATATCCCGACCAACAAACTGAAATAACGATTTGGAGGCTGATTCAAAATGGACATCATGAAGAGCTTTTCCCTGGAGGGCAAGGTTGCCCTGATTACCGGTGCTGCTTACGGTATCGGCTTTGCCATCGCGGAAGCCTACGCTGCCGCCGGTGCGAAGATCTGCTTCAACTGCCGCGGTGAGAAGCACATGGACGCCGCTCTCAAGGCCTACGCCGACAAGGGCATCGAGGCTCATGGCTACTACTGCGACGTGACGAACGAGGAAGAGGTCAAGGCGATGGTCGCCAAGATCGAGGAAGAGGTTGGCACCATTGACATTCTGGTCAACAACGCGGGCATCATCAAGCGCGTTCCCATGCTGGAGATGAGCGCCGAGGACTTCCGCCAGGTCATCGATATCGACCTGAACGCCCCCTTCATCGTATCCAAGGCCGTCATTCCCGGCATGATCAAGAAGGGCCACGGCAAGATCATCAACATCTGCTCCATGATGAGCGAACTCGGCCGCGAGACCGTCTCCGCCTATGCTGCCGCCAAGGGCGGTCTGAAGATGCTGACCCGCAACATCTGCTCCGAGTATGGCGAGTACAACATCCAGTGCAACGGCATCGGCCCGGGCTACATTGCCACCCCGCAGACCGCTCCTCTGCGTGAGCGTCAGCCCGACGGCAGCCGTCATCCCTTTGACCAGTTCATCGTCGCCAAGACGCCGGCCGCCCGCTGGGGCGAGACCGAGGACCTGATGGGCCCGGCCGTGTTCCTGGCTTCCGACGCATCCAACTTTGTCAACGGCCATGTGCTCTACGTGGACGGCGGCATCCTTGCCTATATCGGCAAGCAGCCCACCTAAATGAATATCGTATCTTTCCGTGCGAATGACGCGCCGGTCATAGGTTACCTTCATGACGACCATGACCGGCTCGTCGCGCATCAAACACGCCCGGCCGTGATTATCTGCGCCGGCGGCTGCTATCGCTGGTTGTCCCCGCGGGAGAAGGATCCCGTAGCCTTGTACTTTACTGCATTGGGATATCAGACCTTTCTGATCGAGTATTCCGTGCAGGAAAAGGCTTCCTCACTTCGTCCGCTGCGGGAGCTGGCCGAGGCGGTCAGCTTTATCCGTGCCAATGCTGAACACTGGCATATCGAAGAAAACCACATCGCCGTTCTGGGATTCTCCGCGGGCGGTCATCTGGCGGCCAGTCTGGGAACGCTCTGGCACAGGAAGGACCTGGGCCTTGCGGAAAACTGCCGTCCCGACGCGCTGATCCTGTGCTATCCTGTTATCACAACAGGGGAGTTCCGCCATCAGGAATCGATTGACAACGTCACCGGCGGCGATGATCCTGTTATCACAACAGGGGAGTTCCGCCATCAGGAATCGATTGACAACGTCACCGGCGGCGATGCGCAGATGATGGAGCTCATGAGTCTGGAAAAGCAGGTGAGCGACATGCTTCCTCCCTGCTTCATCTGGCACTGCGTGGGAGACGAGAGCGTCCCAGTGGATAATACGCTCCTGTTTGTCACGGCCATGCAGCGCGCCGGCGTGCGCTATGAGTGTCATCTTTTTACCGACGGCAAACACGGCATCTCCATGTGCAATCAGGAAGTGGAGACGCCGAATCCCCAGGCCGCTGCCTGGACAGATCTATGCAAAAACTGGCTGAATCAAGAATTTCATTTTGTACCTTAAAGGAGGAAAAACCCCATGAATGCTATGAATACCGCCATTTCCAAGATCGGTGTTGTGCCGGTCATCAAGCTCAACCACCCCGAACGTGATGCTGCCGCTCTCGGCAAG
>ONSQ01000021.1 GCA_900320465.1 uncultured Eubacteriales bacterium
CGCATGGCGGCTTTTACCGGAATGGGATTGGTCTCAATGAACAGCGCGCCAAACAGAGCATCATACTTCCTGTAAAGCTCCGTGGCCGCGGCGTAGTCGCCATCGAGACACAGCGAACATAGCTTTGCGAGTACGCCGGGCACCAGATTGCTTGCAACCGAGATCACTCCCAGGGCGCCCAAAGCCATCATGGGAACCGTGTTGTCGTCGTTTCCGCTCCAGAGATAGAGCTCGTCGCCGCACAGAGAACGCGTTTTCCCGATCAGGCTGAAATCACCGCTGGCCTCCTTGACACCGTTGATATTCGGGTGCTTTGCCAGCTCCCGATAGGTTTCCGCCGTGATCCCCACGGCTGTTCGGCTGGGGACGTTGTAAAGAATCATCGGCAGTTCAACCCGGTCGGCCACATACGTAAAATGTTCGATCAGGCCACGCTGCGTGCTCTTATTATAATATGGCGTGACCATCAGCACACCGTCGGCTCCCACAGCCTTTGCGTTTTGGGCGTTTTGCAGTGCGTGCAGGGTGTTGTTGCTCCCAATGCCGACGATAACCTTCATGCGGCCGGCGGTGTGATTGACCGTGACTCTGACCAGCTCGTCATGCTCGTTCTGGCTCAGTGCAGCGTTCTCTCCTGTGGTGCCGCAGACTACGACTGCCGCCGTACCGTTTTCGTACTGATGATCCAGATTCTTCTTCAGCCGTTCATAGTCAATGCCGTGTTCGTCAAAGGGCGTGACGAGCGCAGTACAGGAGCCTTTGAATAGCGGAGTTTTCAACAGCATTCTCCTCCCTGTCTTTGCAGATTCGCCTCATCTTATTCATAAATTCGCCTGGATATGCCTCTTGCTGTTGAAAACAAGGTCCGCTTTTGCTATAATAACCGGGCTAAACCATAGACTTGGAGCCATCAGATGAAAAAATCAGACTTTTATTTTGACCTGCCGGTGGAACTGATCGCCCAGACCCCGATTCCGGAGCGCGATCATTCCCGCCTGCTGGTTTTGGACAAGAACAGCGGCGAGCTGACGCATCGGCACTTTTATGACCTGCCCTCTTTTCTGCACGAGGGGGACTGTTTGGTGCTGAACGATTCCCGCGTGCTGCCTGCCAGACTGCTGGGCAGTCGGAGCAGCGGCGGCGGAGTTGAACTCGTCCTGCTCCGCGATCTGGGAGACGGAAAATGGGAATGCCTCTCCCGACCGGGCAGAAAAACACGCCCCGGCACAGAGCTGAGCTTCGGAGAAGGGGAATTGACCGCGACGGTCGTTGATGTTGCCGAGGGCGGCAATCGGATCGTGCAATTTCATTATGAAGGCATCTTCCTGGAAGTGCTGGAACGGCTGGGAAAGATGCCGTTGCCCCCATATATCAAGGAGGAGCTCCAGGATGCCGAGCGATACCAGACCGTGTACTCCCGCGAAATCGGCAGCGCCGCCGCCCCCACCGCCGGTCTGCATTTCACCACGGAGCTGCTGGACCAGATCCGCGCCATGGGCGTCAAGGTCTGTACGGTCACGCTCCATGTGGGACTCGGCACCTTCCGCCCGGTCAAGGAAGATGAGATCGAAAATCACGAGATGCACTCTGAATTCTGTATCGTACCGGAAGAGACGGCGCGTATCGTTACCGAGACAAAGGCGCAAGGCGGCCGGGTGATAGCGGTCGGGACGACTTCGTGCCGCACGCTGGAAAGCTTTGCCGCGGAGGACGGGACGCTCAAGCCCGCCTCCGGCTGGACGGATATCTTTATCTATCCCGGCTACCGATTCCGTTGTGTAGACGCGCTTGTCACAAACTTTCATTTACCGGAGAGCACGCTCATCATGCTGGTTTCCGCCCTGGCCGGGCGTGAGCATGTGCTCAACGCCTATGAGACGGCGGTGAAGGAAAAGTATCGCTTCTTCTCCTTTGGGGATGCGATGCTGATTCAATAAGGAGAGAATGACTTGTATAGACTGATTTGTCAACGCGGACATGCCCGCCGAGGAGAATTTGATACCCCACACGGTAAGGTCCAGACGCCGGTATTCATGAACGTCGGCACCCAGGGAGCCATCAAGGGTGCCCTGTCCGCCCGTGATCTGAAGGAAATCGGCTGCCAGATCGAGCTGTCCAACACCTATCATCTGCATGTCCGGCCAGGTGATCGGCTGATCCGCGATATGGGCGGGCTGCACCGTTTCATGACCTGGGACGGTCCGATCCTGACCGACAGCGGCGGCTTCCAGATCTTCTCGCTGGCCTCGCTGCGGAAGATCAAGGAAGAGGGCGTGTATTTCAACTCTCACGTGGACGGACGCCATATCTTTATGGGACCTGAGGAGAGCATGCGGATCCAGTCCAATCTTGGCTCGGATATCGCCATGGCTTTTGATGAATGTGTCAAGATCCCGTCTCCGCGCGAGTATGTGGAGCGTTCCTGCGAACGCACGACCCGCTGGCTCTCGCGCTGTAAAACGGCCCTGGCGGCGTATAACGCCGAACCAGACGCCGTCAATCCCGGCCAGATGCTCTTCGGCATCAACCAGGGTGCGGTTTTTCACGATATCCGCATCGACCATATGAAGCGGATCGCAGAACTGGATCTGCCTGGATATGCCATTGGAGGACTCGCGGTAGGGGAGACCCACCAGGAAATGTACGATACCATCGAAGCGGTGGAAGCATACATGCCCAAGGACAAGCCTCGCTATCTGATGGGCGTGGGTACGCCGGGCAATATTATCGAGGGCGTCGCCCGCGGCGTTGACTTCTTCGATTGCGTGATGCCCGCCAGAAATGGTCGTCACGGCCACCTGTTTACCTGGGACGGAATCATCAATATCAAAAATCAGAAGTACGAACGTGACGACAGTCCCATTGACCCGCGCTGCTCCTGCCCTGTCTGCAGACGCTACAGCCGCGCTTACATCCGCCACCTTTTCAAAGCGGAGGAGATGCTGGCCATGCGCCTGGCCGTGGCGCACAATCTGTATTTCTACAATGACCTGGCCGCAAGGATCCGTCTGAGTCTGGAGGAAGACAGCTTCGACAGCTTCCGGAGAGAATTTACAGAAAAACTGGATAAACGGATTTAAACTTCTTGAAATCACAGCCTGGACTATGTATAATAGGGGCAGTTTGAATGGGAGGTAATCATTCTATGACCTTATTCCTCGATGCGGCCGCCACCGGCGCTGCCGGCGGTATGCCAATGATTCTCATGATTGTTATCATGTTCGCCATTTTCTATTTCTTTGTGATCCGTCCGGAGAACAAGAAAAAGAAAAAGACCGAAGAGATGAGAAATTCTCTTACGCTCGGTGATGAGATCATCACTATCGGCGGCATGATCGGAAAGATCGTCCAGATCACCGACGACACCATTACTTTCGAGACCGGTGAGGATCGCGTCCGTATTCAGACCAAGAAATGGGCGATTTCCACCACCGCGAAGATGGAAGCGGAAGAAGCAAAGAAAAAGTAAGCTTTGCGGGCATGCAAACACTCCCCGGCTAATAAGATGTTAGCATCTTATAGGCCGGGGAGTGTTTCATATGTCCGAGTTTACCAAGCACCGCGAAGTGCCCTTTTTTCTCAAAGCCGTCCTTTCGTGGTTCGTCACGTCGGTTGCGCTGCTGCTGGCTGCCGCTGCGGTCTTTTCATTCGGCGCCCTGCCGTTGTCGGGCATGGGCTACGCCAGCTCTCTTATCAGCTTCCTTTCAGCCTTTGCAGCCGCTGCGCTCGCTATCAGGCAGCAGGGCGGGCGATGGCTCATTCGCGGCGGAATCGTGGCTGTTACGCTGACCGCTCTCCTTCTCCTCGCCGGTTTTTTGGCCCAGGGAGAGCTTGATCGCGGAGCAGTGCTGAGTACCGTTGGCTTCAATGTGAGCGGCGCTCTGGCCGGCGCGTTTGCCTTCGGTGCGAAGAAAGCGCGAAGATCACGCATTGCCGGTCGAATCGGAAAGGGGAGAGGAAGAAAGTAACATAATATGGAAATGTAATTCTTTTCAACTATATCTTGACAGGGAAATGCCATGCGGCACAAAATCCTGCGAAAGAAAAACAAAAGTTTTCAAAGTTGACATAAATTTTTCTCTTTTTCGAAAAAACTACTTGATTATTTCTCAACTTTGTAATATATTGTTTCCGTCACGTAGTTATGTTAAGCGTTACGTTATGCTGCGTGAACAGACAGACCGCAGAAAGAGAGAGGAGGGATACAGATGCAGAACAAGGAATGTATCGCATTCTTTGAGAATTATCTGGTAAACGAGAAAAAAGCATCTGCCAATACTCTGAGCTCTTATCTGCGTGATATCCGTCAGCTTGGTGAGTATCTGGAAATCCATCACGACTGTGTCATCACAGACACCAACGAAGAACAGCTGTCCGAGTACATTGCCTGGCTCAAAAGCAACGGCAAGTCGGTAGCTACCGTTTCCCGTACGATCGCGTCCATCAAGTGTCTGTTTTCCTACCTCTGCCTCAAACAGCTGGTCGCGGAGAACCCGGCCTCCAAGCTGGTGCCGGACAAGGGCGAGCACAAGCTGCCGCAGATCCTGACGAGCAGGGAAGTGGACCTTCTTCTTGAGCAGCCTCAGTGCACCGACGCTAAGGGCTACCGCGATAAGGCCATGCTGGAGCTTCTCTATGCCACGGGCATTCGCGTCACCGAGCTGATTGACCTGAACATCAACGATGTCAATCTCTCCGCCGGTGTGGTACGCTGCCGCAGCCGCGACAAGGAGCGTTTTATCCCCATGTATCCCAAGGCTGTCAAAGCTCTGGAGGACTACATCACCCTGGTCCGTCCCCAGATGATCGCGCTGCCGGATGAGGAATCGCTTTTCGTCAACGTCTCCGGCGAAAGAATGTCTCGTCAGGGCTTCTGGAAGATCATGAAGTACTACCAGAAGAAGGCCAATATCGACAAGGACATCACGCCGCACACTCTGCGCCACTCCTTCGCTGCTCATCTGTTGGAAAACGGCGCGGATATCCACGCTATCCAGGAAATGCTGGGTCACGCGGATATCTCCTCCACCCAGATCTATTCCCAGCTGGTCAAAAAACAGCTCAAGGATGTCTACAACAAAGCTCATCCCAGAGCATAATATGTACGCTTCCCGCTCCCGTACCGCAGCATGCGGTACGGGAGCTTTTTCGTGTTGAACTCCCCTCGTATTTATGGTAATATGAGCAAAGGAAGTGATCGAATGCGCATTTTGGGGATAGATCCCGGCTATGCCACGATCGGCTTCGGCGTACTCGACAGCGACAGGGGAAAGCACAGACTGGTTCAGTGCGGCGTCATCACCACTCCCGCCCACACCAGCCTTTCCTCCCGCCTCGCGCAGATCTACGACGATATGCAGCAGCTCATCGAGCTGTTCAAGCCGGACGCGGTCTCCATAGAAGAGCTTTTTTTCAATACGAATATCACGACCGGTATCGCGGTGGCCCACGGCCGCGGCGTCATCCTGCTGGCCTGTGAAAAAGCGGGCGTGGAGATTTACGAATACACGCCGCTCCAGGTCAAGCAGGCCGTCGTCGGCTACGGCCGTGCGGAAAAGCGCCAGGTCATGGACATGGTCAAGCGTATCTGCGGTCTGCCCGCAGCTCCCAAACCGGACGACGCGGCCGACGCCGTAGCCCTGGCCATCTGCCACGCGCGCAGCACGACCTCACTGCTGTATAAGAAGGAGAGAGACGATTGTTCTACTATATAGAAGGAAACGCAGCGGAGATCGAGCCGAATCTGGTTGTTCTGGATTGCGGTGGCGTTGGTTATGCGCTCAATGCGACGACAAACACGATTTCCTATGTGAAGAAGGGCGAACGTACAAAGCTCTATGTTTCTGAGATCGTGAAGGAGGATGCTTTCGACCTGTACGGCTTTTACAGCAAGGCCGAGAAGCGCTTCTTCGAGATGCTGACCTCTGTCTCCGGCATTGGGCCGAAGGCGGCACTGTCGATCCTGTCGGCCAACACGCCGGACGGACTGGCGCTGGCTGTCAGCAGCGGAAACGAAAAAGCGTTGACCGTCGCCCCGGGCATCGGCAAGAAGATCGCCCAGCGGGTGATCCTGGAGCTGAAGGACAAGATCGGCAAAGAGAGCGCCTCGCTGGATGACAGCTTCACGCCTGTCGCCACAGTTCAGACCGACAACAGCGCCGTAAACGACGCGGTAGCTGCGCTGACGATCCTGGGTTACGGCTCCAACGAGATCGCGCAGGTACTCAAGACGACGGACATCACCGGCATGACGACCGAGCAGATCATCAAGGCCGTGCTGCGGAGCATTGTGAAGTAACGGGAGAACAGTATGGGAATCAGTTTTTCAGAAGAGATCAACGAGGAGATCACAACCGCAGTCACCTTGCCGGAGGATGTGAACGAGGGCTCTCTGCGCCCGAAAACGATCGATGAATACATCGGACAGGAGAAGGCGAAGGAGAACCTTCGCATTTTCATTCACGCGGCAAAGATCAGAAATGAACCGCTTGACCACGTGTTGCTCCACGGCCCCCCGGGGCTGGGCAAGACGACCCTGGCCGGCGTGATCGCCAACGAAATGGGCGTCAACATGCGGATCACCTCCGGCCCTGCCATTGAGAAACCGGGCGATCTGGTGGCGATGCTGACGAATCTGAACGAGGGCGACATTCTTTTCGTGGATGAGATACACCGGCTGAATCGGGCGTATGAAGAGATCCTCTATCCGGCGATGGAGGATTACGCCATCGATATCATTCTGGGCAAGGGCCCATCGGCCAACTCGATCCACCTGGATCTGCCGCACTTCACCCTCATCGGCGCCACGACCCGCTCAGGTCAGCTGACGGCCCCGCTGCGTGACCGTTTCGGCGTCTCCCTGCGGCTGGAGCTGTATACCAATGACGAGCTGAAGCGAATCGTCAAGCGCTCTGCGCACATCCTCGGTGTAGATATCGAGGAAAACGGCGCGCTGGAGATCGCATCCCGCTCCCGCGGCACGCCGCGTATTGCCAACCGTCTTCTCAGACGCGTGCGCGACTATGCCCAGGTCTGTGCGGACGGTGTGATCACCAGCGAGGTGGCCGACAAGGCGCTGTCCAGCCTGGAGGTGGACAAGCTCGGCCTGGACGCGGTGGACCGTCGGATGCTGCGCAGTATCATCGACTATTACGGCGGCGGTCCCGTGGGACTGGAGACGCTGGCTGCCACGATCAACGAAGAAGCCGTCACCATCGAGGACGTGTATGAGCCTTATCTTCTCCAGTGCGGCTTCCTCACCCGAACACCCCGCGGCCGTTGTGTGACCCGCAAGGCGTACGAGCATCTCGGCCTGGAATTTGTCGGGCAGCAGCAGCTTGAAATCTGACAAATCCTGAAAAAAAGATTGACAAAAACAAAGGTTGCGCTATAATAAAGTTTGTACAGTTATCATAGAACTATGATTAGAAGATGGATTTAGCTGTTTTATCGGATCAGGAGCTTCAAAGACTTGCCAGTCTTGGCGATCGACAGGCGGAAGAAACGCTTGTTGAGCGCTATATGCAAAACGTCCGCGCCTGCGCAAGGCCCTTTTTTCTGGCAGGAGGGGACAGCGAAGATCTGATCCAGGAAGGCATGTTTGGACTGCTCTCCGCGATCCGACAGTATGACCCCGCCAACGGTGCCGCGTTCCGGACCTTTGCCGAGCACTGTATTCGAAACCGTCTTCTATCCGCTGTTCGATCCGCTTCCCGATTAAAGCATTTCCCGCTCAACGACGGCTTGTCGCTTGAGCAACTCTCCGAAGACACATCACTGCCTTTTGCGGCTATCCCGGAATTCTTTCAGCCATCGCCTGAGGAGCTCGTATTAGCCAGAGAGAGCAAGGAAGAACTTTACAGCGCTTTCCGTGACCGTCTGTCCGGCCTGGAAAAAAAGGTACTGGATCTGTATTTGGACGGCCTGTCCTATCAGGACATTGCCAACCGGCTCGGTAAGGACGGAAAAGCCGTCGATAATGCCGTGCAGAGAATCAGACGGAAGATGGCGCAGCACCCCTAATTTCGGCGATCTCAGCGACAGCTGAACGCAAATACAAGCCCTCAGAAGGCACATTATCAAAAGAGAGGATTCAAAATGTACGAAGACAAAACCTTAGTTTGCAAAGAGTGCGGCAACGAGTTTATTTTCAGCGCCGGCGAGCAGGAGTTCTACGCGGAGCGCGGCTTCCAGAATGAGCCTCAGCGCTGCAAGGCCTGCCGTGACGCTCGCAAGAACGCCGCCCACGGCCCGCGTGAGTACTTCACTGCTGTTTGCGCTGCTTGCGGCGGCGAGGCCAGAGTGCCTTTCCAGCCCAAGTCCGATCGCCCTGTTTACTGCAGCGAGTGCTTCGCCAAGATGAAGGAGCAGCAGGCCTGATTCTGCAAACTCCCGTAAAGGTTAAAAGAATGGGGCGCTATGCGTCCCATTCTTTTATGGATGAAAGAAAGGACGTTTTTCATGGAAATCACTAGAGAAACCATGCTCTCCGATATTCTGCAGAATTGCCCGGAGGCTATGCCCGCGTTTCAGGCGATCGGCATGCACTGCATGGGCTGCGCGCTTGCCAGCGGCGAAAACGTTGAGCAGGCCTGCGCCGCTCACGGCGTTGATCCCGATGAGTTCCTGGATGCGCTCCAGACTTATCTCGAGTCGCTCTGATCGGATGAAGTTGAAAAAGCCGGAGGATGAGCTGTCATGCCCTTCTCCGGCTTTTCATTTATGGAGAGTTGACGATGAATATACGTTTGGAAACGCTGGCCTCGCTTGTGCCCAACGGGCGCGGGCTGATCGATGTGGGGACCGATCACGGCTACCTGCCTTTGCATCTGGCCCGAAAGGGATACAGCGGCAAGCTTTTCGCCTCCGATATCAATGTCGGACCGCTTTCGGCTGCCCGCCGTTCCGCACGCGAAGCTGATCTGGAAGACCGAATTACCTTTCTTCTTTGCAACGGTCTTGCTGACTGCCCGCAGGAGGAGATCGACACCATTGTGGTCGCAGGCATGGGTGGAGACCTGATCTGCGACATTCTCGATCGGGCCGAGTGGTGCCTGAATAGGCGCTATACGCTGATCCTGCAGCCCATGACAAAGGCAGAGGTGCTGCGCTATTGGCTGGTTAACAACGGCTTTGTGATCGATACCGAGCGGCTTGTACCGGACGGGGACCATCTGTACCAGATCCTTCGCGCTTCCTGGCAGGACCGCAACACAGCGCTAACGGACGCAGAACTCTTCTCCGGCGCTTTCGATCTGATTCGAAACGAGCCGCTGTCCGCAGCCTGGCTCGATCAGCTCTCTGCGCGCTTTTCCAGGGAACTGCGGGGACTGAGCCAAGGCTCCCGCTCCCGGGAGGGGAGAGTGAAGATCTGCCAACAGATTATGCTTGATTTACAGGCAATGAGGGGGAAAATCCATGACGACGGTAAAACAGATTTTTGATCGGCTGTGCGAGATCGCACCGCTGTCTTTGCAGTTGCCCTATGACAATGCCGGCTTTCTGGTCGGCCGCGGTGACGCCGCTGTCAGCCGCGTTCTCCTGAGTCTTGACATTACCTCCGAGGTTGTTTCCGAAGCTCGCGAAATCGGCGCCAAGCTGATCGTCTCCCACCATCCGGTGATCTGGAACAAGTTCAATGCTCTTACGGACGAGAACGAAGAAGATGATAAGGTGCTGTCCCTGCTGGAAAACGGCATTGCCGCCATCTGCATGCACACCAACCTGGATATAGCTCCCGGCGGCGTCAACGACGTGCTGCTTGGCCTCTTTGGCCTGGCGAGCGAGGGCTGCTTTGAAGAAGAGGGCTGCGGCCGCATGGGACGGTTCAGCCGCCCCTTGCCGCTTGACGACTTCCTCTCGCTGTGCAAGGAAAGACTGAATACCCGCGGTCTTCGCTATTATGACGCGGGAAAACCGGTTCAGTGTCTTGCTGTCCTGGGCGGTTCCGGCGGCAACAATCTTATCGACGCCCACCGTGCCGGCTGCGATACCTATTTGACTGCAGACGTCAAATACAGTACGTTCCTGCTTGCCCGCGAGCTGGGCGTTAATCTGATCGACGGTGATCATTTCTGCACGGAAAACCCGGTTATGGCCGCTCTGAAAGAACGTCTGGAAGAATTCTTCCCCGAAATCGACTTTCGGCTGTCTCACCGGCATGATCAAACGGCACGCTTCTATTGAGCGTTCGCACATAAACAGCCTCTGCTGCTCATAGACTCGTACAAACGAGATTATGAGAGCGGAGGCTGTTTTGTATGTCAGAATTCAATCTTTACGCAGATATTGCCCAGCGCAGCGGCGGAGCCGTCATGATCGGTGTGGTCGGCCCTGTCAGAACCGGGAAATCCACCTTTATCAAGCGCTTTATGGAGACCATGGTCATTCCGCACATCGACAACGAATACGCCCGGCAGCGCGCTGTGGATGAACTGCCTCAAAGCGGCTCGGGCAGAACGATCATGACGATGGAACCCAAATTCGCTCCGGAGGAGGCAGTCAGTATGTCGCTGCCGCCCGATCTCCATCTGTCTGTGCGGATGGTGGACTGTGTGGGTTACATGGTGGAGGGGGCCACGGGCGCCTTTGAGAACGGGGAAGAGAGGCTTGTGGCTACCCCCTGGTTTGAAGAAGAGATCGGCATGACCAAAGCCGCGGAGATCGGCACGAGAAAGGTGATTGCCGAGCATTCCACCGTCGGCATCGTGATCACCACCGACGGCAGCATCTGCGGTATCGACAGGGAGAGCTACGCTCCTGTCGAAGAGCGCGTCATTCGCGAACTGCAGGAGATCGGAAAGCCTTTTGCCGTCGTGATCAATACCACGGCTCCGAAATCCTCGCGGGCTGCGGAGCTCTGTACCTCTCTGCACAGTGCGTATGGCGTGCAGTGTATCGCCATGGATTGCCAGAACATGACGGAGAGTGATTTTGAACAGGTCCTCCACGCTGTGCTCATGGACTTTCCGCTGGAATCGATCGGTTTCTTTTTCCCGGACTGGCTGCAGGCGCTGCCGGAGAGCAACGCGCTGAAAAGCAGCGTCTATCGTGACATTTCCGAGTGCTTTGGCCGGATGGAGAAGATGGGGGATCTGGATGCCGGTCTGGCCGCTATCTCGCAAAAGGAAGAGATCACAGCAGCCGAGCGCAGCGCATGCATGCCTTCTGAGGGAAAAATGTTCGTTTCGCTCGCGCTGCCGCGGGAGCTTTACTACCGCTCCATCAGCGAAGAGACCGGCGTGGATATCCACAATGACGGCGATCTGTTCTCGACATTGAGTGAAATGAGTGCTGTGAAAGGGGAGTACGACCGGCTGAAGGACGCCCTTCAAAGTGTGCGGGAGAATGGTTACGGCGTCGTGCTGCCGGATATGGAGCAGATGCAACTGGAGGAGCCGAAAATCATTCGTCAGGGCGGAAAATACAGCGTTCGGCTCAAAGCGAACGCCCCGGCCATCCATATGATGATGACCAATATCGAAACGGAGGTTACGCCCGCCATAGGCGGCGAGACGGCGTCTGAAGATATCATCAACTTCCTGCTGCAGGGCTTTGACGGGGATGTCAACCGTATCTGGCAATCCAATATCTTTGGAAAATCGCTGTATGATATTGCCTGCGAGTCTCTCACCAATAAGATCTGTTCACTCAGCGACGGGGCGCGCGGAAAACTCCAGCACACACTGGAGCGCATGATCAACGAGGGCAGCGCCGGCCTGATCTGTATTCTGCTCTGAGAAACCGCTCTCTGCTTGCCATTCGCATGGGATTCAAGTATAATAGCGGAGAAAAGAGAAAAAGGCTGATGGCAGCTGCGCTCGGCCTGTGTTTCGCGTCGCTGCTGCTCTGCTCCTGCAGCCCGGCGCCGAACCGCACTGCCATGGCCCGGAGTATGGCTCCGACGGTGGTGATCGATGCCGGTCACGGCGGGATCGACGGCGGCGCTGTCTCGGACGACGGGACAAAAGAGAGCGATCTGAATCTTGCCATCGCGCTCCGGCTGGAATGCATCGTCCGTTTTTTGGGACACCAAACGGTCATGACGCGCTTGGATGACAGCCGAAAAACGGATATGATAGGATACAGCGAGCGGCAGGATCTGAAAAACCGCGCAGAGCTGGTCAACAGCGTGCCCAACGCCGTCCTGATCTCCATTCATCAAAACGATTTTCCCACGGCTCAGCCCAGAGGAGCCCAGGTGCTGTATTCCGCCTACGGGGACAGCCGTCAGCTGGCCGAGCGGATACAGGGAAACCTGATCGAACAGCTGGACCCGCAGAATCGCCGCCTGGCTGTCAGTGCTCCGCGGAATCTGTATCTGACGGCCAACACCCGCTGTCCCGCCGTGCTGGTGGAATGTGGGTTCATGTCCAACAACTTTGAAGTATTGCGTCTGCGGGACAGTACGTATCAAACCTCTCTGGCGCTTGTGATAGCAGGGAGCTACCAGAGCTATCTGAACGAAAAAACGGTATTGCAATAACGGAGTGTATACAATGGCTAAGAAAGACAGAAGCGTTTACTGCTGCAGCGAGTGCGGCGCCGAGACCGCCAATTGGGCGGGAAAGTGCCCCTCCTGCGGGGCTTGGAACTCACTGGTAGAGTTGAAGCTGGACAGCGTGGCCGGTTCGAAATCGACTCGTCCTCGCACGGAGCGCAGCAGAGCCAAGAAGTTTTCCGAACTGGATATGACCGAGGAGATCCGCTTTGAAACCGGCATTTCCGAATTGGATCGCGTGCTGGGCGGCGGTGCGGTGACCGGATCGCTGGTTCTTGTCGGCGGCGCGCCCGGAATCGGCAAATCCACGCTGCTGCTGCAGATGTGTGCCAATCTCTCTGATCGAAAGATCCTGTATGTGACCGGTGAAGAGAGCGAGCGCCAGCTGAAGCTGCGCGCGGTGCGCCTGGGGCTGGAAGGGGAGAACATCCTCGTTCTGTCCGAGACCGATCTGGGCTCCATTGTGGAGTGCATCAATCTCCAGGAACCGGAGGTCGTCATCATCGACTCGATCCAAACGATTTCGGACGGCGAAGTCAGCTCGGCCCCCGGCAGTATCAGCCAGGTGCGTGAGTGCACCATGCGCATCATGCGTTTGACCAAGGAAAAAGGTCTTACTGTGTTTATCGTGGGCCACATCACCAAAGAGGGGAGTATCGCAGGCCCCAAGATCCTGGAGCATATGGTGGACTGCGTTCTGTATTTCGAAGGCGAGCGCAACACCAGCTTCCGCATCCTGCGCGCCGCGAAAAACCGTTTTGGATCCACCAATGAAATCGGCGTTTTTGAAATGGCGGAGACCGGGCTTAAGTGCGTGGAGAATCCGTCCGAGATGCTTCTGTCCGGGCGGCCGGAGAACAGCCCGGGTACCTGCGTTGCCTGCGTGATCGAGGGCAGCCGGCCGCTTCTGGCCGAGGTCCAGGCCCTGGTGACGCCCTCCACTTATAATGCGGCCAGACGCAGCAACGGCGTTGACTACAATCGGGCCGCCATGCTCCTGGCTGTGATCGAAAAGCGCGGCGGACTGCCTGTTACAACCTGTGACGCCTATATCAACGTCATCGGCGGACTGACCTTGGATGAGCCTGCCGCAGACCTGGCAACAGCTCTCGCCATCGCTTCCAGTTATATCGACCGGCCGCTTGGCGCCGACCTGGCCGCCATCGGCGAGATCGGTCTTTCGGGCGAAATCCGCAGTGTCAGCATGATCAACCAGCGTTTAAGCGAGATCTCCCGCCTGGGCTTTCGCCGCTGTGTGGTCCCCGCGCACGTCCGTGACGAGATCAGACGTCCCCCTGAACTTGAGCTGATCCCGGTTAAAAATATCCGAGACGCGATCCTAACGGTGCTCAAGGCACAATGATTATTAGAATAATATGAAAAGAAAAGGGCTGATTTCAGCATAACATAAAAATATTAGACTTGATTAAAGAAGAGTTGCAAATGAAAAAAAGTCAGATGCAACAAGGGTTTGCGGGTAAAGTACATTATTTTGGTTTTTTGACTTTTGATTTTTTAAACAGTTCATTTATCGCATCGTTTTGTACATTTTGCTTCTCTCATCATCGTCACTGCGCTCAAATCAAAAGTACATTTTTCCGCGAACAGACGGAGGCAGGCCACGAACAATTCTGTGACCTGCCTTTTGCTGCATAAAATGCTGTATGCTATCATCCATCGTGATCTTCCTTTTGGTGAACGGGATAGGATGCGACAGCGGAGAGAGCCACGCTCTCTCCGCTGTGTGTTGTGTATGGCTGTGTTATGGGTTTTCAGGCTCGGCGGTTTCGCCGGGCAGGGGCATGGGCATGAGATACAGCACCGTCGGCGTGTCGCCCGCAAGCGTCAGGCGGAGGAAGCCGTCCCGCAGCAGCTCCAGCCTGACCGTGCCCTGATCGGTCGTGAAGGTCATGACGCCATTTTCGAGCGTGCAATTGTATTCCTCCAGGCCGAGCAGCGAACCATTCGCGGCGAGCCTCGTGCCCTCGATATACAGCTCCGTGTCCTCCCCGATGGCGGAGGAGAGGATCGTCCCGTCGCCCACGGCGGTAAAGTGCGAGACCCAATAGCCGTCAAAGCTGCCCTCCGCCGCGTCTGCATAGACTTCGGCGGGCTCATAGACGGTGGGCCGGGTGCGGGTAAAGAGCAGGTCGTCCATACGCAGGGCCTCGCCGAGGGGCAGCACGGGGTTCTCCTCGTCGCCGTCCAGGATCAGCTGTCCGTCCTTCGCCTCCCAGGCACCGGATTGGGGCTCGCCGCCCGGCGCTGTCAGCGTATAGGAGCCGTCCTCGGCAAGCGTCAGCGTGACCGTAAGGCCCGCCATATCCGCATACCATTCGCCCTGCACCCGCTGGGAAAGGGGTTTGTATTCCTCGGGCAGCGGCTCATACGTCGCTTCCTCCGGCGGCGGCGGTGGGGTCTGTTCGGCCGAAGAGGGCTTCGCCGCGGCATCCTCCTGCGTTCCGCAGGCAGCGGTAAGCAGCAGCAGTGCCGCAAGCAGAATCAGAAGCAGTTTTTTCATAGAAAACTCCTTTCAGATCGATCAATGGTTCCTTGTTTCGTGATGGAAGCTGTCCTATCGATTCAGGTCGCGCAACAGTCCCCGAACTTCCGACTCGCAAGTTTGTCCGCTCGCATCGATCACGACCACAAAGTATTCGCTGTACTCCGAATATCTTCGTAGTTCGCCATCCTCCTCACGGATTACGTCATTCCGGACCGGCACAAATACTTGATAGCTCTTCAACTCTTCAGCGCTGTTCACGGTTTCTGTTTTGTATAGTGCCTGCCTCATTCCCCCTACCAATACTAAGTCCGTGTCAATATTCTGATAGACCTTTACCGTATACGGTCCGACGCCGCCGGTGAAGGTAAAGTGGTAATTCATGCAATCCGAATGATATGTATACCATGATTCACTTCCTTGATAGGCAAGCTTCTCACACACGAGCGCCGTATCGCTGTACGTGTACTTCCCGGTCACCGTATCCACGACCCGGCAGCGGTAGGAGCCCAGCGTATGGACGTCAAGCCATTGCCCGGTGGTGGTCGTCTGGGCCCAGCCGATCTCACCGGGAATGAAGATTTCCCAGACGTACTTGAGGTCGCTCTTGTCTCCGGTGCCGGAAATGGCGTTGCAGAACAGGGCCGCGTCCACCGTGCCGTCCGCATTGAGCGTCAGATCCGTCTGACTTTGTGGCTGCACCACGATCCAGGGCGCCTCGCCCCCGTAGGTCACCTGCATGGGTTTGCTCGTGATCCGCTGTCCCGCATCATCCTCGATGACACAGGTATACTCCCCAATGTCGAAGACGGGGATCAGGTCGGCGTTGCGGCCCAGATCATAGGTGTTGTCGCCGGAGGTCCAGGTCCAGGAATAGGTATAGGGCTCCATACCACCCTCCGCTTCCACGAACAGGGCGGTGCTGCCGCCGGGAGAGGTGATCTGTTCGGCTTCGCTCTGTGTAGTGATGCGGAACACGGCGTCCTCGAAATAGACAACATCGGAATCCACCGTGTGCCCCTCGCTGTCCTCGATGTGGAAATAGTAATTGCCGGGGAACCAAACGGCGAAAGTGCTGCTTGTATCGTATTCCGTAGACTGAACATCAAGCTTTCCGTTTCGATAGAGCGAATAGGTATACGGCGCCTCGCCGTCCGCCATGACTACGCTGATCTCGGTATGCCCGTCTTTGGGGATCGTGCCGCCCACGGGCTGCTGGGCGATGTTCAGGTGCTTGTCGTAACGGACGACAGCGCAGACGTCTGTGGCGCCCATGGAATCTGTGGCGTGGGCGGTATACACGCCGCCGGCCGTGCTGGTGGCATAGAAGGCGGGGCAGCCCTCTTTGTCCGCACCCTGCTGGGTGTTCAGAGGCGTGCCGTTATGATCCCACCAGACCTCGTAGGGCGGGACGCCGCCCGTGCACCAGGCCGCAAGCTCCGCTTCCTCCTCGGGCCACATGGGGTTGAAGGCGTTGACGCCCTGGATCTTGAAGGGCTCGGCCTCGTAGACGACAGCTTCGTCGCTGGTGACGGTGTCGCCCGTCACCGTGTCCGTCACCACGCAGAAGTAGCGGCCCATGTCTGTCACCGGGACTCTCTCCCCGATGTCGATGGGGATCTCTCCCTCGGGGCCCTCCAGGTCCAGAAAGTACCACTCATAGCTGTACTCGCCGGAGCCGTCCGCCGCCTTGCATTCCAGATAGACGGCCTGCGTGTCCTCGTCCAGCTCCGTGTTCCAGTTGACGTTCCTGGGCTGCTGGACGATGCGCAGCTTGTAACCGACCCGCGCGTTCTCGGACGAGACGGAGTTGCCCGCGCTGTCGCTGACGACGCAGTAATAGTCCTGTCCGCCCAGATCCACGGTGCAGGTGTCGGTGTCGGAGAAGGAAGTATCCAGGATCTCGTCGATCTGCTCCGGGGTCACGCCCAGGAAGCCAAAAAGCTGCTTGAGCATATCATTGTATTGTTCTGACTTGCCCAGGTCCTGGGACGCGGCGTGCCATTCGTAGAAGTATTCTCCCGTGCCGCCAGACGCCGTCACGTGCATGGTGTGGCTCTCGCCGCCGCCGCGGGTGACGGCGCCGCCCTGGGGCTGCTCGGTAATGACGAGCGGGGGCAGGTCATGGGTGGTCATGCTCGAAAAGTCCACACCGTGGAGCCAATCGAACACAACGGCCAAGCCCTCAAGCTCCTCTGTGCGGGTGTGGGAGGAGTCCCGCCTGCAGGTGTAGGTGATGACGCCCGGTGTAAAGCCATACGGCTCTGTGGTCACCACGCCATCATCCCAGACGTGGCCCAGGGCGGGGGGGTACTCCGTATACTCCTTGCCGCAGAGGGAGCAGGTCCAGGTGGTGACGCCCGCCTCATCACAGGTGGGCTCCCGCTGGTAGGTGACGGCCCAGTTGTGCCTGTGGGTGGGCGTGTCGTCGTCCGGCGGGTAGGCATAGGCGGTCGTGGGCAGGAGCATGAGCGCCATTACCGCGATCAGCAGCAATGATATCCATTTCTTTCCGTTTCTCATGGTACCCTCCTTTTTTATGTTGTTATGGCGAAAACCGATGATTTGCTACAGGTATAAAAATCCATATTTATTATACCAAGGCAAGCTCTGCTGTCAATACAAGAATAGATCGTTTTTGGGGAAAAAGGACAGTTTTTTTGATAAAAACGGAGCTACAAAAGTGGTGCTCCCGGAGCTGCTGGTCGGTCTTTCGCAGGGAGTGCTGGAGAAGTGCGCATCCTCACAAAAGACTCTGCAGATTCAGCGGCATAGTACCGTCGAGTACAAAAGTCTGAGCAGAAAAACCTACTCGGGCTTTTGTGTATGTACTGTGATAACCGAAAAAGCAAATGTTCATAGTTTGTTTCTAAATCAGGATTTACGATTGCCCGTTCAAAAGAGGGCTTAACAGGGGGAGCGGTAAGATAACATAAAAATATAAGACTTTCACAATTTGTCCATAAATTATATTTTTATGTTTTTAAGTTCAAAAGTACATTTTCACAGTTTATTCATAAAATATTTTTTTTGGTTTTCACGGTGCGTTTTTTTCGCCCGATAGGATTGGCCATGGCCGCTTCATGCAGCGCGGCGTTGTCCAGGTGGGTGTAGATCTGTGTGGTATTCAGATTGCTGTGTCCCAGCACCTCCTGCAGGGCGCGCGTGTCCACACCGTTTTTCAGCATCAGCGTGGCCGCCGTGTGACGCAGCTTGTGAGGTGAATAGCGCGTGGCGTCCAATCCGGCCATTTTCAGCTTTTTTTCGACCATCTGCTGCACGCCCCGCACGCCAAATCTGCAATTTTTTTGGCTGATAAACAGGGCATCTTTGTCACTTTCCGGGACTTTTTCGGCATTTCTGACGGCCAAATAGTCGTCAATCGCCTCCCGGCACCCATCCCCGAAAAACACAACCCGTTCCTTATTTCCCTTACCGATCACACGTAAATGATCCTCATATATGTCGTGAGTATTTAAGGAAACAAGCTCTGATACGCGCAGGCCGCAGGAGATAAAGAGCATCAATATCGCATAATCTCGGTATAGATAAGGACCGTCACAAGCGGACAACAGTCGCTCACATTCTTCTTCTTCCAGATATTTCGGCAGGGAAGCTTGTCGCTTCGGCATATCCAGTTCTTGACACACATTGTAGTCCAGCAGATGTCGTTTTGAAGTCAGATAGTTAAAAAAGGATTTGACGGAACTCGTTCTGCGGCAACGGCTTGCGGCTGATAAAGAACGACTTTCACCGATAAATTCCGGAGAGAACGTCTGGTATTTGTACAACTCCTCAATACGGATTTTCTTGATAAAATCCAAATCAACATCCGTGATATCGATTTCATCAAAAGGAACATCCCGAGAGACGAGGTGGCGGCGCTGCTTCAAATATCGGAATAGAATCTTCAAGTCCGTGTAATAAGCCATCACTGTTCGGTCAGAATGGCCACGTACAGTAGAGTGATATTCAAGAAACTCCATGACAATGTCTGGAACATCGTATATTTGATCCAAATTCATAAGAAATCCTCACTATAGTTAAATAATTCACAATATATTGCGTTTTTAATAAATAAGGAGAGATACGATAACAAGCGGGAGAATGACTGAATTAGGTGTATGGATGTATAAAGGCGCAAGTATCATTCCAGTTCACAAGAGATGAAAAAGATCATCAGGAATGCATACGACATTTGCATTCATACATATCTATCCAATGAGCAGGACAATGAAATCCGGTGTTATAGAAGAATGGTTTTCCGGTAGACATTCGATACTAATTAAACAGAGCAATATTATTAATGGGTGATCAGGAAAAAATCATCATATGATGGTTCAATTTTAGTAACCGCAGATACTATATTAACAAAGACACGAATAATCAAAGCTGCTGACATAAAAAATTCAAGCATACCAACGCGTATAGACGCGCTAAAACTAGAAAAACCAGTTCAAAGAAATCATAACATAAAGGCGCTGAAAAAACCAGTAAAAAATATCGTTAAATTGATATTATACGAGATTATTTGAACAGAGCACATCGGGGAAAGATCCTCTTCCCCCGATGCGGTATCACGAAAAATCAGTTTTCTTCGTCCTCGGCGAATTCCTCTTCCTCTTCGCGCCGACGAATCATTCCCTTCAGAAACGAATCGCTGGATACGCGAATGGCGTTCAGCTGCGTTGCGATGGATGCCGCCGAATCAACAAACATGGCAAACCAAATGTTGCACCAGCCGTTGATGCTGAGAAATACCAGAATAGCTTTTATAGCAATGGAGAAAATCGCATTCTCAGAAACGACTTCACGGATGCGACCGGCCACGTGGAACACGGACGGAAGCATCGTGATGCTGCTCGGGTTCACCAGAGCGTCGGCATATTTGCCGGCCTTACTGACGCGAACATCAATGTCTGCCTTACTGTGAGACTCAATCCCGCTGGAATACAGATAAAGCTTGGCAGACGGTACGCTGGTGCTGATCTGATCGATCAAAGCCAGCTTCTTTTCCACATCAAGTTCGCCGTAAGCATCATCGAAGCCGAACTTGGAAGCAAAGGCGGCCGTCTCTTCCTTGCCGTCCTCCGAAATGAGAACACAGCGCTCAACGCCATTGCCGCGGAAATCAGTGACCAGATTCTCAACCGAATCAAGCGTGGAATTAGAAATCGCAATCTTGCCGATATAACGCCCGGCGATCATCATGTAGAAAACCTGGCTGTCAGATGTTTCGGCTCCGTAAGGAACGGCCTCTCCCCTGTCGATATAGTATTCCTTGGTGGCCAATGTGACGTGGGCACCGCCGATATCGACTTCAACACCGCTTCCGGGAATCTCGGCAAAGTTGCTGATCACTTCCAGCTTGTACTCACCATCCGTGGCGTTGGCCAGCGCCTTGGCGATGGGCTGTTCAGAGTAGTAGACGGCGTGAGCTGCGAATGTCAGAAAAGTGTTGGTGTCCAGAATATCGGACTTCACGGACAGGAGCTTGGGGCACTCCTCTGCCAGAACGCCGGCCTTATCAACAATCAGCGTCTTGACGTCCGATAGCTTTTCAACGCCTCTGGCGGTATTGAAAAGCGTCCCGTAACGGGCGGCTGAGAAGATTCCGACCACTCCGGCCAGCGAAAGGGACAAAAGCACAGACGCGGGCGTGGCGATCACAATGATCGACAGGGCGCGGTGGATGGACTCTCTGACGCTCAAATGCGTGGTCAACGGGGCGAGTATGGCAAAGGCTACGGCAACGCCGATCAGGATCTTTAGAACGAAAGATGCGGCGGCTTCAATCGAATCGCTGATTTCCAGGCTTCCTGCACCGGCCTTCCCTGCCGTGTCGATCGTTTTTCTTATCTCTTCCTCATCACGATAACGAAGAAGCTCCTCGGCAGAAAGTAAGGTACGCTCAGCAACATAATCGGAAACGATGTGGGCAACCTTGAAGAGGATGACCATCGCTGCCGCTTCAATCCCGTAACCGAAAACAAAAGCCAGCACCGCGACAAACAGAATGACGACGGAGACGCCAAAATAATCGCCGCTCTCGATGCTGTTGATGGCGTCGAGAATAATGTCGTAACCGGCAATCAGCGTCGCGATCGCAAGCAAAATCGTCTTTACGATCGCGGGCATGCTGACAACGGCGGACACGGCAAAAATGATTGAGGCAATAACAAGTCGAATTACCAGAATACCTCTGGGCATCTCTTTTGTCTTTATCGGAATGTTATCAGGGCGTTCTTTGGTATGTGTATGAAGACCCATTTTGCCACCTCCGTGATGTTTTGCCGGGCGGAATTAAGCCTTGCCGTCGGAACCGAGAACGTGGATGATCTTGTGAGCAACCATCTCTTTAACCGCCTGACGAGCGGGCTTGAGATACTGGCGCGGGTCAAAGTGATCGGGATGCTCGGCGAAGTACTTGCGGATGTTGCCGGTCATGGCGAGACGAATATCGGAGTCAATATTGATCTTGCAGACGGCAAGCTTGGCAGCCTCACGCAACTGATCCTCGGGGATGCCGATGGCGTCGGGCATATTTCCGCCGTACTGGTTGACCATCTTGACGAACTCCTGCGGGACGGAGGAAGAGCCGTGCAGAACGATCGGGAAGCCGGGCAGACGCTTGATGCACTCATGCAGAACGTCGAAGCGCAGAGGAGGCGGAACAAGAACGCCGTCAGCGTTGCGGGTGCACTGGGAAGCCTTGAACTTGTAGGCGCCGTGAGAAGTGCCGATCGCGATGGCCAGAGAGTCGCAGCCGGTACGGGTGACAAACTCCTCCACCTCTTCGGGACGGGTGTAGCTCTCCTTGCCGTGCTCCA
This sequence comes from uncultured Eubacteriales bacterium, assembly GCA_900320465.1. Lineage (GTDB taxonomy): Bacteria > Bacillota > Clostridia > Oscillospirales > Oscillospiraceae > Limivicinus. Next base: position 21,833 of record ONSQ01000021.1, read on the forward strand.
CGTTGACCTCGTCCTCGACGCCGGCCAGCGTGCCAAGCTCAGCCTCGACGACCACGCCGTGGTCATGGGCATACTCAACGACCTGACGGGTCAGCGCGATGTTCTCTTCGAAGGACTTGGAGGAAGCATCGATCATAACGGAGGTGAAGCCGCCGTCAATGCAGGATTTGCAGAGCTCAAAGGTGTCGCCATGGTCCAGATGCAGGGCGATGGGGATCTCGGGATTCTCGATGATAGCGGCCTCAACCAGCTTCACCAGGTAGGTGTGGTTGGCATAGGCGCGGGCGCCCTTGGAAACCTGAAGGATAACCGGGCTCTTCAGCTCACCGGCAGCTTCGGTGATACCCTGAACGATCTCCATATTGTTGACGTTGAATGCGCCGACGGCGTATCCCCCGTTGTATGCCTTTGCAAACATTTCTTTTGTCGTTACAAGTGCCATTTCAGAAAATCTCCCTTTCTTCTTCATTGTTTAAAGATGCAATTTTAGTCAATTTGGCATATTTACAAATTAACGATCTTATTATATCCTCAAACAAGGTTATAATCAAGAAGCACATTCAATAAAAAGATAAAAAATTTTAATTGATGGAGGATATAATTTAATGAGCGATCAACTGCGCGGAGCCTGCATTTTCGGCCAGTCCGGCGGCCCCACTTCCGTTATCAATGCCAGCGCGTACGGCGTCATCCGCGCCGCCCTCGACGCGGATTGCATTACCAAGGTTTACGGCGCTGCCCACGGCATCCGCGGTGTTCTGGACGACAAACTGTACGTGATGGATGAGGAAGATCCCGACGAACTGAAGCTCCTGCTTCACACGCCGTCTTCCGAACTGGGCTCCTGCCGCTACAAAATTGCCGATCCTGAGAAGGACGACACGGACTACAAGCGGATCCTGGAGGTCTTCAAGAAGTACAATGTCAGATATTTCTTCTACAACGGCGGCAACGACTCGATGGATACCTGCAATAAGATCAGCCGTTATATGGAGTCCGTCGGCTATGAGTGCCGTGTGATGGGTGTACCCAAGACCATCGACAACGACCTGTTCGGCACCGACCACTGCCCCGGCTTTGCCAGCGCCGCAAAGTATATCGCCACCTCCTGCATGGAGATCAACAAGGACGCCCGCGTGTATGACAACGGCATGATCACCGTGGTTGAGATCATGGGCCGTCACGCCGGCTGGCTAGCTGCCAGCGCCGCTCTTGCGAGCTACTGCGGTTCCGGTCCCGATCTGATCTACCTGCCCGAGTATGATTTTGATCTCGATACCTTCTTTGCTGATGTTGATCGCATCTATGCCAAGAACGGCAAGGTGCTGATTGCTGTTTCCGAGGGCATCCACTATGCCGATGGCAGCTTTGTTTCCGAGGCTAAGACCTCCGCGACCGACGGCTTCGGTCATGCACAGCTGGGCGGTCTGGCTTCCCTGCTGGCCAACATGCTGCACGAACGCACGGGCGCCAAGGTCCGCGGCATCGAGCTGAGCCTGCTGCAGCGCTGCGGCGCGCACCTTGCCTCTCAGAGAGACATTGAGGAAGCCTGCGGCGCGGGTATGGAAGCGGTCAAGCAGGCCGTCAGCGGTGTGACCGGCAAGATGGTCGCTTTTGAGCGTGAGATGATCGACGGCGAGTATCACTGCAAGTTCGTTCTGCTGCCTCTCGAAAGCGTCGCCAATTTTGAGAAGAAGGTCCCGCTGGAGTGGATCAACGACGAGCACAACGGCCTCAAGCAGGAGTTTATCGATTA
>ONSQ01000085.1 GCA_900320465.1 uncultured Eubacteriales bacterium
TCTCGTGATGCACGCGGTCAACAATCGCGTGGACGCCTATATGGAGCTGTTCCTGCGTCACCCGCTCTCGATCCGACGTTACTACAGGCAGTTCGATTACTGAGAGGTCCGGAATCCTGACAATGATCAAGCTTGGACAGCTTCAGGGAGGGGCCCGAACCCCTCCTCCAAACACATATAATGGCGAAGAGAGAAGTGTACATGGAAAACAGATTGCTGCTGGCAATGGATGTTGACGGTACGGCCGTGGGAAAAAGCTGCCGTCTGGGGGCAAAAACAAAGGAGGCTTTCCACGAAATGCGCCGTCGGGGGCATGTGCTCTGCTTCGATTCCGGCAGGCACAGCTTTGACATGGTCAACATGCAGGGCGACGACCGGCTGGTGGATTATCTGATCACGAACTCCGGCGGGAAGCTGACGAAAACGGCGGACGGCCGAGTACTGATGCAGAGGCTGACGGAGCCGGAGGACACGCGGAGGCTGGTTGAGACCTGTCTGGGCACAGACTGTGTGCTGTATGTGATTGCCGGAGACTATATTGGTGTCAACCGGATCACTGACGGCGTCCGCGAGTACGCGCAGTGGGCCGGGTTTGTTCCGAAGATATACCGCTGTGCAGATGAGGTGCCGACGGACAGAGCCGAGGCGCTGATGGCCAGTGGAAACCTGCGTCCGGTGCTGGACGCGATTGACCACCTGGGCCTGGCTTTTGAGTACAGTTACTGCGAACCCGGGGCAGTCGACATCATGCCCAAAGGCGTCAACAAGTGGACGGGTCTGCAGGAATTGTGCAGGATCGAAGGTATCCAGCCGGAAAACGTGGTCGCGGCTGGGAATTATCTCAATGACCTGAGCATGGTCGCCAACGCGGGACTCGGCGTGGCCGTAGGCGATGCCGTCCCGGAGATCAAAGCCGCTGCCCGGCTGGTGCTGCATGCCGACAGCGAGCACGACGCCATGGCGGAGCTGATCGCGGCGTTGCTTCGCCGTTAAGACGGGAGAGAGACGCATGAGAGCATTGTCGGATCTTCACACTCACAGCAGCTTTTCCTTTGACGCCGAATACGCCCCCATACGGATGGTCGAGGGTGCGGTCAAGAGAGGGCTCCGCGAGTTCTGCCTGACGGATCATCTGGATTTCGATCGGCCCATGACCGAGTGGAACATTCCGGATTTTACCGCCCGGGAAGGCCAATTGTCCGTCTTGGACGGCGCGTTTCCAGGCATTCGGATCGGGCGAGGAGCAGAGGTCAGCATGGCGGGCAGGGACTGTGCCCGTCGAGCGGAAGAACTCCTGTCGGGGCTAGAGCTGGATTTCGTGATCGGATCGGTGCACACGATTAGGGGCGCCAATGTATGGGAAGACGCCTTTTATGAGGGCTGGAGCCGCAGGGATATTTACCGGATATACCTTGAACAGATCATCAGGAGTCTGGAGTGCTTCCCCACGCTGGATGTGCTGGGGCACTACGATTTTGTGGCCCACTACGCGCCCTATGCGGATCGGTCGTTTTTCTATGAGGATGCGCCGGATCTTTTCGACGAGATTTTCCGCTGGCTGCTGGTGCATGGAAAGACTCTGGAGATCAACAGCTCATCCTGGGAGGGGGACAGTCCCTGGGGACTGGACATCCTGTGCCGTTTCCGCGAGATGGGAGGCCACTTCGTGACGCTGGGATCCGACGCCCACAATCCAGGACGGGTCGGCGCCCGTCTTGAGGAGGCGGCGGCGCTGGCGGAAGCGGCGGGTCTTGCCGTCGTGACCTATCACGGGCACAGGCCGCAACCGCTGCAGCCATGAGGAAGCCCCCTGCATTTGACTTTGCGTTTTTCCGGGCGATACCGGAATAAACAATAAAAAAAGAAGGAGAGAAAACAATGAAAACGATGAAAAAAGCGATCGTACTGCTTCTGATGCTTGCCATGGCGCTGAGCTTGGCGGCCTGCGGCAGTCAGAGCGCCGCCCCCGCGGCGGAACCCCAGTCTCCCGGTGAGGCTGCCCCCGCGGACGAGAATCCCGCCCCTGTGGAGGAGGAAAAGATCCTCGTCGTCTATTCCCCGGCCACAGACGCGCAGGTGAACGCGGTCGTTCCCCTGTTTGAGGAGCGCTACGGCATCAAGGTGGAGGTCATCACCGGCGGCACCGGTGAGCTGCTGGCCCGCATCGACGCAGAGGGCGACGCCCCCTATTGCGATGTGGTGTTCGGCGGTGGTGAGTCCTCCTACGCGGAGTACCGTCACGTGTTCCAAGATTACGTCAGCTCCGAGGACGCCAACCTCATCGAGAGCTGCCGCAACACTCTGGGCTACTGCACCAACTACAACCTGGACTGCGCAATTCTCATGTACAACAACGACCTGATCGGTGATCTGGAGATTAACGGATATATGGATCTGCTGCAGCCCGAACTGAAGGGGCGCATCTCCAGCGCCGATCCCACCGCATCCTCCTCAGCTATGATGCATATCGAGACCATCCTCACGGACTTCGGCGGCCTGACACTGGAGAACGAGGAGGGCTGGGATATCGTCTCTCAGCTGATTTACAATCTGGACGGCAAACTGGCCAGCGGCTCCAGCGCCGCCTGGAAAGCGGTCGCCGACGGCGAGATGACCGTTGTGCTGACCTATGAGGAGGCCGGTATTTCCCTGGCCCGCGACGGTGCCAACGTCACAATCGTTTACCCCGAGGAGGGCACGGTCCTGACTCCCAGCACGATTGGTCTGGTGAACAACTGCAAGCACCCTGAGAACGGCAAGCTCTTCATTGACTTCGTTCTGAGCCAGGAGATCCAGAACATTTTCTGCAACGAGCTGGACGTCCGCCCGGTGCGCGACGATGTGAACTATCCCGATTACTTCCGTCCCGCGTCCAACATCAAGACGGTCCCGCTTGATCAGCAGTATGTGAACGAACACAAGGCTGAGATCGTGGACAAATTCACCGAAGTATACCAGAGCACCTTCTAACGACCGCGGCAGACAGGCTGTCTGTCATTGCTGCAGGCGGCCTGTCTGCTCTGCCGCGACCGGGACGGGATCTGGAACTTTCGCGTGCGCAGGCTCCAAAGCTAAAAAAGAAAGGACAAGGGGCAAATGAGCAAGATCACTATCAAAGAGGCCAAGAAACAATATGGGGATGTGACCGTGATCGAGGGGCTGAACCTGGAGATACGCGATGGGGAATTGTTCACGCTTCTAGGTCCCTCCGGTTGCGGAAAGACCACGCTTCTCCGCATGATCGCAGGCTTCAACTCCATCGAGGGCGGCGACTTCTACTTTAACGAGGAACGGATCAACGATAAGGAGCCGAGCAAACGCAATATCGGCATGGTGTTTCAGAATTATGCGATCTTTCCGCACCTGACGGTGGAAAAGAACGTAGCCTTCGGCCTGAAAAATCGGAAGCTGCCAAAAGATGAGATCCGGCGCGAGACGGCTCGATTTCTGGAGATGATGCAGATCGAGCAGTATGCCGACCGCCTGCCGGAAAACCTGTCCGGCGGTCAGCAGCAGCGCGTGGCTCTGGCCCGGGCTCTCGTCATTAAACCGGATGTGCTGCTTATGGATGAGCCACTCAGCAACCTTGACGCGAAGCTCCGTATGGAGATGCGCCAAGCCATCCGACGGATCCAGCGGGAAGTAGGAATCACGACCGTATATGTGACCCACGACCAAGAGGAGGCCATGTCCATCAGCGATACGATCGCTGTCATGAATGCCGGCAAGATCCAGCATATCGGCACGCCGCGGGAGATCTATCAGCGGCCGGCCAATGTGTTTGTGGCAACCTTCATCGGTAGGACCAACGTCCTTTCGGGGCGCATGGAAAAGGGCACGCTGCTCCTTGTCGACACGGCGCGTTTTTCCCGTACAGCCTGGAACGGCGTCCCCGACGGTCCCGTCCAGGTCTCTGTCCGTCCGGAAGAGTTTGTCATTCACCCCCTGTCCGACGGTGTGGAGGGTCTTCCCGCCGTGCTGAAGGACAGTGTGTATCTCGGGCTGAACACGCATTTTTACCTCCGGCTTTCCTCCGGGGACGCCGTGGAGGTCATAAAGGAATCCGTGCTGGATGACACGCTGCATCCCGGTGACTCCGTCATTTTGACGCTGAAGGAGGAGAAGATCAACATCTTCTCCGAAGACGGCTCGAAGAATTATCTGAGGTAGGACGCTTATGAGACAGAACCATCGACGCTTCCGTCTGGACGTTTGGGGCTGGACGACGATCGCTATCCTCCTGCTGTACGGCCTGTTCCTGCTTTATCCGCTAGGGCTGCTGCTAAAAATGGCCTTTTCCGACGGAATGCATTTCACGCTTTCGCATTTCGTGCGCTTCTTCTCCAGACCCTATTACTCGATCACGCTAATCAACAGCTTCAAGGTCTCCTTCATGGCGGCCCTGCTCTCGGTGCTCGTCGGCGTGACGCTGGGTTACTTCATGTCCATGTATCAGATCGCCGGTTCCAGGATCCTGCGCATGTGCATCGTGATGGCGACCATGTCCGCGCCCTTTGTGGGCGCCTACGCCTGGATCATGCTGCTGGGCCGCAGCGGCGTCATTACTAGATTCCTCTCCGGCCTTTTCGGGATCACCATGCCAGACATCTACGGCTTCAACGGCATCCTGCTGGTCTTTACCACACAGCTCTTCCCCCTCGTCTTTTTGTATGTTCAGGGGGCCATGAGCAAAATGGACGCCTCTCTCCTGGAGGCAGCGGAGAACATGGGCTGTACCGGCGTCAAGCGCTTTTTCACGGTGGTGCTGCCGCTGATCGCCCCCACGGTGCTGGCTGGCGCGCTGCTGGTCTTTGTCCGCGCCGTCAGTGATTTTGGCACGCCCATGCTGATCGGCGAGGGTTACCGAACCTTTACGGTCATCTTGTATAACGAGTTCGTGGGCGAAGTCTCTCAGAACAAGGGCTTCGCTTCGGCCATCTCCATCCTTGCCATCCTGATCACGATGGTGGTCTATTTCTCACAGAATTTGGCGGCGAGCAAAAGTGCGGTCTCCATGAACGTCATGCGTCGCATCGAGAAGAAAAAGCTCCGAGGCCTTTCCGCCTTTTTGGTTCATCTGCTGATTTATGCGGTGGTGTTCATCTCCATCCTGCCCCAGCTGTACGTGGTCTATACTTCCTTCCTCAAGACCAGCGGACAGATCTATGTGAAGGGCTATTCGATGCAGAGTTACGCCAATATGTTCTCGCGCCTGGGCCGTAGCATCCAGAATACGCTCATCATCCCGGCGCTGAGCCTGCTAGTCGTGGTTCTGCTGGCAGTCCTGATCGCCTACGTCGCCGTACGGCGCCGGAACGCGCTCTCAGGCGCGGTCGACATGATCTCCATGATCCCCTACGTCATTCCCGGCACGGTCGTCGGCATCGCCATGATCTCCGCCTTCAACCGCAAACCTCTGGTGTTGACCGGAGGAATGCTGATCATGGTAGTGGCGTTGGTGGTGCGGCGTCTGCCCTACACGATCCGCTCTTCCGTGGCGATCCTTCAGCAGATCCCCCTCTACGTGGAGGAGGCGGCATTGTCTCTGGGGAGCAGCAAACTCAAGGCCTTCTTTGAGATCACGCTTCCCATGATGGCCCCCGGTGTTTTTGCTGGCGCCATTCTCAGCTGGGTCACCCTGATCAGTGAGTTGTCCACAGCCATCCTGCTCTACACGGGACGGACGCAGACGCTCACCGTCGCTATCTATACGCAGATCATCCGCGGCAATTACGGCATTGCCTCCGCCATGGCCACCGTATTGACGGTGATGACCTTTATCTCGCTCCTGCTCTTCAATCGGATCAGCAAGGACGGAGACATCACGCTATGAGCACGTCCGGGAAGTTGAGCATGCTGGAGTACGTGGCCATGACCCCGGCCACGCTGCGCCGCCAGATAGTGGGAGAATACGAACGCCCATTGGCGGAGGCCCTGCAGCGTTTCGGCGGCCGCTGTGTCCGCATCGTGGCCAGCGGTTCATCCTACAACGCCGCGCTGATAACGCGGCACTACCTGCGCAGATGGCTGGAGAGGGAGGTTCTGGTCACGGAGCCCTTCAGCTTCTGCGCATATGAGTTGCCGCCCTGCGGGGATGAATTTCCCTTTGTGGTTTCCCAAAGCGGTTACAGCAGCAACGCCCTCTCGGCGCTGGACGCGCTGCGCCGCTGTGGCAGGATGGCGATCGGCGTGACGGCGAATCCGCAGAGCGATTTCAAAGACCGTGCGGAGCTTCTGGTGGACTATGGTGCGGGAGAAGAGACCGTTGGCTATGTCACAATGGGCGTCACAGCTCTGTGCTTCTTTCTCTGCCTGTTTGCCCTGCGCACGGCCCATCTGGAGGGCAGGCTGGACGGCGACGGATGGCAGGCGGAGCGGGCAAAGCTGTATCGCACGGTCGAAGCCTTCGAACAGATCTCCCAACAGGCCGAGCCGCTGCTCCGCCGCAGGTATCGGGAGCTTTCCTCCATGGAGAGCGCCTTCCTGATCGGCACCGGTCCGGCTTACGGCGTAGCCTGCGAAGGTGCACTGAAGCTGGGCGAAACGGTGCAGATCGACGCCATCCCCTGTGAGACGGAGGAATTTTTGCATGGGCCGGAGCTTCGCCTGACGCCTGCGTACACGCTGTTCTTTCTGGCGACCGGCAAGGCGGCGCGAGAACGCGGGATCGAGCTGTGGCGGGCGGCGTCGCTGGTGACAGACCGCGTCTTCCTTCTGACAGACGATCCACAGGCGGAAAATGCAGACCTGCGTCTGCCGCCGGATCTGGATGAACTTCTCGCTCCGCTATGCTTTCTGCCTTTCTTCCAGATCGCCGCGTTTTTCTTGACGAAAGAGCTGCACCGCTGGCACCGCCATCCTCTGGTCAGACAGTTGGAGGAAGCGGTCAGCGGGAAAAGCGGGAACTATATTCCAAAGGAGGTCCTCTGAGTTTCCCTCCGAATACAAAGAATACGCAGACCGCACGGCGGGCCGATGCCAGCCGTGCGGTCTGCGTATTCCTAGTTGTCCCGGATTATCCTTCTCTTTGGTAATGGACGCTGAAGTTGCACTTATCGCCTCTGGTATACGTGCGGGCGTATTCCACGATCCGGCCGTGCTGATCATAGCTCAGACCCTGGAACTTCATCACGGCAAAGGAACTGTCGATGTCCAGCAGACGCGCCTCC
>ONSQ01000017.1 GCA_900320465.1 uncultured Eubacteriales bacterium
ATCATTATAATCCATCCCGGCGGAAAATCCAGTATGTTTTGTGAATTATCTGTGATAGATGCGCCGGATCTCCTCGCTCTCGGCCCCGTCGGGACCGCGCAGCAGCAGCGGAGGCTCGATCACGAGTCCCGGCGCCGCGCCCCGGCGCGCCTCGATCAGACACAGACCCGGCGCGCTCTCGATCCCGCTCTGCACCAGCCTCAGCCGTTTGGGCTCCATCCCGTGCCCGGCGAGCGAGACAAACACCTCGCCCAGACGCTCGCAGCGGTGCACCAGGAAAAACCTCCCGCCTGTGCGCAGCAGGCGCTCCGCAGCCTCGCACAGCTCGTCGAGCGACAGCGTCTCCTCCGACCGGGCCGCGCAGCGCTCCGGGTCGGGGGACCTCGCCCCGCTGCCCGCCGGGAAATAGGGCGGGTTGGCGATAGCCAGCGCGAAGGCGCCGGCGCGGAAAAGCGCGGAGGCGTCGCGGATATCGCCCGTGACGATCCCGGCGCGCTCCTCCCAGCCGTTCAGCGCCAGATTCTCTCGCGCCGCGTCCGCTGCCCGGGGGTTGATCTCCAGCCCCGTCATGTGCAGCCTGTCGCTTTTTTCCAGCAGCAGCAGCGTCAGGATGCCGCTTCCGCAGCCCAGATCGACGCCTGTCTCCGCGCGCCCCGGCCGCGCGAAATCCCCCAGCAGCACGCTGTCGGTGCCCAGCGCGAAAGAGGGGCCCTGAACAAAGCGCGGACCGCCGCTCCACAGCTCGCAGACCTCGTCTTTCATGGCTTTTCTCCGTACTCCGCGGAAAGAAGCTCGTGGGCATAGCGCAGCACGGGCAGCTCCCGCTGGGCGATCAGCCGTCCCAGAGGCGAGCAGGCGCAGCGCTCATACACCGCCACGGCCTCGTCAAAGCTCAGACTCAGCGTGGTCATATGAAAGCTCTGCGCCTCCTGTTCGGTCAGATGCCGCCGCCCGAAGGACAGGGCCCGGCACAGGAAATAGTGGTTCAGGTTGTGTCGCCCGATCAGGTTGTAGTAGTCGCTGACGAAGGCAAGCTTGCCCAGGATCTCAACCTCCGCGCCCAGCTCCTCGCGCAGCTCCCGGCGGATGGCGTCGCGCAGCGCCTCGCCCTCCTCCACGCCGCCGCCGGCCGTCTCGATCAGCTCGCAGCGGCCGAACTCGTCGTCGCGCCGGATGTGCGCGAAGAAATAGCGTCCTTCCCTGTCCGCGACGATGGCGCGCGCGATCAGCCTGTCGTGGTCGACCCGGCCCGCGGGCCACTGGCTGTCGGCAAGCGACAGCCTCAATTCTTCAAACTCCTTCATATCCGTCCGCCCGTTCTTTTACGCAGAATGTGAAACGAGAGGGCGCGTGAGCGTCCTCTCGTTTTGCCTTTACGAAATGATCAATTACTCGCTGATGATCGCGTCGGCAGGGCAGTTGGCAGCGCAGGTGCCGCAGTCCAGGCATTTATCAGCGTCGATTTCGTAGTGCAGATCGCCCATGTCGATCGCCTCGGCGGGGCAGTTGGCAGCGCAGGTGCCGCAGCTCAGGCACTCGTCGGTAATAACAAAAGCCATGTATGTAACCTCCGTATCTGTATTATGATCCTCTCTCCGGACCACTTTCGTCCTCATTGTAACACAGCTTTCGGGAAAATCAATGGGTATTTTTAAACAGATTGATAACATTAACCGAAAATCTGGCGATAATTTTCCTGCTCCCGGCGGCGCGCTTCGCGCTTTTCACCCTGCCGCGCCGGGAGATAATCGAGGTATTCCATATAAGGAGCGCTTTCATGAAAAGCAATGAAAAGTTTACCCAGCGGGCCGAGTCCGCCATCGCCCGCGCGCTGGAGGAGGCCGCCGCCCTTGGCCACAGCTGCGTGGGCAGCGAGCATCTGCTGCTGGGCATCCTGTCGGAGGGCGACGCCCTGGGGGCACGGGTGCTGGCCCACGGCCATGTTGGCCTGAGCGAGCTGCGCAATCTGACGGCCCGCCGTCTTGGCCGGGGCTGCCCCGGCATGCCCGCCGGGGGGCTCAACGCCGAGGCCAAAAGCCTGGTGGCCTCCGCCGGGCGCGAGGCCAGGGCCCAGCGCCGCGGCTTCATCGGCACCGAGCATCTGCTGCTGGCGATCCTGAAGGGCGAGGACAGCGGGGCGCTGGAGCTGCTGCGCCAGAGCGGCGCGGACACCGCCGCCATCTATACCGAGCTGCTGGACCTGCTGGGGTCCGACGGCCGCCGGGGAACAGTCCCCGGCACGGCGCGCCCTGCCGCGACCCGTCGTGCCGAGACGCGCGTGCTGGATCAGTACAGCCGGGACCTGACGGCGCTGGCCCAGGCCGGAGGTATCGAGCCGGTGGTCTGCCGCGAGCGGGAGATCCGCCGCGCGGTCCAGATCCTCTGCCGCGAGCGCAAGAACAACCCCGTCCTGGTGGGGGAGCCCGGCGTGGGCAAAACCGCCGTGGCCGAGGGCCTGGCCCTGCTGATGGCCACGGGCGGCGCCCCTGCGGAGCTCGCGAGCAAGCGTCTGGTGTCTCTGGACATCCCCTCGCTCCTGGCGGGGACCAAGTACCGGGGCGACTTTGAGGAGCGCGTCAAGGCGGTGCTGCGGGATGTGCAGCGGGCCGGGGACGTGATCCTGTTCATCGACGAGCTGCACACGGTGGTCGGCGCGGGCAGTGCCGAGGGCGCCATCGACGCGGCCAACATCCTCAAGCCCGCCCTGGGCCGGGGCGAGCTCCAGATCCTGGGGGCCACCACCCCGGCGGAGTATCGCCGCCACATCGAAAAGGACGCCGCCCTCGAGCGCCGCTTCCAGCCTGTGCGGGTGGAGGAGCCGGACCGGGACCAGACCCTGGGGATCCTGCGCTCGCTGCGCCCCTCGCTGGAGCGGCACCATCGCGTCCGTCTCAGCGACGAGGCGCTGGAGAGCGCGGTTGCTCTCTCCGTGCGCTATCTGCCGGAGCGCTTCCTGCCGGACAAGGCCATCGACCTGCTGGACGAGGCTGCCGCCGCCGTGCACATCGAGGGCCTGAGCAGCCTGGTGGATGCCGCGGCGGTCCAGCGCGTGCTCAGCGCCTGGACCGATATCCCGGTCACGGCCCCCACGCTGGGCGAGGCCGACGCGCTTCTGGACCTGGCGGAGCGTCTCAAGCGCCGGGTCATCGGCCAGGACGCCGCCGCCGACGCCGTGGCGCGGGCCGTCTGCCGCCGCCGCGTGGGTCTGGGCGACGAGCGCGGCCCGGTGGGCAGCTTTCTCTTTCTGGGCCCCAGCGGCGTGGGAAAAACCGAGCTCTGCCGCGCCCTGGCCGCCGAGGTCTACGGCGACGAAAAGGCGCTGATCCGCCTGGATATGTCCGAGTATATGGAAAAGCACGCGGTCAGCCGCATCCTGGGCTCGCCTCCCGGCTATGTGGGCTACGAGGACGGCGGCCAGCTCACCGAGCAGGTGCGCCGCCGGCCCTGGTCGGTGGTGCTCTTCGACGAGATCGAAAAGGCCCATCCGGACGTGCTGGATATTCTGCTGCAGATCATGGACGCCGCCCGCCTGTCCGACAGCACGGGCCGCACGGTGGATTTTCACAACACTCTGCTGGTCATGACCTCCAACGTGGGGGCCGCTGCCCTGGCGGAGGGGAAGGGGACCATCGGCTTTTCCGCCTCGCCCGACGGCGGGGCCGAGAGCCGAGCTCTGGCCGAGCTGCGCAGCCGCTTCAAAGCCGAGTTTCTCAACCGTCTGGACGAGACCGTGCTCTTCCGCCCCCTGGACGAGATCGCGCTGCGCGCCATCGCCGCGCGGGAGCTGCGCCAGACGGCCGGGCGCTTTGCCGCCATCGGCGTCAAATTGCGCGTCAGCGAGGACGCCCTGGGCTGCATCGCCCGCCAGGGCGGGCCGCGCTGCGGGGCCCGTCCGCTGCGCCGGGCGGTGCGCCGCATGATCGAGGACCCGGCGGCCGAGCTGCTGCTCTCCGGCGCGAAGCCGCCCCTGGTCCTCCAGGCGGAGCTGTGCGGCGGCGAGATCCGGTTGAAAAAAACTTCCCCAGATTACTTGACATAATTTGGCCGAAAGGATAAAATACCATGATGGTATCATAGGGCGGGCAGGGGAGCCCGCGCTTTGCGCCGCTTTTCAATGATGACACGGGTGCGTTTTATGGCCCGTCTTTACTTGAAGAAACAACCACCGCGCATTTTTTAAAGGAACGGAGGTGTGTTTGCTTACGATGCCCTGGTATGCATGGATTGTCATTGCCGTCACGGCCGCTGTGTGTTTTGTGCTCGGTGTGCAGTATCGAAAGAGAATTGCCGAGCGTGAGATTCAGAGCGCCGAGGAAGAGGCAAAGCGAATCATAAACGAGTCTATCAAGACCGCCGAGAGCAAGAAGAGAGAAGCTCTCGTTGAGGCAAAGGAAGAAATACACAAAAGCCGCTCGGAGTACGAGCGGGAGGAAAAGGCCCGCCGGGCCGAGCTGCAGAAGCAGGAACGCCGCCTTCAGCAGAAGGAGGAAAACCTTGACCGCAAGACCGACGCGATCGAGAAGAAGAGCGAAACACTGAACAACAAGATCGCCGCCGCCGAGGCCCAGCAGCAGGAGATCGCCCAGATCAAGAAGGGCCAGCTGGAAATGCTCGAGAAGATCTCCGGCTTTTCGATCGAGGACGCCAAGGCGTATCTGATCGACAACGTCCGCGACGACGTCACCCACGAGATGGCGCTCAAGGTCAAGGAAATCGAAGCGCAGTACAAAGAAGAGGCGGACGAGCGCGCCCGTGACATCATTGCCACGGCCATCCAGCGCTGCGCCGCCGATCACGCCAGCGAAATCACGGTCTCTGTCGTCGCTCTCCCCAACGACGAAATGAAGGGCCGCATCATCGGCCGCGAGGGCCGCAACATCCGCAGCATCGAAACGCTGACCGGCTGTGATCTGATCATTGACGACACGCCCGAAGCCATCACCGTCTCCAGCTTTGACCCCGTCCGCCGCGAGGTGGCCCGTCTGGCGCTGGAGAAGCTGATCCAGGACGGCCGCATCCACCCCGCCCGCATCGAAGAGATGGTCGCCAAGGCCCAGCGCGAGGTCAACGCCACCATCAAGGCCGAGGGCGAGCGCGCCGTGTTTGAAACCAACATCCACGGTCTGAACCCGGAGATCATCAAGCTCCTGGGCCGCATGCGCTACCGCACCAGCTACGGCCAGAACGTGCTCAACCACTCCATCGAGGTATCCCACATCGCGGGCCTGCTGGCCAGCGAGCTGGGCGTGGACGTGCACGTGGCCAAGCGCGCGGGTCTGCTGCACGATATCGGCAAGTCCATCGACCACGAGGTCGAGGGCAGCCATGTCACCATCGGCGTGGACATCGCCCGCAAGTACCATGAAAGCGAAGCGGTCATCCACTGCATCGAGGCCCACCACAACGACGTGGAGCCCCACACGGTGGAGGCCTGCCTGGTCCAGGCGGCCGACGCCATCAGCGCGTCCCGTCCCGGCGCCCGCCGTGAGAACATCGAGAACTACGTCAAGCGTCTGGAAAAGCTGGAGGAAATCTCCAAGAGCTTCCCCGGCATCGCCAGCAGCTACGCGATCCAGGCCGGCCGCGAGATCCGCATCATGGTCAAGCCCGAGGACGTCAGCGAAGACCAGATGGTCCTCCTGGCCCGCGACATCGCCAAGAAGATCGAGGGCGAGCTGACCTACCCCGGCCAGATCAAGGTCCACGTCCTGCGCGAGACCAAGGCCGTCGACTACGCCAAGTAACACGATCATGCACACAAAGGAGACACTTCGTCAGGAAGTGTCTCCTTTCTTGTACCCCTCCCAAAACCACAGGCCGGGCCTTCGGATATAATGAGCATAAACGGCGAACAGAGGGGAGTTTATGCAGCCCTCATGCCTTCTCCCTTGGAGAAGGGGAACCGCGTCAGCGGTGGATGAGGGCCTTCCCGGCGCCCTCTATGTCGTGCGGAAGCTGGCTGCGCGCAGCGCAGACGGATGAGGGAAACCCCGTCGGTCTGCCACCCCGCCGCGAATACCACCGCCGGCCCGGGCCCCCTCTCCTGACCTTCCCCGCGCACGGGGAAGGCGACCGCCGCAGCGGCGGATGAGGTCTTCAAAAGCCTTCGCAAACGCGGCGGATGAGGGCAGGAGACCGTCAAAGCCGGCTCATCGCCGTTTCGCGCCGGATGTTTTCCGATCAGGTGAACACGGCACAATTGACCTTCTCCCCTCGGTGATGGTATAATGGCTCAAACTAATTCTGCCTTGCGGGTGTAAGCGTTGAGATTCATCGAAGTAACGGAAAACAAAAAAGACTATCTTGCTCTTCTTTTATTGGCGGATGAACAGGAAGATATGATCGATCGCTATCTTCATGACGGCAGGATGTTCGTCCTCGATGACGATGGCATCAAATGCGAGTGCGTCCTCACCGATGAAGGGAACGGCGTTCTTGAAATCAAAAACATCGCCACGGTTCCGGCCTGTCAGCGAAAAGGCTATGCGAAAGCCATGATCGATTTTGTGGTCAGGACATTCGAAGAGCGGTACGCTGTCCTCCAGGTCGGAACGGGGGACAGCCCGCTGACGATTCCGTTTTACGAACAGTGTGGATTTGTCCGCTCTCATACCGTTCCGAATTTCTTTACAGACAATTATGATCATCCGATAGTGGAATGCGGCATTCAATTGACAGACATGGTGTATCTGCGAAGACCCTTTTCCGCTTCCCGTCATCCCGGGGAGCATCGCGGCGATGGATCTCAGGAACAATCATGATATGGGAAGGAGAGCCCCTATGGATCAATACAAGCTCAAGGAATACATGGCGCGCGAGCCCGATGCCAAACTGCGCGACCTGGTGGCCAGCCTGCTGTATGACGAGATCGTGGCCCTGCGCATCGCCCCGGGCACCCGTCTGAACGTCAACCAGATCGCGTCGTCGCTGGGCATCTCCCGCACGCCCGTGGCCGAAGCTATCGCCAAGCTCACGGACGTGGGCTTTGTTACCACCCACCCGGGCCAGAGCGGCAGCTATGTCCTGGACCTGAGCCTGACGGACATGATCAGCCTCTACCAGGTCCGCTCCGCCATCGAGAGCGAGGCCGCCGCCCTGGCGGCCTACACCGCCTCCGACGCGGACGTGCGCGAGCTGACGCTGCTGGCCGAGGCCTTTCACGACAGCGTCACCCGCCGGGACATCCGCGGCATGAAGGAGACGGACATGCCCTTCCACCGCCTGCTGATCGACAGCTGCGGCAACCCCTATCTGAAGCAGAGCTACGAGCTCTTATTGCCCAAGCTGACCATGTACCAGTCCTCCATGGTGGAGTTCATCGGCAAATCCGGCGGCGAGAACAACCCCTGGATGCCCAGCGTGAAATACAACCACACCTCCATCATCTCGGCCATTCGCCTGCGCATGCCGGAGCTTGCCCGCTCCTCCATGGCCGAGCATGTCAGCTCCTCCCTGGCCTTCACCTCCCTCACCGGCCACGGCGCAGACCCCTTCGCGGTCGTAAAAGGAAAATAACCTGCGATTTCAGATCGAAAAAAGCCGGCATGGGTACGCCCATGCCGGCTTAAACTTTGCAGTATTGATCAAAAGAGGCTCAGTCCACCCGTTCGCTGCCCCAGAAGAACAGGGCCACGGTGCCGGGACCGGTGTGGCTGCCGATCAGATTGCCGATGTTGTTGATCAGCACCTTGCCGTTGAGCTTCGGGAAGCGCTCCTCCACCAGATCGGCCACCGCGCGCGCGTCCTCGTAGCAGGCGGACATGGAGATGAAGCACTTGCCGTCATAGTCGGTGCCGCCCTCGGCGCACTCCTCCATTTTCTTGACGATCTCGCGGATGACCTTTTTCTTGGTGCGGATCTTGAAGCGGGGGATCAGCCGTCCCAGATTGTCCATATTCATCAGCGGGCAGATCTCCAGAATGCCGCCGAAGATCCCGGCGGTCTTGGAGATACGGCCGCCCTTGACGAAGAAGGTCAGATCCGACGAGAAGAACCAGTGGTGCAGCCGCAGCCGGTTCGCCTCGATCCAATCGGCCAGCTCCTCGGCGCTCAGCCCCTCGTCGCGCTTGGCAGCGGCGGTGTCCATCAGCAGACCGTAGCCAGAAGACGCGCCCAGCGAATCGACCACATAGACCGTACGCTCCGGGTAGCGCTCCTTCAGGATCAGCGCCGCGTTCCTGGCGGAGTTGATCGTCCCCGAGATGCCGCTGGACAGGCAAACGTGCACCACGTCTTTGCCCTCCTCCAGGAAGGGACTGAAAAAGTCCACGTATTCCGACACGTTGACCTGGGCGGTACGGGTGTCGGCCCCCTCGCTCATGCGGCGGTAAAACTCGTCAAAGGGGATCGTCTGGCCCAGATCGTCGGGGTATTCGACCCCGTCCAGGGCGTAGTGGAAGCAGACGTAATGCACGCCGATGCGCTCGAAATGCTCCTTGGACAGATCGGCCGGGGAGCAGCAGCTCAGAATATACTCGCTCATAATTCCCATCCTTTCGCGCGAAGAGTAGGTTACACTTTACCCGTACAGCATACCCCCCTGGCCCCGCGCCAGGCAAGCTACGCCCGTCTCGCCTTGCTCTACACATGAAAAAAGGGCGCGTAGAGCGGCCTGCGCCGCTCTACACACCCTTGGTTAGCGCTCTACAATTCGTAGAAACCGGGTTGTTTCAGGACTTTTTGGCCTTGCGCTTCCGCACGCGGATGTTGCAGGCAAGGAACACGATGACCTCCGCCGGCGCCAGGATCAGAAACAGCTGCCAGGGGTTGGCGGTAGGCAGGTGAAAATACACGATTACGAACAGCGACAGCACGAACAGCGCGATGACGTACTGCAGATGCCGCGTGCGTTTGAAGACGCAGATCAGGATCATGTACACCAGGATCGCGGCGCTGACGGCGAACAGCCACAGCCGCCACTCGACGATATCCATCAGCCACAGCGTCACAAAGGCGATCAGAAAGGCGGTCAGCGTGCCGATCACGGCGATGGCGATGATGTGCTCGACGCTGTAGCGCACCTCTTCGACCTCATTCTCCTTCGGCTTTTCCCATTTGTCGTGGGACGAGAGGATGAAGTCCACGCTCACGCCGAAGAGCTCCGCCATCTGCGTCAGCACAAAGGCGTCGGGGATAGCCTCTCCGCGCTCCCACTTGGAGATGGTCTTGTCCGAGTAATTCAGTTTGGCCCCCAGCTCCGCCTGGGTCATGGAGTGCCCGGTGCGCAGCTTGATGATATTGCTGGCGGTCACCAGCTTCAGTTCGTTCAAATCCATGGCGCGGTTAGCTCACCTCCGTCCGTCCGGTCTATGCTGCCTCATTTTATCCGTTCGCACACGGCAAGTCAAGTTAAAAAGTTGAAACAATTTCCGTTATCCTGTATAAGAAGGAGGACTCCGCGATGATTCAGCCCGGTAAGCGCCCGGCGCGGACGCGTGTGGCATCACCCGCAGAACTGCTCTCCGGCTATTATGTCTGGCTGGAGGTATGGGGCGCGCTGCTCTTCACCCGCCGCCGCGGCGTGCTGATCGACAGCGACGCCCAGCGCCTGCTGCTGTCCGGCGAGCCCTCGCTGTTCCCGGTCCCGCTTCGCCTCTTCGGCGCCTGGGCATCCGGGCCTTTTCCGGTCTTCCCGGCCTGTGCCGAGCCGCTGGACACCCTCCGCGCGCTGGAGCGTCTGGGAGGGGCGCCCTACGACTGGGACGCCCTGCTCGCCGCCTGCCGGAAACGCAACGCGCGCGTACGCCTTGCGCTCTCGCTTCTGACGCCCCTCCCGCCGCTGATCGAGACCGATTCGGCCCTCTCCGCCCTTGCCGCGCTGTGCCGCGCCTGCCCCGCCGGGGCTGTCCGCGTGGGCTTTCCCGCCGGGACACAAAAGAAGAATAAAAACGATTAAAAAGATCGCCGCCCTGCGGCGATTTTTTTACGGCCCGAGCACCAACGGCAAGGCCCGCGTGCAGCGCAGGCGGAGGCAAAATTTTTTCAAGATACCCCTTGACACATAATACTATGCGTTGTATAGTATTATGCGAAAGGGGGTATTGTCCATGTTGGATGCGCAGATGAAGCGCGGGCTGATCGAAAACTGTGTGCTCGCGGCGCTGGCACGGGGCGACTCCTACGGCTATCAGATCGTCAAGGATCTGGACGCTGTCGTCTCGGTCACGGAATCGACGCTCTATCCGATCCTGCGCCGTCTCGAGGGGGCCGGCGCGCTGACGGTATACAGCGTCGAGCATAACGGACGACTGCGCAAGTTCTACCATCTGACCCAGACGGGCCGGCGGCAGCTTGAGAGCTTCGCCTCCGACTGGGACGAGCTTGCGGCCATGTATGATTTTATACGGGAGGGTCTGGGATATGAATAGAGTGGAATATCTTGCCGCGCTGAAAAGCGCGCTTTCGCAGATGCCGGCGGAGGAGCTGGAGAAGCAGCTTGCCTATTATGACGAGCTGATCGCCGACATGTGCGAGGACGGCATGAGCGAAGAGGAGGCGACCGCGCGCCTCGGCGCGCCCGACGCCGTGGCGGAAGAGCTGCTCGCCGCGCTGCCGCTCTCGACGCTGGTCAAAAGCCGCATCCGCTCGGCGGGCGGCTCCTCGGCACTGACGGTCGTGCTGCTGGTGCTGGGCTTCCCACTGTGGTTCCCGCTGCTTGTCTCCGTCTTCGCCGTTGTGCTGAGCCTTGTCATCACGCTCTGGGCTCTTGTGATAGGCTTTGCGGCCGTGGTGTTCTCGCTGGGCGTCACGGCGATCGCGGCGCCCGTCGCCCTTGTCGCCGGCTGGTTCCAGGGCTCGCCCCTGATGGTCGCCGGTTACGCGCTCATTGCGGGCGGACTGTGCCTGCTGGGCGTGCTGGCCCTGCCGCCGCTCTGCGGTGCGATGGCGCGTCTGTGCCGTGCGATCGGCCGCGGTGTGAAATCGATTTTCATCAAAAAGGAGAGATGACAAGATGAAAACATGGAAAAAAGTCCTGCTGCTGATTGCCATCCTGCTGCTGGCCCTCGGGGCCACGCTCACCCAGCTCGCCCACAGACGCGGCGACAGCTATCTGGCGAACCTGAGCTTCGGCGTCTCCGGCAATTACGGCTACGACCAGAAGGGTTACACCGTCTGCCGCTCCGGCGAGGCGGACTTTGCCGCAGAGGACGTGCGCGTCCTCTCGCTGGACTGGAATGCCGGCTCTGTGACCGTGGAGCGTTACAGCGGCAGCACCGTGCTGGTGCGCGAGGAGGCAAAGCGCGCTCTGAAGGAGGACGAGTGCCTGCGCTATAAGCTCTCTGGCGGCGAGCTGTCGATCCTGCCCTGCGCCAACCGCGTCAGCAGCTTGCCCGAAAAGCATCTGACGGTCTTCATCCCGCAGCGACTCGTGCTCGAGGGACTCGCTGTGGACGTCTCCTCCGCCGATGTAAAGGTATCCGGCGTCGAGACAGAGAAGGCGATCCTCCTTGAGTCCGGCTCCGGTACGCTCCAAGCCGAGGATTGCCGCTGCGGGGAGCTGCGCCTGGAATCGGGCTCCGGTGAACAGCGCGTCCTGCGCACGGAGGTCGGCGGCGCGCTCGGGAGTAAATCCGGCTCCGGTGCCTTCCGGGCTGAAACCCTCGTCTGCGCCGAAGCCGATATCGAAACGAACAGCGGCGATAAGAGCATTGACGGTCTGCTTTGCGACAGACTCAAACTCTCTGCCTCCAGCGGCGCGGTCCGCGGCACGGCGCTTGTCTGCGGCTTTGTCGAGAGCGAAAGCTCCTCCGGCAACGTCTCCCTGACCTTCGCCGCCGCGCCGACGCACATCGGGATCGAAACCAGCTCCGGGGATGTGACGCTCACGCTCCCGCGGGGGACGGGGGTCAACCTCCTCTTCGACAGCTCCTCCGGAAAACTCGGCGGCGAGCTGGTCCGCGGCGACCTGCCCATCGACGTGGAGACCTCCAGCGGCGACCTCACGATCGCCTACCGCTGAGACGAACAGAAGAACAAAGAAGAACGAAGAGCAAAAACGCTCCCCTTCGGTTCATCCGAAGGGGAGCGTTTTGGCTTATCGGGGAAGATGCACCGGCTCAGGCCAGCGCCTCACGCAGCACCTTGCCCAGTCTCTTGATGCCCTCGACGATGCGCTCGTCGGTGGCGTTGGAGTAGTTCAGTCTCATGCAGTTTTTGGTGTTGCCGCTGGGATAGAAGCCCGAGCCCGGCACGTAAGCCACGTTCTGGGCCATGGCCTTGGGGGCCAGCTCGCGGGTATCGATGCCCTCGGGCAGCTCCACCCAGGTGAACAGACCGCCGTCCGGGTCGGTGAACTTGACCTGGGGCGGGAACTCGGCGCGCATGGTGTCGATCATCAGCTGGGCGCGCCGCTTGTAGACGGCACGGATCTTCTCCACATGCTCGTCAATGTCGAACATATCCAGATACTTGGAGATGACCAGGGCGTTGATCGTGGGGGTCTGCAGCGCGGAGGCCTGCATGATCAGGTTGACCTTTTCGATGATCTCTTCTCTGGCGTTGATCCAGCCCATGCGGAAGCCGGGGGAGAGGATCTTGGAGAAGGTGCCGAAGTAGATGATCAGATCCTTTTCGTCCATGCTGCGCAGCGCGCAGCACGCGGTCCAGCTCCTCGATGATCATGCCGCCGTCGTCGGTGGGGACCTCGACAAAGTTGGGCTCATACTGCTTGAAGGCATTGATGGCGCCCAGATAGGAGGGACTCTCCAGCACGACCACGTCGCCGGGGTTCAGAAACAGCTTGCCGATGAAGTCAAGACCCTGCTGGCTGCCGGCCGTCAGGATCAGCTGGTCGGGGTCGGTGTGGATGTTGTTCTTATCCGCCAGACGCGCGGCGATCTGCTCGCGCAGGTGTCTGGGGCCCTCGGTCACGCCGTACTGCAGGGCGGCGGTGCCGTTCTCGTCCATCACGGCATCCATGGCGGCTTTCAGATCGGCCACCGGAAACAGCTCCGGCGCGGGAAGGCCGCCGGCAAAGGAAATGATCTCGGGACGGGCGGTGAGCTTCAAGAGCTCGCGCACGTCCGAAGCCTTGATGTTGTCCATGCGATTGGCAAAATTAACCATTTCATGTCCTCCTTATTCAGCATATTTGAAAAAAATAACCGATTCTTGCTTCCTTTATACCATAATCGCGCCCCGCTGTAAAGCGGCAAAGCGCGTGTTATTTTTTGAACAAACGCCCCAAAAGGCCCTTGCGAGCGGCTTTTACCTCTTCCTGGCGCAGCGCGCCCCAGCTCTCCGGACCCAGGTATTTCAGCACCGCCACCTGCGGCTCCATGTCCGGCGTGACGGTAAAGGTGTCCGTGTCGTAATAATGAATAAACTCCGGCGATTCGAACTTGTCCGTGAACTCCGTCACCGACTCCAGCCTGTGGGCGCCCCGGTTGCCGTCCCGGTAGTGCATGGGGATGATGACCTTGGCCATGATCTCGTCGCAGGCCCGTTTGGCCTCCTGCGAGGGCAGGGCGGTGATGGATCCGGCGCAGATCATGCAAACGTCCGCGCCGAAGAGTCTTGAGATCTGCCCGCCGTCCAGCTGGGTGCCCAGATCGCTCATGTGCACCAGCTTATAGCCGTCGGCTTCCAGGATATGAATGAAGCAGAAGCCCCGCCAGTTGCCCAGCTTGAACTCATGGGGCACCTTCAGCGCCGTGATGGTGAAGGGACAGTCGCTCTCCGGCCTGCCGGAGAGGGTCACGCCCTCCCGGTAATTGTGGCCGTAGTGCTCATGGCTGATCAAAAGCTTGTCCGCTTTCAGATGCAGCTTGGGGTATCCGGCGGTATAGTCGCTGTTATAGGGATCGATCAGGACCGTGTAACCCCGATGGGTGATGGCGAAGCAGGCGTGCCCCAGCCAGTTGATTTCCATATGATCACCTTCCTGTTAAAGGCTTCCCCTGGGGGAAGCTGTCACCGCAGGCGACTGATGCGGGCTGTTCCGTCTATAGAGCGCTTCGTACCCCGGCACTTATTCTTCCATCACATGCAGTGCGCGGATGGCGCCGTTCCGGATCGAGCCCTGTACGGCATAGGCGTGGCTCTCCAGATAGTCGCCACCGGCCGCACTCAGCTCCTGTGCGCGCAGCTCCCTGACCACGCTGGCGCAGATGTCCTCCACCAGCTGGATCTTCAGCGCGTCGCCCTCGCCGCCGTTCTCTCCCGTCAGCAGGAACGCCAGCGGCTCGCAGAGCGCCTGCCCAAATTCCGGCAGCTCCCTCATGGCCCGAAAGCTCCATTTATAATAGGGCCTGTGGGCCCGGCACAGCAGAAACACCGCGTCCGAGGCGGCGTTGACAAACTCGCCCAGCGCCAGCATTGCCGCGCCGCTCTCGCCGTGCTTTAAACAGCGGGGGTAGTTGTACTGCCCCGCCTGGGCCATGGCGATCAGCTTTGCGGCAAGCTTCTTGCGCCGCACGTCCTCGGGCATGCCGTGCCTGAGCGTTTCGCGCAGCCAGGAGAATTCGCCCAGCTCGTCCCGCCAGACCTCGCCGTTGGTGGCCTCCGCCAGCGCCCAGGAGGGGATCGCCATCCACTGCTGCCAGCTCTCCGGCGCCCCGTCCGAGCCGGTGTAGCGCCGGTAAAAATCGCTGATGCGCCGCACGCCCAGACCCTCCTCGGCCATGGCGCTGTGCGCCTGCGCGCCCGCAAAGCCCAGCGAGCGGTACAGCCGTGCGAGCGCCACGCCGATCTTCACGTCGTCCTCGTCGGTCAGCCACAGACAGAAGCCCTGGGCAAAGTCGTGGTCCCTGGACAGCTCGTCGTCAAAGCCGAAGCACTGCGAGCCCCGGCCCGCCAGTCCCACGGCGATGCGCCCTTCCCAGTCCGGCAGCGCCGCGGCGATGGCCGCCCTGCCCCGCTGCTCGTACAGGGCCCTTGCCTCGTCAAGACCGCGCATGGATATCATCGATCCTTTCCTTCAGCTCCGCGGCATACAGGAAGAAGCCCAGCCGGTCGAACACCGGCAGGCACTTCGAGGACATGAAGGCGTAATAGGCGTCCCGCGGCAGGGCGCTGTCGTCCAGCGCCTCCCAGGCGCGCTCCAGACAGGGGGCGATGCGCATGTCCTCCGGGTCTGCCCGGTCGTACATCTCCGCCATGCTGCACAGCGTCACGGCGATCTCGCTGCCGCCGTTGGGCAGCTCGCCGAGAATGGCGACGGCCGCCTCGAACAAAGGCTCGGCCTCCTCAATCTGCCCCAGAGCGGCGTGGGACTGGGCCATGTTGTTCCACAGTCCCGCAAAGCGGTAATCATGGGGGTCCAGATTGTCGGAATAGACCCGGCTCACATGCCGGAACAGGGGCAGCGACTCCTCGTACAGTCCAAAGCAGCCCATCGTGGTGGCCGCGTTGAGCAGCACCGTCGCGCCCGATACCGTGCGGCCCATGCCGTGGGCCTTGATGATCTCCAGCGCGCTGTCCACCGCGTCCAGCCCCCTGGTCTCGTCCATGCTGCGGCGGTACTGCCCCAGCAGCTCGCTGGTCACCGACAGCTCCGCGCGCCAGTCGCCGCAGTCTCTGGCCTTTTCCAGCCAGTGCTCCAGATAGCTCTGGGCCTCGCTCTCCCGGTTGCGGGCATAGAGCGCGTCCAGCCCGCGGATGATCTCCGGCACGTCCAGAGCATGCTCGCAGGGCTCCCGGTCCGGTACGCCGATATACTCGCTGGCGTCAAAACAGCAGCGCATGGGGATTCCTCCTTGAAGCTTTCCCGCTGAGGGGGTATAATACAGTACAATAACCGCTTCGCGGTTCTATCCGATGGTGTTTCTACATTATATATAGAAACGGGCAGAAATTCAAGGAGCCATTGACAATGACCGACCAATTCTCTTCCTGGGGCGAAAAGGCCCTCTCAGGCGTGGAGCGCCTGCGCCAAAGCAACCATGATCTGCGCGGCCGTATGGGCGCGCTGCTGTTCCTGCTGCGCGGCGCCTATTATACCGAACAGAGCAAATACCGCCGCTATGCCGAGGAGGATCTGCGCGCGCTCTGGCGCGGCGGCGTCCACGACCATATCGGCGGAGGCTTCTTCTCCTACAGCGGCGATGCCGAGTGGCTGCGCCCCAGCTTTGAAAAGCGCCTGGACGATAACGCGCGCCTGGCCCTCCTCTATACCGAGGCCTGGGAGAGCGGTCATATGGCCTTTTACCGGGATGCCGCCGAGAGCACGCTGGACTGGATCCTTGCCGAGCTTGCCGCTCCCAGCGGCCTGTATATGGCGGGCCAGTTCTCCGAAAAGGGTTTCACGGCCGACAATCCCTATCTCTGGACGCCGGAAAAGCTCGCCGGCCAGCTCGGCCAGGAATCCGGCCGCCACTTTGCCGAATGCTACGACATCTCCGACGAGCCCAACTGCGGCGAGGCCAGCATCCCCAACCTGATCCTCAACGACCGCTGGCACCTGGCCGGCGAGAAATACGATGACGACCGCGAGCGCCTGCGCCTTGCGCGCCAGGGCTTCGCGGGCATCGAGACCGACGGGCGCACCCCGGCGGACTGGAACGCACTGCTCCTCGCGGCCCTGGCGCGTGCCGCCCGGGCTTTTACCGACGAGCGCTATCTCGCCGCGGCGCACGCTCTGGCCCGGCCACTGGACGGAATTGACCCGGAAAGCCTTGCGCCCCAAGCACTTGCGGCTTTTCTCTTTGCCAAAACCGAGCTCTATTGCTCCGACTTTGATCCGGCCCACCTCCTCTCCACCATCGCCCTGGGCGAGCGTCTGGAGCGCGTGCTCGATGCCGCCTCTATGACCCCCGGCGAGGAGTGCGACCGTGCCTGGGCCCTTGCGGCCCAAGGCTTTGACGCCCTCTGGTGCCTCACCGCCGACCGGAAATGGATCGAGGCGCGGGGCAAATGCCTGCGGGAGCTGTGCCTCCACGCCGACCGCCACGGCCCCGACAGCCTCGACGGCCTCTGCGCCCTTCTCAGCGCCTCCCACACCGCCCGCGCCCTCCTCTGTGTCAGCCCGGATGAAGCGGTCCCCCCTGCGCTTGCACCGTTCCGCGCCCGCTACGCCCCGGATCTGAAGATCCTGCTCAAAACGCCGGAAAACGCTGCGGCGCTTGCTCTTGCGGCCCCCTGGAGCGAGCCCTTCACCTGCGGCACCGAGCCCCGCTTTTACCCTGCTTTAGATGGAAAATGGGGGAGCGGCACCGGGCTCTGAGACGGCGGCAAACTAAAAATTTCTTAAATTTTTCATTTTTTGTTACCAAAATGAAATTTCTCTATTGAAATTTGAGAAACTTTGTCGTATGATATACCCAGCAAGTAAGGTTTTCTGGGAGGAACTGGAAAAATGAAGAAGAGAATTGTTAGTTTACTGCTGGCGCTGCTGCTTTTTGCGGCCATGCCTGTTATGAGCGCCCATGTATTTGCCGACGCCAACACCTTTGAATACAGAATCGGCGCCGAGACGATGAAGATGATCTGCCAGAAGAACGGCCTGGATTATGACTTCTGCTGGAAGGCCATTCTGCAGCTCAACTCCAGCGAGTTCGACGTGAACGATGGCGAGGACGCCTTCAAGAGCCTGGTTTACGGCACGGTCATCACCCTGCCCAGGACCAACCAGGATGCCGCGACCGTTCTGGGCGTGGCGCTTCCCGCGCGTCTGAAGAATGCCGCCGCTACGACGACTGCCACGACGACCACCACCGCTTCCGGCACGACCAGCACTGCCGCCGCGGGCACCGGTGCGACCAAAACCGTGACGATCCAGGGCGGTGACACGGCCATCTCCATCTGCAATGCCAACGGCATCAGCTTTGCCACCTGCAAGGCCGCTATCATGAAGCTCAACAACTTTGCCAGCGATTACAGCTTTCTGACCCTCAAGTCCGGCAACAAGCTGATCATCCCCGCCACCAACGCTGACGCCGCTGTGATCACTGCTACCGCCAGCACCGGCACGGCTACCGGCACCACCACCGGCACGGCTGCGACCACCACATCGGTCTCCAGCCTGCTGCCCAGCGGCAACGCCGTGGCCGCCTACATGGTTCCCCATGTGGTCCAGGCCGGCGAGACCATCTACGGCATCTGCCAGGCCAACAACGTGGACTTTGCCAAGTACGGCAACCTGATCATGCAGGCCAGCGGCGTGACCTACGCCACGGGGTTGCACGTGGGTGATGTGGTATACATCCCCAGTGCCTCGGCCGTCAACGGCGCGTTCTCCATTGTGATGCACACCGTCAGCACCGGCGAGACCACCATGGGCATCTGCCAGGCTCTGGGCGTGAACTACGGCGACAACCTCAAGCTCATCACCGCCCTCAACCCGGGTAAGAACCTGTCGAATATCCACACCGGCGATATTCTGCTCTTCCCGAAGAAGGCGTAAGAAAGCCTGTCGCGGACCAAATAAACACCAACGGGGATGTGAATTACTTCACATCCCCGTTTTTTGCTGGTAAAAAAGCTTATACTGTGCCCGATCCGGCTTCGCCCTTGACATAGCGTACTACATAATCGCAGAAGCGCCGTGTGGCGGGTCCGGCGTGTCCGCCGGCGGGCAGCGCGATGCCAATGGTGCGCTTGGCCTCCGGCACCAGGGGCAGGGTCAGCACGTCGTCGTGCCGCCCGCGCAGCAGCAGCTCCGGCATGATGCTCATGCCCAGACCCTGCTCCACCATGGCGATGATCGCGTAGTCGTCCTTGGTGTAAAAGCGCACGTTTGGCTTCACCCCCGCGGCCTCCAGCGCCCGACGGGCGTCGTGGTCCGAGCTCTGCAGCAGCGAGATAAAGGGCTCACGCTCACATTCCACCAGCGGGAAGCGCGGATAGCTGGCAAAGCGGCTGGAGCGGGGGAGAATGGCCAGAAGCCGGTCCTCCATCAGCGTGATGGTCTCGCACTTGAGCTCGCAGGGGAGGGCCACAAAGCCCAGATCCACGCTGCCGTCGCTCAGCCACCGGTTTACGTCGTGATAGTCGCCGTTCAGCAGCCGGAACTCCACATGGGGATAGTCGCGCTGAAACTCCTTCAGGACCCCGGGCAGCCAGTGTACGGCCACGGAGGTGAAGGCGCCGATGCGCACGGTGCCGCTGTCCAGCCCGCGGATGGCGGCGGCGGTCTGGTTCAACTGCTCCTCGGCGGACAGCAGGGCGCGCACCGCGCTCAGCATACGCTCGCCCTCGTCGGTGAGGGAGATGCCCGAGCGGGTGCGCCGCAGCAGCCGAAAGCCCAGCTCGCGCTCCAGCGAGGTGATCATATGACTGACGGCGGACTGGGTACAGCCCAGCTCCTCCGCCGCGCGGGTAAAGCTGTCCAGCTCTACCGCGGCCAGCAGCGCCCGGTATTTTTCCGTCATAACCAGCCCTCCCGATGACACATGAATATTTTTCATGTAAAGATGAAAAGAATTAAAGCAATTCCTATTATACGGTTTTTTGGTCAAAAAGCAAGCAAAAAGCGGCCAGGCAGCCCTTGAAGTGCCGGCGCACAGCACTATAATGTCACTATCCCAAAGAAATGAGGCTTGAAGTCATGAGCGGAATGGCATTTGTACTGGGCGCGATCGCCGTCTATCTGATCGGCATGCTGGTGATCGGCTTTGCGTATTCGAAAAACAGCAGCAGCGAGGAGTTCTTCCTCGGCGGGCGCAAGCTGGGGCCGGTGGTCACGGCTATGAGCACCGAGGCCTCGGACATGAGCGCGTATCTGCTGATGGGCGTGCCCGGCCTGGCCATGTTCTGCGGTGTGGCGGAGGCCAGCTGGACAGCCATCGGCCTTGCGGTCGGGACCTATCTGAACTGGCTCATCGTGGCCCGGCGCCTGCGGCGCTACAGCGCGCTGACGGGCAGCATCACCGTTCCGGAATTCCTCTCCCGCCGCTTCCGCGACCGCAGCCGCGTGATCGAGACGCTGGGCGCGCTGGTGATCATCGTGTTCTTCGTGCCCTATACCGCCTCGGGCTTCGCGGCCTGCGGCAAGCTGTTCAACAGCCTGTTCGGCTTTGACTATGAAAAGGCCATGCTGCTCTCCGCGGCCGTGATCGTGGCCTACTGCGCCATGGGCGGCTTTATGGCGGCCTCGGTCACCAGTCTGATCCAGTCCATCGTGATGACCGCGGCGCTGGTGATCGTGCTGTTCTTCGGTGCCAAAGCCGCGGGCGGCTGGAGTGCGGTGATGGCCAACGCCCGCACCGTCAGCGGCTATCTGTCCCTGGGGGCGGCCACGGATATCCTGTCCCGGAGCGCGGGCAGCTACACGCCGCTGATGGTGGTTTCCACCCTGGCCTGGGGCCTGGGCTACTTCGGCATGCCCCATATCCTGCTGCACTTCATGGCGGTACGCAACGAGAGCGAGCTGAAGCTCTCCCGCCGGGTGGGCTCGATCTGGTGCGCGGTGTCCCTGGGCGTGGCGGTGCTGATCGGCATCGTGGGCTTCGGCATGGCTGGCGCGGGTGTGCTGCCCATGCCCGGAAGCGAAAGCGAGGCGGAGAACCTGATCGTCCGGACCGCGGCGCTGATCGCCTCCCACGGCGCGCTGGCCGCCATTGTGGGCGGCCTGATCCTGGCGGGCATTCTGGCGGCCACCATGTCCACGGCCGACGCCCAGCTGCTGGCCGCGGCCTCGGGCGTGACGCAGAACCTGCTGACCGACGTACTGGGTGTGAAGCTGGACGGGAAGAAAAACATGCGCATTGCACGTCTCACGGTGGTGGGTGTGGCGGTGCTGGGGGCCGTTTTCGCCAGCGACCCCGACAGCTCCATCTTCCGTGTGGTGTCCTTTGCCTGGGCGGGCTTCGGAGCCACCTTCGGCCCCGTGATGCTTTTCGCCCTGTTCTGGAAGCGCTGCAACGCCGCGGGCGCCATCGCGGGCATGCTTTCCGGCGCGGCGACGATTTTCGTGTGGAAATATCTGATCGCCCCGCTGGGCGGCGTGTTCGCCATCTATGAGCTGCTGCCCGCCTTTGTGATCTCCTGCGTATGCATCGTCGCGGTCTCGCTCCTCACCGGGGCCCCCGACAAGGCCGTCTGCGACGAGTTCGACGCCGTCAGCGCGGCGTGAGCAGGCGAAAAAGGACATAGAGAACACCGACAGGGATGTGAAAAACGCTTCACATCCCTGCTTTTTTGGGAAAAGCTCTTGACATTGGAAAAATCTGCGGTAAAATATGTCGCATACGACATAAAATAAAGAGAGCAGGTGAGGCGGATGAAACAGGAGCAAATGCCCATCGGCGTCAAGTTCGTGGTGATCCAGCGCGCCTTTCGGCGTGAGCTGGACAAGCTGCTGCGGGAGAAGGAGCTGACCGGCGCGCAATTCGGCGCGCTGCGTGCTCTCGACCACCTGGAACGGACGCGCGGCGGCGAGATCAGCCAGCGCGACATCGAGGAAATCAGCCACAGCACGCATCCGACGATGACGGAAATCCTGAAAAAGCTTGAAAAGAAGGGCTTCATCGAATCCCGTCCCAGCGAAACCGACCGGCGGCGCAAGCTGCTGTGTCAGACGGATAAAGCCCGGGAGCTGGGCGTGGACATGCTGCGGGTCGATGAGGAGACCTTTGCAAAATTCTGCGCAGGGCTGGACGCGGCGCAGACAGCGAGCCTGGAGAACATGCTCGACGTGCTGCTGCAAAACGCGTGCGGCTGCTGCGACAAGGAGGAATAAGCCGTTGAAGAACTTCAAAAAGCTGCTGGGCAGCGTACGTGAATTTAAGGCTGCGGCTATTGTCACGGTGATCTTTATCATCCTCGAGGTATTCATCGAGGTGGTCATCCCCTTCATCACCGCCGACATGGTCAACGCCATCAAGGACGGCGCTGCGCTTTCGGGCGTGGTGCGTACGGGCCTTTTCCTGGTGTTCCTGGCGGTGCTGTCTCTGGCCTCGGGCGCCACGGCGGGCTATCTGGGCTCCAAAGCCTCGTCGGGCTTTGCCCGCAATCTGCGCCATGACATCTACTGCCGGGTGCAGGACTTTTCCTTTGAGAACATCGACCGCTTCTCCTCCGCCTCGCTGGTCACCCGCATGACCACGGACATCGGCAACGTGCAGATGGCCTTCATGATGGTCATCCGCATCGCCATCCGCGCCCCGCTGATGTTCCTCTTCGCCATCGTCATGGCCTATGTCATGGGCGGCGCGCTGGCAACCACCTTTGTGATCCTGATCCCGGTGCTCGTCGCCGGGCTGCTGCTGATCGCCCGCAAGGCCATGCCCGCCTTCCGCGCGGTGTTCCGCAAATATGACAAGCTCAACGAGTCCATCGAGGAAAACGTGCGCGCCATGCGCGTGGTCAAGGGCTTTGCCCGCGAGGAGTATGAGAAACAGAAATTCGGCGCCGCCTCGCAGAATATCGCCCGCGACTTCACCTATGCCGAGCGGGTGGTGGCGCTCAATACGCCGCTGATGCAGCTGTGCCTGTACTTCAACATGCTCTTCGTGCTGACCATCGGCTCGAAGCTGATCATTTCCAACCGCGGCGCAACCATCGATGTGGGCCAGCTGTCGGCCATGCTGACCTACGGCTTCCAGATCCTGATGAGTCTGATGATGATCTCGATGATCTACGTCATGCTCACCATGTCTGCCGAGTCCATGAAGCGTCTGGCCGAGGTGCTGGACGAAACGCCCACCCTCACCAACCCGGAAAACCCGGTGTACGAGGTGGCGGACGGCTCCGTCGATTTTGAGAACGTGTCCTTCAAATACTCCCGCACCGCGCGCAAGAACGCGCTGGAGAACGTGAACCTGCACATCGCCTCGGGCATGACCGTGGGCGTGCTGGGCGGCACAGGCTCCAGCAAGTCCACGCTGGTGCAGCTTATTCCCCGCCTGTACGACGTGACGGAGGGCTGCGTCAAGGTGGGCGGACGCGACGTGCGCGAATACGATCTGGACACGCTGCGCAACAACGTGGCCGTGGTGCTGCAGAAGAATCTGCTCTTCTCCGGCACCATCAAGGACAACCTGCGCTGGGGCAACGAGAACGCCACCGACGAGGAGATGGAGGCGGCCTGCCGCCTGGCCCAGGCCGATGAGTTCATCCGCTCCTTCCCCGACGGCTATGACACCAGGATCGAACAGGGCGGCTCCAACGTGTCCGGCGGTCAGAAGCAGCGTCTGTGCATTGCCCGCGCGCTGCTGAAAAAGCCGAAGATCCTGATCCTGGACGACTCCACCAGCGCCGTGGACACCCACACCGACGCGCTTATCCGCGCGGGCTTCCGCAGCTATATCCCCGAAACCACGAAGATCATCATCGCTCAGCGTGTGGCCTCGGTGCAGGACGCCGATCTGATCCTGGTCATGGACAACGGTGTCATCGCCGCCGCGGGCACCCACGACGAGCTGATGAAAACCAACGATATTTACCGCGAGACCTATCTGCAGCAGAACAAGGGAGGTGACGAGCAGTGAAGCAAGGACAAAAACCCCAGGCCGACCTGAGCTCGCTGGGCCGCGCCGTCAAGCTGTTCTTCAGCTTCTATCCGGTGCTGGCACCGCTGACGATCGTCTGCATCCTCTTTGCGGCCGCCGTCTCGTCGATCCCCTCGCTGTTTATCCAGAACGTCATCACCATCATCCAGAAATGGGTCAACACCGGCGACTGGGTCTCCGCCAAGGCGGAGCTGACGCCCTATCTGCTGCTGCTGGCGGGGCTGTATGTGCTCTCGATCCTGGCCATCACCGCTCAGACCCAGCTGATGGCTGTCATGACCCAGGGCTTTCTGGACAAGATGCGCCGCAAGCTGTTCGACGGAATGCAGAACCTGCCGATCCGCTACTTCGATACCCACAAATTCGGCGACATCATGAGCTACTACACCAACGACATCGACACCCTGCGCCAGCTGGTCAGCCAGACCCTGCCCTCGCTGATCCAGTCCGGAGCGGTCGTGCTGGTGGTGCTGGCGATCATGCTGTATTTCAGCGTGTGGATGACGCTCATCCTGCTGCTGGGCGTGTTCGCCATGGCCGTGGTGGCGCGCCGCATCGGCGGCGGCTCGGCCCGCTCCTTCATGTCCATGCAGAAGACCGTGGCCGAGAACGAGGGCTATATCCAGGAGTCCATGAACGGTCAGAAGGTCATCAAGGTGTTCTGCCACGAATCCAAGGGCATCGAGGAATTCGACGAGATCAACAACCGGCTCTATGAGCACAGCTTCCGCGCCAACGCCTACGCCAGCACGCTGGGCCCCATCATCGGCAACATCGGCAACGTGCTGTACGTGACGCTGGCCCTTGTCGGCGGCGTGTTCCTGCTTTCGGGCGTGCCGAACCTGAGCTTCTCGGGCAAGGCCTTCTCCATCAGCATCCTGATCCCATTCCTGAACATGACCAAGCAGTTCACCGGCAATGTCAACTCCCTGTCCCAGCAGATCAACTCCATCGTCATGGCCGCCGCCGGCGCAAAGCGCGTGTTTTCGCTGATGGACGAGCTGCCCGAGACGGACGACGGCTACGTCACGCTGGTCAACTGCCGCGTGGAGGACGACGGCACCATCACCGAGACCAACGAGCACACCGGCCGCTGGGCCTGGAGACATCCCCACGGCGACGGCACGCTGACCTACACCGAACTGCGCGGCGACGTGCGCATGGTGGACGTGGACTTCGCCTATGAGGAGGGCAAGGAGGTGCTGCACGGCGTGTCCGTGTACGCCGAGCCCGGTCAGAAGGTCGCCTTCGTCGGCGCAACCGGCGCGGGCAAGACCACAATCACGAACCTCATCAACCGCTTCTATGACATCGCCGACGGCAAGATCCGCTACGACGGGATCAACGTCAACAAGATCCGCAAGGGCGATCTGCGCCGCTCGCTGGGTCTGGTGCTGCAGGACGTGAACCTGTTCACCGGCACGGTGCTGGACAACATCCGCTACGGCAAGCTGGACGCCACGGACGAGGAGTGCCGCGAGGCCGCGCGTCTGGCGGGCGCCGACGATTTCATCTCGCGTCTGCCCGACGGCTATGACACGGTGCTGGAGAACAACGGCGCCAACCTGTCCCAGGGCCAGCGCCAGCTGATCTCCATCGCCCGCGCGGCGGTGGCAGACCCGCCGGTCATGATCCTGGACGAGGCCACCTCCTCCATCGACACCCGTACCGAGGCCATCGTGCAGAAGGGCATGGACAAGCTGATGGAGGGCCGCACGGTCTTCGTCATCGCCCACCGCCTTTCCACCGTCATGGACGCCGACGTGATCATGGTGCTGGACCACGGCCGCATCATCGAGCGCGGCAACCACGACAAGCTCATCGCCGAGAAGGGCACCTATTACCAACTCTACACCGGCGCCTTTGAACTGGAATAAAGCAAGCGAAAGCAGGGTGAAAACGACGTTTTCACCCTGCTTTGTCAATGCGCTTCTGGTTGCTTTTGAAGAGGCGCTGTGATACTATTTGAAAAACAGATCTACGGAGGAACAGATATGAACAGCCGGATCAAACGAAGCCTTTCTCTTTTCCTTATCGCAGCCGCGGTACTGCTCTTGCCGCTCTCCTGCGCGGCGGATCGGCCTGGATCGGGATCTTTTCCTGACGCTTATGGAGAGCAGCGATATGTATGCGGACGCAATCTCCCCGTATCTGGCCTATGAGATCACCACGATCATCCGACGCGGCGAGAACTATGAAGGCCTGTATAATATGAATCGGGTCGAATCGGATGAGGAACTGCTGGAGTCCATGCGGGACGGACTTGACGAGGCGGTTGAACAGACAGGGGTCGCCCTTGAAAACCTCTCCGTATACAGCAGCGGCGAGCTGAAATATGTATATTTTGACCTGACGAACGAGGAGAACGGTCTGACGGTCTACGGCAAAAGCTATATGACGGTCGTCAACGGCATTTCCGTTCAGATCACGCTGCGGTCTTATGACGGCAGCTTCGACGGCAGCAGGGAAGCGCTCCTGCGAGCGGTCGTCGACAGCGTTCAATTTGAGCAGATCAAGAGCAAACCGGCCTCTGCGGGATTGAAAAGCGAGATCAGGAACATCCTCACCGACGCCTTGATCGGCGGAGTGGCGGGTCTTGGTTTTTACGTTGTCATGAAGATCATCAAGAGGATGGACAGGAAGAAGGCGGACGGGGGAGACTCATCCGCCGATACCACTGCCGCATCGACGCTCCTGCGGGGGAGAGCTGCCTCAAGACGTCAAATTCTGCCCGCACTGCGGTTGGAAAATACGGGAATAAAACGAGGGCTGTGAAAAGCATTTTCACAGCCCTCGTTCACTTCCGGTGTGCAAGTGTGCCGATCAATCGAATTCATTGATCTCGATGAACAGCACCGTCACGCCTTTGTGGGCGATCTCGGCACAGCGGGGGAGCATGGTCTCGTCAAAGAGCACCGTCACATCCAGATCATCCTCCGGCACCAGACGCACGGCAAGGCAGCCCTCCTCCGTCCAGAAGGAGTCCGGCGTCCCCTCCCGCAGGGCATAGAGCAGGAGCGGCAGCGCCCGCATGGGCGAGAGCCCCGTCCCGCCGTCGTCGCCGGTATCCAGACGCACGTCCTCATAGAGGAGCTCGGCACCGCTGCCCTTCAGATGGGCCTTGACCCCGCGAATCAGCTCAGGCTCGATCACCTCCACGGTGCAGCCTCCCTCGCCCTCCTCCCGGCAGGCGAGCGTGAAGCTCAGCGTGCGGTCGTCGTACTCGGCGCGCACGACGGCCCGGAGAGAGACGTCGCCGCGAGCGCGCAGAGAATCGGCAAAGGCATCGAAGCGCTCGCGGTTTTTGTCCGCGCAGCCCGTGAGCAGCAGCGCCAGGACCAGCAGCAGGGGAAGACAGCGTTTTTTCATGGGAGACCTCCTTGAACAGGCTTGTTCCCATCCTATGCCCGGCAGACGGAAATATGACGAAAAAGCCCTTGCCAAGCGCCACAAACTGTGGTAGAGTAACGTCTGTTAAAAGCCTTGATACGGGAAAATAACGGCAGAAACACCACAGAGAGCGACGGTCAATGGGCTGAAAGCCGCCGCGAATCGCTTCGCCGTTTGGTTCGCCCGCGAGCTCCGGCCAATCCCCGGCGTATGGAACCCGTTACCGTTCCGAAAAGCGCGGCCGCGCAGGCGGCCGAATCACGGGTGGTACCGCGGAAGTCATGCTTTCGTCCCTTGTCTGGGGGACGGGAGCTTATTTTTTTACCACAAGGGAGAAACGCACATGAAAGAACTGATGCAAAGTCTGCGCGAGGCGGCGATCCGCGCGATCTCCGAAACCGCCGACATGGAAAAACTGGAGGCGCAGCGTGTCCGCTATCTGGGCAAAAAGGGCGAGCTGACCGCCATCCTGCGCCAGATGGGCTCGCTGAGCGCCGAGGAGCGCCCGGTCATGGGCCAGCTGGCCAACCAGGTGCGCGTCGAAATCGAAAGCGCCCTCGACGAGCGCCGCGAGGAGCTGTCGAAAAAGCTCATGGAGCGCAAGCTGGAGAGCGAGACCGTGGACGTCACGCTGCCGGGCCGGCAGCAGCGCCTGGGTCACAAGCACCCCATGTACAACGTCCTGGACCAGATCAAGGACATCTTTATCGGCATGGGCTTTGAGATCGTGGACGGCCCCGAGGTCGAGCAGGCCGCCTATAACTTTACCAAGCTGAACATCGACGAGGCTCATCCCTCCCGCGAGTGGACGGATACCTTCTATTTCACCCCCGACAGCAGCATCCTGCTGCGTACCCAGACCTCGCCCATGCAGGTCCACGCCATGGAGACCCGGCCTCTGCCCATCCGCATCATCGCTCCGGGCCGCGTCTACCGCAAGGATGAGGTGGACGCCACTCACAGCCCCATGTTCCACCAGATCGAGGGAATGGTAGTGGACAAGGGAGTCACGATGGCGGACCTGAAGGCCACGCTGAACCTGGTGGTGGAAAAGATCTACGGCAAGGGAACGGTCACCCGCTTCCGCCCCCACCACTTCCCCTTCACCGAGCCCAGCTGCGAGCTGGATATCCAGTGCCACAAGTGCGGCGGCAAGGGCTGCCCCACCTGCAAGGGCGAGGGCTGGATCGAGGTGCTGGGCGCCGGCATGATCCATCCCAAGGTTCTCGCCGGCTGCGGCATCGACCCGGACGTGTATTCCGGCTGGGCCTTCGGCATGGGCCTGGAGCGCCTGGCCATGGGCGAATATAAGATCAACGACCTGCGCCTGATCTTCGAAAACGACAAGCGCTTCCTCGAGCAGTTCTGAAAGAGGAGGAGAAGAACATGGATCTATCGAGAAAATGGCTCAATGAGTTTGTAAATCTTCCTGTTGAGGAGGTGGACGACCACGCCTTCGCCGAGGCCATGAGCGTCTCCGGCTCCAAGGTGGAGGTCACCCGCGATCTGTCCAAAACCATCCGCAACGTGGTGGCGGGACGCATCGTGAAGCTGGAAAAGCACCCGGATTCCGACCATATGCTGGTGGCGCAGATCGACACGGGCAAAGACGAAACCGTACAGATCTGCACCGGCGCATGGAACGTGCACGAGGGCGATCTGGTCCCCGCCGCGCTGGACGGCGCGCTGCTGCCCAGTGGGGCCGAGATCCACAGCGGCAAGCTCCGCGG
Organism: uncultured Eubacteriales bacterium; assembly: GCA_900320465.1. Lineage (GTDB taxonomy): Bacteria > Bacillota > Clostridia > Oscillospirales > Oscillospiraceae > Limivicinus. The sequence goes on from ONSQ01000017.1 coordinate 28,508, forward strand.
CGTGGAGTCCGACGGCATGCTCTGCTCCCTCAAGGAGTTGGGCATGACGGCCCATGACTTCCCCGAGGCGGTCATCGTCCCCGCGGCGATCCTGGGCGACTATCACCCCATCGACAAGAACAAGCCTTCGATCTCCGCGGAGATCAAGGCCGGCGACAGGATCTTCGGCAAGGTCGCGGCCGCGGCGGTCAAGACCGTCGAAAAGGCCGGCACGTGCTGGAAGCTCACACTCTGCCTGGGCGCGGAGGAGAAGCAGACTTATACCCCCTGCACCAATCTGCACGAGGGCGATCTGGTGGCCTATGACACGCTCAGGGACGCCGTCCTGACGCCCGCAGATCTGCGAGCCGAGCAGCGGGAGTTCCCCCACTGCATCGCCGACGGCATCTTCATCCTGCCCGAGACGGTCAAGCCCGGCGACGATATCGGCGCCTTCCTGGGCCTGGACGACCATGTGGTGGAATTCGAAATCACGCCCAACCGGCCCGACTGCCTGTGTGTGATCGGTCTGGCCCGCGAGACTGCCGTCACCTTCGGCAGGGAGCTGCGTCTCCACGAGCCCAAGGTCGAGGCAAAGGGTGATGGCAACATCGCCGAGCTTGCCAAGGTCGTCATCGAGGACGGCGAGCTGTGCCCGCGCTATACCGCGCGCATGGTGCGCAACGTGAAGATCGCCCCCTCGCCCGAGTGGCTGCGCGAGCGCATCCGCAACGCCGGTATGCGCCCCATCAACAACATCGTCGACATCACCAACTATGTCATGCTGGAGTACGGCCAGCCCATGCACGCTTTCGACTTCTCCTGTGTGAAGAACGGCGAGATCCACATCCGCCGCGCCCGCGCGGGCGAGAGCATCACCACCCTGGACGGCAACGAGCGGGCGCTGAGCGAGAACATGCTGTGCATCTGCGACACCGACAAGCCCGTCGCTGTCGCGGGCGTCATGGGCGGCGCCAACAGCGAGATCGTAGGCGACACCGCCATGGTCCTGTTCGAGAGCGCCAACTTCTCCGGCCCCAGCGTGCGCCGCACGGCCACGGCGCTGGGCATGCGCACCGACGCCTCCTCCCGCTTCGAAAAGGGTCTGGACGTGGCCGGCACCGAAAAGGCGCTGGAGCGGGCCTGCGAGCTGGTGGAGCTGCTGGGCGCGGGCGAAGTGGTGCCCGGCGTGATCGACGCCGTTGCGCGCGAGCCGAAGACCGTCACCGTCAAGCTGGAGCCCGACAGGATCAACGCCCTGCTGGGAACCAATATCGACGAGGCCACCATGCGCCGGATCCTCACCGATCTGGGCTTCGGTCTGGAAGGCGACACGATCCTGGTGCCCTCCTGGCGCGGCGACGTGGAGCACTACTCCGACATCGCCGAGGAGGTGGCCCGCTTCTACGGCTACAATGAGATCCCCACCCGCTTCACCGGCACCGTCTCCACCTGCGGCGGATTCACGCCCGAGCAGCAGTGCGAGCGCCGCGTGGGCGAGATCTGCCGCAGCCTGGGTCTGGACGAGATCATCACCTATTCCTTCATCAGCCCCAGCTACTACGACAAGATCAATCTGCCGGGCGATTCGCCCCTGCGCGACAGTCTGAAGATCCTCAACCCCCTGGGCGAGGACACCTCCATCATGCGCACCACGGTGCTGCCCTCCATGCTGGAGATCCTGACGCGCAACTACAACTTCCGCAACAAAGAGGCCTACCTCTACGAGATCGGCAAGGTCTACTTCAAGCGGCCCGACGGGCTGGCGGACGAGCCGAAGGTGGTCTCGCTGGGCGCCTACGGCCCCGACGTGGACTTTTTCACCGTCAAGGGCTGGGTCGAGGAGCTGCTGGGTACGCTCTGCACGGGGAAATTGCATTTTGCCGCGTCGCACGAAAACCCCTCCTACCATCCCGGCCGCTGCGCCGAGGTGAGCATCGACGGGGAGGTCGTCGGCGTCTTCGGGCAGATCCACCCGGCCGTAGCCGCCAACTACGGCGTGGAGGCCGCGCTCTATTGCGCCGAGCTGCGCTTTGATGCGATCCTTGCCCACCGCGCGCCGCTGCCGGTGTATCAGCCGCTGCCGCGCTTCCCGTCCGTCAGCCGCGACATCGCTGTGGTCTGCCCCTCCGCCGTCCCCGCGGGGGAGATGCTGGACTGCATCCTGGAAAGCGGCGGGCAGTATCTGAAGGACTGCGCCGTGTTCGACGTGTACACCGGCGTGGGCATCGCCCCGGGCTTCAAGTCCGTTGCCTTCTCGCTGACCATGCGCTCGGACGACCAGACGCTGACCGACGACCACGCCGAGGAGACCGTCCGCAATATCCTTGCCGCGCTGCGGGAGCGCTTCGGCGCCGTAATGCGCTGAAAACGGGCATTGGGCGCCACTTCCACGGCAAAATGACGTTATTTCCGGGCATCTTTCCCCACCTTGGCAGAGCCTGACCTGCTGCGCACTTTTTCAAGGACGCGAAAAAAACAAGGCTTTGCGTGCAAATTCGACTTTACTTGACAGAATTATATGATATAATAAGCTCAGGAAATCGAGAAAAAGGGAGGAAAACCGCCATGGAAGATACCACCAGAAAATTTACCGCGCTTGACAGCAAGACCGAGATGAAGGAGATTCTCTCGAGCGTATATAACTCCCTGATGGTCAAGGGCTACAACCCGATCAACCAGATCGTGGGCTATATCCTTTCGGAGGATCCGACCTATATCACCAACTACAACAACGCCCGCACGCTGATCACCCGCATCGACCGCGACGAGCTGCTGCAGGAGCTGGTAAGAACGTATCTGGCCAAGTAAAAACAGAAAAAAGAGCCGAGCTGTTTATCAGCTCGGCTCTTTCCTTTATTGGCTTCGGAAGGCTGTTTATACCACCTGGAACAGGTAAAACTTCAGATAATCCGTCTCGGGCACGTTCCACAGGATCGGGTGATCCGGGGCCTGCTGGCGCATCTCGATCTGGCGCAGCTCCACGCCCGCGTCCGCCGCGGCGCTTTTGAGCATCTTTTCAAACAGGGCGCTGGGCATGAAATGGCTGCACGAGGCCGTGGCCAGATACCCGCCTCGGGGCAGCAGCTTCATGGCGCGGTAGTTGATCTCCTTATAGCCCCGCTCGGCGCTGCCAACGGTCCTGCGGGACTTGGTGAAGGCCGGGGGATCGAGGATGATAAAGTCATAGGGCTTGCCGCCTTGGGCCTCCAGCGAAGGGAGCAGGTCGAAAATGTCGGCGCAGAGAAAGTCCATTCTGTCGGCAAGACCGTTGCGCGCGGCATTCTGACGCGCCATTTCCACGGCGCTCTCGGACACGTCCACCGCCGTCACGTGCTCCGCTCCGCCCAGAGCCGCGTTGAGGGCAAAGGAGCCGGTGTGCGTAAAGCAGTCCAGCACGCGCTTGCCCTTCGCCAGCCGGGCCACTGCCTGGCGATTGTATTTCTGATCCAGAAAAAAGCCGGTTTTCTGGCCGTTTTCCACGTCCACGGTATAAAAGACGCCGTTTTCACAGATTTCCGTGACGGGGGAGGCGGGATGCTCGCCGCCCCACCAGCCCTTGCCCTGCTCCAGCCCCTCCAGGGCGCGGATGGCCACGTCGTTGCGCTCAAAGATACCGGAGATCACCTGGCCGTCTTCGCGCAGCACCTCCAGAAGCAGGGGAAAGAGCGTGGGCTTGAGGCGCTCCATACCGGCTGACAGCGTCTGGACCGCCAGCAGATCGGAAAAGCGGTCAACCGTCAGACCGGGGAAGCCGTCGGCCTCGCCGAATATCACGCGGCAGCAGCCCAGATCCTCCGGCCGCAGGACGCTTTTGCGGTAGTCCCAGGCGTACTGAACACGCCGCCGCCAGAAGGCCGAATCAAAGCGGTCGTTGGCGTTGCGCGAGACCAGGCGCAGGCGGATCTTGCTCTCGCGGCTGACAAAGCCGGTGCCGAGATATTTGCCTTTTTCGCTCACCGCGTCGGCCAGCGCGCCGTTTTCGCACGCGCCTTCTTCGCGCAGCACCTCCTCGGCGTAGATCCAGGGGTGGCCGCCCTCGACCCAGCGGGTGCCCTTGGCGGTGATGATAAAGCGGGGATAGGCTCTGTCTGCTTTCATGTTCGGCGTTTCCTTTCGGTTAATGGAAGTATCCTACCATAAATGGGGAAAAAAGAAAAGTACCGCAGGCGCGGTACTTTTCTTTTGCTCACGGCGTCGTCTCCGCCGGCGCGGACGGGGGATTGCCCGGCCAGAGAGGCGTTTGCAGCGAGATGCAGCTGATGCGGTAGGAGATGATGCCGTTGCCGTTGTCCTGGGCGATGAAGGCCATCAGATGGTCGGCAAAGGTCTCGCCGTAGAGACATTCGCCCAGCTCCTCAGAGGAAGCGGCGGCCACCTGCTCCCGCCAGACCTCGATGCCGTTCTTCTCACAGAAGCCCTCGTCGGACAGAGAGCTGACGAATTCCTGCGGCGTCCAGAGGTGGAAGGCCCGGTCGTCGACAAAAACCTGTACGGGGAAGCGGATGCGCTTGCTCAGCTCCACCCATCTGCCGTCGGCGATCAGCTGCCGCACCTCGTCGACGAAGACGGCGCGGTCGCTGCCCGGCTCGCAGCTGTGTGGCGGTTGATCGTGGTAGGGGTTTTCCAGCTGGGCGATGGAGTCCGGGGAGGACTGCTCCTGGCCGTTCCAGGTCCGGTGCAGGCTCTCCTGCCGCGCGATCTCCGCCAGGAGGGCCGAGGCCTCCACCGGGACGCCGTTTTCGTCCAGATCCAGGCGCTCGCCCAACAGGTCCGCGCCGTTCCAGCGCATGCCGCTGCACTCCCGCAGCGTAAGGGCCGGGGAGGGTACGTCATGCACGTCGCAGCCGGTGAAAACCAGCCCTTCCGTGCGATAAAAGCTGACCGCACCCTGGGAGCATTCATAGATCTCGCAGTCCGTCACGGCCACGTCGCGGCAGTTCGAGCCCTGCAGCCCCAGAATGCCGCAGCCGTAGAGACGGCAGCGCTCCACCGTCACGCCCGCACAGTTTTCAAACAACAGCACGCCGCCGGAGCAGGAGCCCGGCTCGACGGTGTGGCCCGCCGTGAAGCCCTCCAGACGCAGATCGCTGCAATTGCTGAAGCTCAGCACGTCGGCATAGCGCGGCACGGCGCTGATCGCGGTGTCCTCCGGCGCCTCCGCCGCGGCGCGGAGCGTCAGACCGTCCACATCGTGGATCACCAGCTCGGGCCCGTCGTAGTTCTGGACCCAGTAGTAGTATTCGCCGCCCTTGGTGCCGTAGTTGGAGGCCTGGGACAGGTCGAAGAGAGCGCCGTCCAGCAGGATCGTGCGCTGAGGGCCGAGGGAGCGCAGCAGCTCGTCCACCGTTCTGACGCTGAGGGTGGCGCCCGCCTCCGCCTCGGCGGCCTTCTCGGCGCGGACCGGGGGAAAGACCAGATTGGGGTCTATCTCGAAGAGCGTCATGGCCTCCAGCGCCTCGTCGGTGAGCGAATTGCCGTCCCGGTCGACGATATCCGCCTCCCGGTTGATGATCCAGAGGGGCTTGCTGACGCCGTCATAGCCGGTGTTGGAGGAGAAGACGCAGCCGTCCACCACGCCGGGGTATTGGTCAAAGGAAAAGAGGGCGCTGTCAAAGCGGTTGGAAGAGACCTCGTTGGTCAGGAAAAAGGCGTTTTGGGTATACGAGCAGCTCATGAGATACTGGGCGGTGTTGTCGTGCACCCGGTTGCCGTACACCGCAAAGCCGTCGGTGTTGGACGCGCTGAAGAGGGCCGTGGCGCCGGCCTGTCCTGGTCGGGCGCCGTGACGGTCGATCTCACAATTGCTCACGCGCACGTTGCGGCAGCGCAGCACGTCCACGGCGCTGTAGCTGCACTCGTAGATGCGGCAGTCCGCCACGCTCAGATCGTGACAGTCCGTGGCCCTGACGCCTATGGTGCCGCAGCCGTAAAGACCGCAGTAGAGCACCGACACCTCGCCGCAGTCCACCAGCTCCACCACGCCGCCCCGGCAGAAGCCCGGCTCGGGACTGTGGCCGGCGGTCAGCTCGCTGAGAGTCAGACCCTGGCAGTTGTAAAAGTGCAGCACGTTGGCGTAGCGGGGCGAGATGCAGATCGAGGTCCTGTCCATGCCCGCGCCGAAGATGCTGAGATTGTCCGCATCGTGGATCACCAGCTCATAGCAGGGCGCGGTGCCGGTCATCGTCACCTCGTTCCAGTCGTAATAGGGGCCGGAGCCTTTGCCGTAGTCCTTGGCGTCGGCAAAATCGTACGAGCCTTCGTCCAGCAGGATCAGCGTATCCGGGGCGATGGCGGCAAGCAGTTCATCCACGTTCGACACGTGCACCGTTCGGCTGCCCTCGCCCGGCGCGGAGGAAGCCTCCGGCGCTCTCGGCCCGGCACCGGCGGCACAGCCTGCCAGCAGCACCAGACTCAGCAGTGCGGCGAGAGCGCGTCCGGCGCCCCGGCGATAGTGCATGATCTGTTCCAGCCGCTCCTTCAGATTGCGCTTCTCGGTGGAAAAGGTGGTGGCCACCACCCCGGCGGGCAGCGCGCCGGCGGCGGCCATACGCAGGAGCGTGTCGCCGTAAGCCTGCTTCTGCTCGCGGCTCATGTCCCTGAGCAGCAGCTCGTCGCAGCTCAGCTCGCAGGCCCGGTCCAGCTCCCGCCGGATGAGATAGCTCAGCGGATTGAACCAGTGGGCGCTGAGAACGAGCACGGCGAACCATTTGTACAGCGCGTCGCCGCGCCGGTAGTGGGTCAGCTCGTGGCGGATGATGCCCGCGAGCGCGGCCTCGTCGAAGTCCCGCTCCGGCAGGACGATCGTGGGCGAAAGAAGGCCGAACATCAGCGGCGTTTTGACCGCGCGGCTGGTATAGAGGGCGCACTTTCTCCCCGGCAGGGAGCGGTACAGCGCCCGGACAGAGACCTCCGGCGCACGCAGCGTCCGCCGCAGACGGCGGGTGAAGCGCAGATACGCCCAAAGCGTATAGCCCAGCGAGACAAGCGTCCCCAGGGCCCAGGCGCAGAGGAAGAACGTCTCGGGCCGCACCGACGCGCTGCGCGCCGGCGCGGTCGCCGCCCGACTTTCCGCCGGAAGCTCCCGCGCCGCTTCACACTCTTCGGCGGTGACCGGGAGGGGGTTGTCCGGCAGCGGCGCGGCGGGGGAGTAATACAGCGCGTCCCCAGCCTCCGGCGCCGCCGGGGCGGACATCGGCGCAGCGGCGGTCTGTGCCGCAGGCGCCTCGGCCGCTCTCACGCCGCCCACCAGCCCCGGCAGCGGCAGGGCCAGGCGCAGCAGCACCAGCAGCCAGGCGTAGTAATACACCGTGCTGGGCATGCGCCGCAGCAGCACATAGCGCAGCGCCAGGAGCAGCAGCGCCACCGCGCTGCCGCTGAGGGTGAGGATGAGAAGCGTTTTCATCGCTCACTCCTCCACCCGGAACAGCTGCCGCAGCTCTTCGATGTCCTCACGGGTCAGACCGTCGGACTGCACCAGCGCGGCCACCAGATCCCGCGCCCGGCCCCGGTAGAGCTTCCGGATCAGGTTGTCGGTGGCCCAGCTGTTATACTCGTTTTCGGTAATGAGGGGGCTGTAATGGAATACGCCCCGCTTTTCCTGGCGGATAACGCCCTTGGCGGTCAGCCGGGCGACGAGGGTCTTGACCGTGGTGGCCTCCCAGCCGCGGCTGTGCTGCAGCGCCTCGCGGATGCGGTTGACGCCCAGAGGCTCCCCGGCCTGCCAGAGCACCCTCATGACCTCCAGCTCGGAATCGGATATTTTTTCGGCTAAGGATTGCGACATCATCTGCACCTCCTGTGAAAAAATGAGGGAGAAGAGCCCGGGATGCTGTTTCCGGGCGCTTCTCCGGAAAAGTCTACACTTGTAGTCCGGACGCTGCCATCGTATCATACACAGACTACACTTGTCAACTCTGCAACTCTTAAGAATCGTTAAGGACCGCAAAACCGCCGCGGCTGATATGAAGCCGCGGCGGTTTTCCGGTATGTGGGTGCGTGCGTATCAGCAATAGAGGATCAGCGCGATCATTTCCAGATCCTCGCTGCCGTTGTTCTTCATGGAGTGGCCCTCGCCGTCGCCCACAAAGCTCATGTCGCCGGGGCGCATGGTGATGATCTCGCCGTTGTCGCTGTAGCTGCCCTCGCCCTTGAGGACGTAGTAGCATTCGCCGTCCCCGTGGTGGACGTGCCAGGCCACCTCGGCTCCCGGCGCCAGCACCACCCGGTTGAACACGCGGCCCTTGCCGAACATTTCCGCCTCGCCGTCCAGGATCACGTGCATCTCGGCCTCGCCCTCGCCGCCGAACATCTTCTTGCGAAGGACCTTTTCCTCGCCGTTTCTTCTGACAATACTCATCTCAATATCCCAGCTCCTCGTCGATCAGAATGATTTCGCTCGTCATGCCGCCCATGGGCGCCCAGAGCACCAGCAGCGCGTTGCAGATGCGGTCGGCGCTGCGGCAGTCGTGGCATTTGCCGTCCAGCTTGCAGGGGGTCTTTTTGGCTTCGAAGCGCAGGGCGTTGCGGGTGGCGGCCACGTTGCGGGCCCGCGCCAGGGCGCTTTCAAAGTCGGGGCAGATCTTGTTGGTGCCCGCCACGATGTACAGCCGCTTGCGGCCGAACACCTGGCCGGCCAGACGGTTCCCGTTGCCGTCGATGTTCAGGATCTCGCCGCCCTCGGTCATGGCGTTGGCGCTGGAGATATACACCGCGGCGGCGTTGGCCTTCTGCAGCGTCTCCGGACCGGGGACCACCCAGTGCCAGAACACCTGGTTGTCAGCCGACAGGGCGTCATACAGCCCCAGCTCCCTGACGGTCATGCTGCCGCCGATGCCGACGGTGGTGCCGGTGATCTGCCCGGCCAGATAGTCGCGGGCCTCGGCGCCGGTGGCAAAGTGCTGCACGCTGTAGCCGCGCAGCTTCAGATTGCGTATGGTTTTTTCCACATCCATGGCGTTTTCCCTCCTGTTTTTGGTAAAAAAGATAAAAAAGCTCCATCTTTGCGACCAGTATACCGCAAAGAGGGAGCTTTGTAAATTACAGATTCAGCGCCCGGATGATTTCCCCGGCGCTGAGAGCCAGCGAGGCGGCAAATTCGGCATCCGGCGCCCGGACGGAAACGGAGATGGCGCTGCGGTCGGCCCGGGGCCGGATATGCACTTCCCCGGCGGGGAGCGGCACGCGGATGCCGTCGGTGAAGTCGGCGCCCATCTCCAGCATCAGCGATGACAGCGCGCCCATGGCCGCGGCCCGGTCCCGGCAGGCCACCTCCGCCGTGGCGGCCGTCTCCTCGGGCGGACGGCGATGCCCCGGCGTACCGGCCCGGGGCCGAAAGGCCTCCGGGACGTCCAGCTTCAGCCGCCCCTCCAGCGCGTCCACGCAGCACTGATAATAGCTCAGGGGCGTGCCGATGTCCCGCCAGTAGCCATCCATCTCCGCCCCCAGGAGCTTTTCGCCCCGGCGCAGCAGCAGCGGGAACAGGTCCCGGGCAAAGTCGAAGGGCGCGCCGTCGGGCACCGCCGCCATGGCCCGGGGCGAGAGCACATAGATCCCCGTGTTGACCCGGTCGCTGACCACCCGTTCCCAGTCCGGCTTTTCCACGAAGCCGCGGATCTCCCCGTCGCCGTCTGTCACCGCAAGACCAAAACGCAGCGGCGCTGACTCCCGCCGCAGGGCGACGGTCACGGCGGCGCCGCTCTCCCGGTGGCGGCGGAACAGCGCGCCCAGGTCATAGTCGCACACCGCGTCGCCCGACAGCAGCAGAAAATCCTCGTCCCCGTAAAAATCCGCGCAGTTTTTCACCGCGCCGGCCGTGCCCAGCGGCGTGTCCTCCACCCGGTAGCACAGCCCGACGCCCAGGGCCGCGCCATCGCCGAGAGCGTCCATGATCGTCTGGGCCCGGTAGCCCAGCGCGGCGCAGACCTGCGTGCAGCCGCAGCGCCGCAGCAGAAGCAGCAGATGCTCCATCACGCTGCGGCCCAGCAGCTCCACCAGAGGCTTTGGCGCTCCCCGGGTCACGGCGCGCAGCCGCGTGCCCTCGCCTCCGGCCAGAATGACAGCTTTCATTGCGTTTCCTCCCGTAGCTTTTGCCCTTAGTATCTCCCGGGGGGAGGAAAATATTTGTTGTAATGCGTCCGCGCGTTTGCTATAATATAGTATCGTACATTAATATGCGTAAATGCACTTTTCATTCGCTCAACGAAGGAAGTGAGGGCTTGAACAACACCTTCAAACGACTGGCAGAGCCCGGATCGCGGCTTTACATGATCTTCCTCGTGCTCTTTGCGGGCTCGACGCTGTTCTTCAAGGTCTACGATCTGGACATGTTCAACCTGGCCATCGCCGAGGGCGGCGTCATCCTGCTGCTGCTGATCTACACGATGATCATCCGGCGACGGAGGGAAAAGCAGCTGGCCGCCTATATCGAGTCGGTCACCTATGACACGGAGAATGCCAAGAACAACACGCTCATGAACTTCCCGCTGCCCATCGCGGTGTTCCGGTTGGACGATTCGCGTATCGTCTGGGGCAACGAGATGTTCTTCGAGCTCTGCGGCAGCCAGGGCACGCGTCTGGACGCCCGCGTTTCGGACACGGTGCCGGGCTTCTCGGGCAAATGGCTGCTGGAGGGCAAAAGCCAGTATCCCGGCCTGCTGGAGATCAACGGCCGCAAGTACCAGCTGCACGGCAACATCATCCGCTCGGAGCACAGTGACGAATCCAGCGCCTTTATGGGCATCGCCTACTGGGTGGATGTGACGGAGTATGACAGCGTGCGCGTGGAATACGAGGCCAGCCGCCCCGTGGCGGGCATCATCGTCATCGACAACCTGGACGAGCTGCTGAAAAACCAGCCGGAGCGCACAAAGAACGATCTGCGCGACGCGGTGGACGAAAAGCTGACCCAGTGGGCCGAGGAGCGCAAGGCCGTCATCTGCCGCTACGACCGCGACCGCTATCTGGTCATCTTTGAAAGCCGCTGGCTGGATGCGCTGCAGGAGAGCAAGTTCGCCATCGTCGAGCAGGTCCACCAGGTGGTGAGCCCCGGCGGCGTGAACGCCACCATCTCCGTGGGTATCGGCACCGACGGCGCTACGCTGCAGGAGACCATGCAGTTTGCCCAGGTGGCGGCGGAGCTGGCCCTGTCCCGCGGCGGTGACCAGGCCGTGGTCAAGAACCGGCTGAGCTTCGACTTTTACGGCGGGCGCGGCATCGAGGTCGAGCGGCGCACCAAGGTCAAGTCCCGGGTCATGGCCACCACGCTCAGCGAGCTGGTGCGTGACTCGTCCCGCGTCATCGTCATGGGCCACCGCTATGCGGACCTGGACGCCATCGGCGCGGCGGTGGGCGTGTGCTGTCTGGCCCGCAAGTTCGGCGTCCGGGCCAACATCGTCACCGATCTGGAGAAGAACGCCGCCAAGGGGCTGATCGCGGCCCTGCGGCAGGAGAGCGATTACCGCGATATCTTCATGAGCAAGACCGAGGCCATGCTGCACGCCGACGGGCGCACGCTGCTGGTGGTGGTGGACGTGAACCGGCCCGAACGGGTCGAGGATCCGGATCTGCTCGCCGCCTGCAACCGCGTGGCTGTCATCGACCACCACCGGGTGGCCGCCACCTATATCCAGAACGCGGCCCTGGCCTTTATCGAGCCCTACGCCTCCTCGGCCTGTGAGCTGATCACCGAGGTGCTGCAGGAGGTGACCGAGCAGAGCGACATCCTCAAGTGCGAGGCTGAGGCGCTGCTTTCCGGCATCGTGCTGGACACCAAGAGCTTCACCATCCGTACCGGCGAGCGCACCTTTGACGCGGCGGCCTATCTGCGCCGCGCCGGGGCCGACACCACCTATGTCAAGCGTCTGCTGCAAAGCGACATGGAGGACACGGTGGCCCGCTATAAGATCCTGCAGAACGCCGAGCTCTACCGCAACATCGCCATTGCCGCCCCGGAGGAGACCCAGAGCCGCATCGTGGCCGCCCAGGCCGCGGACGAGCTGCTGAACATCTCGGGCGTGGAGGCCTCGGTGGTCATCGCGCCGGGCGAAAAGGGAGAGATCTTTGCCTCCGCCCGCTCCATCGGGGAGATCAACGTGCAGATCCTCATGGAAAAGCTGGGCGGCGGCGGCAACCGCAGCGCCGCGGCGGCGCAGTTTGCCGGCATCGATTTGGAAACGGCCGTGGCGCGCGTGCGCGCGGCTATCGACGAATATTTGGACGTATAAAGGAGAATCGCTATGAAAGTCATTTTCAATACCGACGTGAGAGGACAGGGCAAGAAGGGCGAACTCAAAGAGGTCTCCGACGGCTACGCGCGCAACTATCTGCTGCCCCGCAAGCTGGCCAGTGAGGCGACCGCCGACAATATCAACGCCCTCAAGCAGAAGGAGCGGGCCAAGGCCCGCCAGCTGGAGCTGGACCGCGCCCAGGCCATCGAGAACGCCAAAAAGCTGGAGGGCGTGCAGGTCATCGTGCGCGCCAAGTCCGGCGGCGCCGGCAAGCTCTTCGGCGCCGTCACCTCCGCCGAGATCAGCAAGGCCCTCCGCGAGCAGTTCGACATCGACATCGAGAAGAACAAAATCGTCCAGGGCGATCCCATCAAGACCTTCGGCGCCTACACGGTCAAGGCCAAGCTGGGCTTTGAGGTCAGCGGGAATATCAACCTGCTGGTCGTCGAAGAATAACGAAGAGCCATGGACGAGCTGTTAGGGAAGAAGATCCCGTATTCCGCCCCGGCGGAGCAGGCGGTCATCGGCTCGATGCTGATCGACCCCCGGTGCATCGCGGAGGTCATCAAAAAGCTGCGGGGCGATGAGTTTTACGTGCGCGCCAACCGCGACGTGTTTGAGACCATTGCCGCCATGTTTGCCTTCGGCCAGACCGTGGACCCGGTGACGGTGCTGGACCAGATGAAGGTCAGGGGCGTCTATGAGGACTCCAGCCCCTCGTATCTGGCGGAGATCATGCGCGTCACGCCCACCTCGGCCAACGCCATGGAATACGCCGCCATCATCAAGGACCGGGCGCTGCTGCGCTCCATCGGCACCGTGGCCGACGAGATCAACACCATGGTCTACGAGGGCAGCGGCGAGGCCGACAGCGTCCTGGAGGCGGCGGAGAGCAAAATGTACGCCCTGCGGGAGGGCCGCGGAAGCGCGGGCCTGCGGGAGATCCGCCACGTCATCCAGAACGTGTTCGACACCATGAGCGAGGCGGCCGCCTCCGGCAGCAAGATCCCCGGTCTGTCCACGGGCCTGCCGGACCTGGACAACATGATCCTGGGTCTGAACAAGAGTGAGCTGATCCTTATCGCGGCCCGCCCCGGCATGGGCAAAACCAGTATCGCTCTGAACATCGCGCTGAGCGTCGCCATGACCCAGCGCAAAAAGGTCGCCGTGTTCTCGCTGGAAATGTCCCGCGAGCAGCTGGCCACCCGTCTTCTGTCCCGCGCCTCGCTGGTGCCCTCCACCAATCTGCTGACCGGTCAGCTGAGCGATCAGCAGTGGCGCGACGTGGCCGCGGCCGCCAACACGCTCTCGGCCTCCGAAATCCTCATTGACGACAACCCGTCGCTGACGGTATCGGACATGAACGCCCAGTGCCGCATGGTCAAGGATCTGGACCTGGTGGTCATCGACTATCTGCAGCTGATGCAGTCCGCCGGCAGCGGCCACAGCTGGTCCAACGAGAGCCGTACCCAGGCCGTCAGCGACATCAGCCGTATGCTCAAGATCATGGCCAAGCAGCTCAACGTGCCGGTCATCTGCCTGTCACAGCTGAGCCGTGCCAACGAAAGCCGCACGGACAAGCGCCCGATGCTCTCGGACCTGCGCGAATCCGGCGCCATCGAGCAGGACGCGGACGTGGTCATCGGCCTGTACCGCGACGGCTACTACAACCGCGAGTGCGAGAACCCCAATCTGGCCGAGGCCATCGTGCTGAAAAACCGCAAGGGCCAGACCGGCACGGTCAATCTGACCTGGGTGCCGGAGTATACCACCTTCTACAGCGTAGAGAAATACCGCGACGATGAGGGATGAGCTGAAAGCAAAGCTCCTGCTGCCGCCGGAAGGCGCGCGCGTGCTGTGCGCTGTGTCCGGCGGGGCGGACTCCATGTGTCTGCTGACCCTCCTGGCCGAGACGGGGGCCTATACCCTCGCCGCCGCCCACTTCGAGCACGGCATCCGCGGCGGGGAATCGCTGCGGGACTGCGCCTTTGTGGAGTCCTGGTGCCGCGAGCGCGGCATCGTCTGCTACACCGCCCACGGCGACGTGCCCGCCTACGCGCTGGCCCATCACCTGGGGACGGAGGAGGCGGCGCGGGAGCTGCGCTATGCCTTTCTCGAGCAGACCGCGGAGCGGGAGGACTTTTCGTATATCGCCACCGCCCACAACGCCGACGACAACGCCGAGACCGTGCTGCTGAATCTGACGCGCGGGACGGGACCTCAGGGCCTGTGCGGCATCCCGCCGCGGCGGGGCAGGCTGATCCGCCCGCTGCTGGGGCTGACCCGCGCCGAGATCGAGAGCCTTCTCACCGAAAAAGGCGTGCCCTGGGTACAGGACAGCTCGAACGCCGAGGATGCCTACAGCCGCAACCGCATCCGCCACGCAGTAACGCCGGTGCTGCGGGAACTGAATCCCGGTTTTACGCGCGCCGTTGCCCGGACGGGGGAGCTGCTCCGCCGGGACGAGGACTGTCTGCAGCAGATGGCAAGGGCCTTTCTTGCCGAACAGTTTGACGGCGAGAGTGTGCCGACCGCGCCGCTGCTTGCACTGCACCGGGCCGTGTCCGGCAGAGTAGTGCGCCTGCTCGCGCCTCGGACGTTGGAGGAAAAGCACGTGGAGGCGATCCTGGCGCTGTGCCGGGGCACCGAACGGGGCTATGCCGACGTGCCTGGCCTGCGCGTCCGGCGGGAGCGGGGGAGACTGTATTTCCGGGAGGAAGAGCCACTCGAGCCCATTCCCGAAACGCCGCTCGTGCCCGGACAGAGCCTGCGCTTTGAGGCGCAGGGGTTGGAAATCACGACAAAAACTGTTTCCACAGGGGAAGAAATTCACAACTCGTTCAAGACTTATGCTCTCAAATATGAGACTATATGTGGGAATCTGAGCGTTTCCTCTCCCCGCCCGGGCGAGAGCTACCGTGTGGCCGGGCGCGGCTGCACCAAGACGCTCAAGGCCCTGTTTGCCGAGTCAAAAACCACGGCGCGCGAACGGCTGCGCACACCGGTGCTGCGGGATGAACAGGGGATCGTACTGGCGCCGCCCTTCGGCGCGGCCGAGCGCTGTCTGCCCCGGGAGGGCGACAGGCTGCTGATCGTGGAAATCAAAGAAATAAAATAAAAGGTATTAGAGGGAAAAATGGAGAAGGATATTGAGAGAATTCTGATTTCGGAAGAAGAGATCCAAAAGCGCGTGTCGGAGATCGGCGCGGCTATCACCCGCGATTTTCGGGACAAGGACCCGGTGTTCATCGGCGTGTTGAAGGGCTGCTTTATTTTCATGGCCGACCTGATGCGCTACGTTGACGTGAAGTGCTCGATGGACTTCATGGCGGTCTCGTCCTATAAGGGGACCACCTCCACCGGCGCGGTGAGCATCGACAAGGACCTGTCCCAGCCCATCGAGGGCCGCCACGTGATCATCGTGGAGGACATCCTCGACTCGGGCGTGACGCTCAACTACCTCAAGCAGTATCTCCAGGTGCGCAAGCCCGCGTCCATCACCATCGCCACGCTGATGGACAAGCCCTCGCGCCGCAAGGCTGACATCTACGCCGACTACTCCTGCTTCGAGGTCCCCGACGCCTTCGTCGTGGGCTACGGGCTGGACTATAACCAGCGCTACCGCAATCTGCCGTATATCGGCGTTCTGAAAGAAGAAATCTATTCGTAAGCCCCGCGCTTACCCCCTTTGCAGTTTTACCGACAGATAGGATGTGACCATCGTTTGAAACCTGAACGCAACAGAGGCCGGGAGATCGGCTTTTACGCCCTGATCCTGGTCATCCTCGCCGCCACGGTGTTTTCCATGCTGGGCGGCAAAAAGCAGCAGGAGACCACCTACTCCCAGCTGTCCGACTACTTCCGCGAGGAGAAGGTGCAGTCCTTCGTCACCCACGGAGACGATATCGTCCTGGAACTGCGCACCGGCGAGACCGACAGCGAGACCGGCGAGGAGATCACCGAGACGAAAACGGTGGAGCTTTACAGCTTTTCCGTCTTTTATCAGGACTTCCGCGAGCTGATCGCCCAGCAGCACGAGGACGGCATCCTTGAGGAGTATGACTACAAGGAAGGCTTCGTCGTCCCCTGGTGGGTGGGGCTGCTGCCCTATATCATCCTCATCGCCCTGGCCATGTGGTTCTGGTCCTCCATGATGAAGCAGGCCGGCGGCGGGACCGGCGGTTTCGCCAAATTCAGCAAGGCCCGTACCCGCCTGGGCAGCGAGGATAAGAACAAGAAGACCTTTGCCGACGTGGCGGGCTGCGACGAGGAAAAGGAAGAGCTCAGCGAGATCGTCGATTTCCTCAAGGACCCCAAGGCCTATACCGCCATGGGCGCGCGTATCCCCAAGGGCGTGCTGCTGGTCGGCCCTCCGGGCACCGGCAAAACGCTGCTGGCCAAGGCCGTTGCGGGCGAGGCCAACGTCCAGTTTCTGTCCATCTCCGGCTCGGACTTTGTCGAGCTGTACGTGGGCGTTGGCGCGGGCCGTGTGCGCGACCTGTTTGACCAGGCCAAGAAGGTGGCGCCGGCCATCATCTTCATCGACGAGATCGACGCCGTGGGCCGGCAGAGAGGCAGCGGCCTCGGCGGTGGCAACGACGAGCGCGAGCAGACGCTCAACCAGCTGCTGGTTGAGCTGGACGGCTTCTCCAACAACGAGGGCGTCATCGTCATGGCCGCCACCAACCGCGCCGACATCCTGGACCAGGCGCTGCTGCGTCCGGGCCGTTTCGACCGCCAGGTCTATGTGGGCCTGCCGGATATCCGCGGCCGCGAGGCCATTCTGAAGATTCACGCCCGCGGCAAACAGCTGGCCGAGGATGTGGATCTGAACTCCATCGCCAAGGGCACACCGGGCTTTGCCGGCGCGGATCTGGAAAACCTCATGAACGAGGCCGCGCTGCTGGCCGTACGGCGGCACCACCGCTTCATCACCATGGAGGACGTGGACGAGGCCATCCTCAAGGTCCAGATGGGCCCCGAGAAGAAGAGCCGCAAGATGTCCTCCCGCGCCCAGCGGCTGACCGCCTATCACGAGGCGGGCCACGCCGTGGCGGGCCATTATCTGACGCACGTGGATCCGGTGCACTATATCACCATCATCCCCCGCGGCGGGGCGGGCGGCTTTACGCTCTTCCGGCCGGACGAGGATCTGGAGAACTTCAAGTCCCGGGCCGAGATGTTCGAGTCCATCGTCATGGCCCTGGGCGGCCGGATGGCCGAGAAGCTGTTCCTGGACGACATTTCCACCGGCGCCTCCAACGACATCCAGCAGGCCACCAACATCGCCCGCAACATGGTTACCGTCTACGGCATGAGCGACAAGCTCGGCCCCATCAGCTATGACAGCTCGGACCGCAGCATCTTCATCGGCCGCGACTTCGGCACCACCAAGAGCTACAGCGAGGAGACCGCCGCCCTCATCGACGAGGAGGTCAAGCGCATCTTTGACGAGGCCGCCTCCGCCTGCGAGCAGATCCTCACCGCCCACCGGGACGAGCTGATCGCCATTGCCGAGTATCTGCTGGTGCACGAGTCCATGGAGGCCGACGAGTTCAACTACTACTTCGAGCACCACGAATTCCCGCCCACGTCGCTGCGCGACGCGAAAAAGGCCGCCGCCGACAAGACCATCGAGCGCCCGGCACGCAAGATCTCCATGACCGACGGCTACGCCGAGGAGAAGAAGGCCCCGGAAGAGGGCGCGCCCGCGGCGGAGCCCGCCGCTCCCGACGCAGGCGTCGAGACCGAGACAAAGCCGGAAGACTGAGAGAAGCGGAACAAAACACAGCCAAAAACCGTCTTGAAAGGGAAAGCCATTCAAGACGGTTTTATTTGCCCGCTTTTCGGTCGATACGACGCCAGGCACCGGAAGAAGAGCGGCGCGGAAGAACGGCACACGGTTCAAGAATTTGAATATAGTTTCCATAAATAGGAGCCGCCGTGAACTGCCTGCGTGAAAATGGCAAATTATGCAAGGATTCAAGCTGAATAGGGGGCTGGTTTTGTCGATCTTTTTCGCAGGGATTCGTTGACATAAGACGTATTTGACGGTATAATAAATTGCTATCATAGACAGAGTGGCATTTTACGCGCAAAAACGGCAGGACGTCAAAAAAATCCTCGCTGAAGCCCTAAAAAAGCGCAGGTATTGACGCTTCTTTTGACGCAGCACGCGCTACAATGAAAACATAATCCGGGGAAGGGGCCTGTGCCGCGCGTCAAGGCGTGGCAAGCTGAGCGCTTTCCCACATAGAATCCTGATAGAAAGGTGGTGAGCATGATGAAAAAGTTCAAACGGTTCCTGGCGCTGCTGCTGGTCCTGGTCCTGTTTCTGGGCGATCTGGGCCCGGCCGATTTCATGATGCTCAGCGCCTATGCCGACGACGAGTCCACCGAGATCGCCGTCACCGAGACTCCCGCCCCCGCCGTCACCGAGACGCCCGCGCCCGCCGAGGAACCGGCAAGCACCGAGGAGCCGGCCCCGGTCGTTCCGGGCGAGACAGAAGCGCCCGCGCAGACCGCCGAACCGGAGACCCCGGAGGCGTCCGCCGCGCCCGTCACCGACGGTGAGACGACTGCCGAGAGCGGCGAAACGCCCGCCCCCTCCGCCGCTCCCGCGGCCGCGGAGAGCGCGGACACCAAGCCCGCCCGCCGTGTCAGCGACGAGATCAAGCTGGACGCCGCCACCACCCTCACCATCGAGGGCGTGCTGCCTGCCCAGCCGCTTTTCCGGCTGAGCCCCAGCCTTTACCAGTTCAAGCAGCCCGACGCGGGCAAGGAAGCGCTGTACCGTCTGGACCTGTGGGTGTTCGACGGCGCGTCCGTTTTCAGCTCCCAGGGCAGCTACATTCTGACGCTCAAGGGCGAGTCCGTCCGCAAACGGATCGAGGACGGCTCCTTCCGAAACCTGCGTCTGGTATATGACGCCCAACACCACGAGGCAAGCCTGCTGCGCACCGACAAGGACAGCATCAGCTTCACCGTGACGAAGCTGGAGCTCTTTGTGCTCTACCTCTACGACGCCGAGGCCGCAGCCGCGGCCCTTGCCGAAGCTCCCGCCGAAACGCAGGTCCCCGCCGAAACGCCGGCCCCTGCCGTGACGGAGGCTCCCGCCGAAACCGAAGCGCCTGTGGAAACCGAAGCTCCCGCCGAAACGCAGGCCCCGGTAGAAACGCAGGCTCCGGTCGAAACGGAAACGCCGGACGAAGCCCCTGACGACACCGCGTCCGAGGAGACAGAGCCCACTGAGGGCGACGAGCTTGCCCAAACGCCCGACGAGTCGGCGGAGAAGAATCCGGACGACCCCGGCGCCATGCGCCTGCAGGCCAGGGGCGGCAACAAGACTGCGCCTTTCCTGGCTGAGTTTGACGGCAGCTATGCCGCGGCCAGCTTCACGGGCAGCTATCGCACCAACAAGGGTGCACCCAAAGTGGACACCCGCCAGATCGACGCCGGCGAGCTTTACAGCGTTCTAGACGCCTGGAGCGCCGAAGAGCTGAACAACCAGACCGAACTCTCCGTCAGCGTGGCGATCCACTCGCTGCCGCTGCTGAGCGAGGGGGAGAGCCTGGCTCTTTACAGTCTGAAAAACGGCGCGCTGGAGAGCGTGCTGCTGGAGAATCCCGCGCTGGGCGACGAGGTCACGCTCGCACTCAGCCGCAAGGGCGAAAACGGCGTGGCGCTGGTCAAACGCGCCGAGGCCGACGCCGAGGGCAACGCCCTGCAGCGCTTCGTCCCCGACGACGCTCTGTTTGCCAACGACGAGCTGTATCTGACCGGCAAGATGCCGAAGAACGCCGTCGTCGTGGCCACACCCGTCCAGGCCCGGATCAACGGTCTGACCGTCCTGGCGGCGTATGACATCACCATTTACGCCAACGCCCAGCAGCAGGCCAAGGATCATCCCTGGCAGCCGGCCGGGGACAAGGTGCAGGTTCACCTGCAGGACGAAGCGCTGCGCGAGCAGAGCGCGGTCAAGGTCTTCCACCTGGCCGACGAGGCGCAGGAAGCCGAATACGTGGCCACGGTCCCCGTGTCAGGGGACGGCTCCGTCAGCTTTGAGGCCGAGGGCTTCTCCACTTACATCTTCGCCACCCTGACCACCGAGATCGAGGCCTCGGACGGCAACACCTACCGCGTCAGCGTCAGCTATGACGAGACGGCCGGCATCCCCGCAGACGCCGTCCTTGCGGTGTCCGAGATCTCCTCGGAGGACGCGGGCTATGAGACCTATCTCCGCGGCGCGGAGGAAGCGCTGACGCTGGACACGCTGGGCTATACGCGTCTGTTCGACATCACGATCACCGACGCATCCGACCCCGCGATCAGCTATCAGCCGCTTACCGAGGTCGCGGTCAGCATTTCGCTGCTGAACGGCTGCGCCCCGGCCCAGGACTTCTCCGTGGTGCACTTCCACGACGGCGCCCAGGTGCTGGACGCGGTGACCGACGGCAGCACCGTGAGCTTTATGTCCGACGGCTTTTCGGCCTACGCCATCGTCTCCGGCCCCACCCCCGGCGGCACCGGCTGGATGACGCTGCAGACCATGGCCGATTTTGACGCCCACGCGGCTGCCGGCGTTTATCCCGGACACTCTCTGGGCTTCTACTTCCGCAATTTCAACTTCCGGATCGACAGCTCCCGTACCGGCATCACCAAAACCAAGCCGGCCCAGACCTATCCGTCATCCGAAGCTTCGCTTTACTATTTTGAAAAGGTGGAGGGCACCACCAACCAGTACTACGCCTGGTGCTACAGCGACGGCGGCGTCAAGCAGTACGTCAGACATACAGGCAAAAGCCTGATGCTGACCGAGACGGAGAGCGAGCGCACCGCCTTCACCGTCAGTGCCACAGGCGGAGGCCAATTTACGCTTGCCGACGGCGGCTTCTATTGGAACATGCAGGGCGGAGTAAACGGCAACAGCTTCGCGGCATATGACAACGGCGGCGATGCGAACAGCAAGATCACCTTCTGGTACAAGGAGCCCGTCACCGATGAGCCCTACGGCCTGAACGGCAAGACCTACGGATTGATGAGCTATTCCGGCGGCGTGGCCGGCAAGGCGCTGATGTCCGAGTCTTCCGCGGCCGGGACGCTCAATGCCCTGTCGCTGACTGTGTTGACCCGTCTGAACGATCGCACCGACACGCTCTTCGTCCCCGACAGCAGCGATATCTCCCTCTGGCGTTTCAGCTGGCTGGAGGACGATCTGTACCGGCTGACCACCACGGTGGACGGCAGCACCCGTTACCTGCGTCTGGGCGCCGACGGGCTGAGCCTGGTGTCCGAGCCGGACGAGGCCTGCACGATCCAGATCATTCCCGGCAGCGGTGACCACGCGGGCGACATCTGCCTCAAGAACGGCAGCACCACGCTGACCTATACCGGCAGCGTGGACACCGGCTTTGCCGTCAACGGCAGTGCCGGGACCGAGTGGCTGAAGCTGGTCACCCTCTCCGAGCTGTCCGAGGATTACTTCATGACCTACTCGGCCAGCAAGGTGAGCGTCTCCGACCCGGGCATCACGGACGGCAGCAGCCTGATCGTCTACACCCGCGCCTGGAACGACACCACCAAGAAATACGAATTCTACGCCATCGACCACGACGGCAGTCTGATTCCCTGCTTTGAGAACGGCGACGCCATCCAGTGGGTGGGCAACCGTATCAACTCGCTTCTGTGGAATTTCGTGGAATACCGGGACGAAACCACCGGCGAGCCCACGTATTACTACGAGCTCTACAACCCCTATTCCGACAAGTATCTGGCCCCGCAGCTCACCGGCAGCCAGCTTGTCAGCCCAAACACCCTGGGCATCAACCTCAACGGCCGCCGCAACGGCTACTATTACACCTCGATCCTCGGCTGGGACACCGCCGCGTACCAGTATGCCGGCCTCAAGGTCGAGGACGGGCGGATCGTTCCCTGCCCCATCGGCGATGCGGAGGACTTCTACTTCGCCATCATGCAGGATCTGCAGGTCGACGATCAGCTGACCGAGGTGCCCACGGTGGACCACACCCAGTACGGCATCACCATGAAGGTGATCGACTTCAGATCACGCGATGAGCTGAGCGACTTCCTGGGCAGCGACGCTGGCGGCGCAGTTTACTACACCGTGCCGAACCTGCTGTCCAACAGTCTGGGCCCCGACGGCTATCCCATGGCCCATGGCGGCTCGCTGGGAACGCTATTTGCCGGCGCGCGGGAGGTCAACCACCTCTTTATCGCCAGCACCTACAGCGGCAGCGGCTATTATGAGTTCGACAGTACCCAGAACTTCGCCAGCTTACAGTCCAACAACAACTTCAAGGTCTATAAGGAGCTGGGCACCTATGACTCGGGCGGCAACAAGCCGACGCTCAAGCACGGCCAGTTCTTCCCCTTCAATGACCTGAAGGCCGGGCTCTTTGCCTCCGTCAATGGCAAGAACCAGTACACGGCGACCGCAAGCCCGCTGCCGGCCAATGACCCGCGCCGGGACGAGCGGCTGTATCTGATCCAGAACGTCAACACCCAGTTCGGCGTGGAGATCGAGGCAACCTTCACCCAGACCCCCAACGGGCTGGACGCCTGGGGCCACGACATCATCTACCAGTTCACGGGCGACGACGACTTCTGGCTCTACGTCAACGGCGAGCTGGTCATCGACCTGGGCGGCATCCACAGCGCCCTGCCCGGATCGGTCAACTTCAGCACCGGCGACGTGTACGTCAACGGTGTGCACAGCACGCTCAAGGACATTTATTACAACAACGCCATCGCCCGCGGCGAGTCCGCGTCCGACGCCCAGGCCTATGTGGACGATCTGTTCGTCCAGAACAGCGAGGGCAACTGGATTTTCAAAGAGTATTCCACCAACACGATGCGCCTGTTCTTCATGGAGCGAGGCGCCGGCGCGTCAAACCTGTATATGCGCTTCAACCTGGCCTCCGTCAAGCCCGGCACCGTGGAGCTGAGCAAGGAGCTCTCCGGTGTGGACGATTCGGAGTCGGTGCTGGCCCAGTTCCCGTACCAGGTCTGGTACACCACCGACGAGCACCCCGAGGGCCTGCTGCTGGCAGACACCAACAAGGTCACGTTCAAGGACACGATCACAAGGGTGCCCTACAAACCGACGATTGAGATCGACGGTCACACGTATGACAGCGTCTTTCTGCTGCGCCCCGGCGAGATCGCCACGATCGAGCTGCCGGAGGACACGGTCAACTACAAGATCGTGGAGTGCGGCGTGAACGAGAACGTGTACAGCCATGTGTACGTCAACGGCGCCGAGGTGACAGGCCAGGGCACGGACGGCCGCAAGGATTACGCCATCCCCTATGCCTCCACCGCCTCGCGGGCCCGCGTGGCCTACGTCAACCAGGTCAATCCGGAAGCCCTGCGCACGCTGAGCATCACCAAGGAGCTGTTCAACGAGTCCGGCGAAACCGAGCTGCGTACAGACAACGCAACCTTCAACTTCCGTCTGTACTTCGGCACCGAGTTTGATTCCACCCTGACGCTGGCCAACATGTACACCTACCACGTCAAGGACCAGAACGGCAATTACTGCACATGGAACGCCTCCCTTGGCCGCTTCGAGTCCATCGGCGTCGGCAACTACGGCGATCTGACCGATACGCAGAAAGCAGCCGCCAGCTTTACTACCTCGATGAACGGCTCAGTGGGCTCGATCCCGCCTTTCTACACCGTGGAAGTGCGCGAACTGCTGGCCGGCACCAACTACAAGGTGGAGGAGCGCGCCAACGAGATCCCGGACGGCTATTCGCTGCAGAAGTACGTACACAACGATGTTGACTGCGGTGAGACGCCGCCGCAGGGTGAGATCGTGATCGGCCAGGACGCGGATGTGGCAGTCCGCAACCTGCGCGGCTGGGGCCTGCGCGTCTATAAGCAGTGGTCCGACCAGGACTACATGGCCGCGCGCGGCGACGCCTATTTCGCCGTCTTCACCCGCGAGAATGACACGCTGAACCTGGTCGAGGGCAGCATGCGGCGCCTGCGGATGAACGAGAGCACCCTCTACTGGTACTTCCAGCGGCTCAAGGAGAACGTTGCCTTTACAGATTATCAGATCCGCGAGGTGACGCCCGTCAATCCCGAGACGGATGCCGATGGCGTCGTGACGGCGGACAGCTACACGATCCTGGAGGATACCGACGAGATCGAGATCAACGGCCGCCAGAAGGGCGAGAGCGAAAGCTCTCTCTTCCGCTACACGGTGCTCTACACCCAGGGCGAGATCCAGAATGATTCCAACGTCCGTGTGGACACGATCACCAACAACCGTCCCGGCATCGAGCTGAGAAAGCAGCTCTGGAACGGCACGCCGCTTCCCGGAGCCGCCTTTACGCTCCACGACAGCGACGGCAACCTGATCGGCAGCTTCACCTCGGACAGCACAGGCCTCATCACCGTCGCGTTCCTGCGCGACGATGTGGACTACACCCTCACCGAGACCGCCACCCCCCAGACCATCCACGGACTGGAAGCGCCGATGACCATCCGTCTGAGCGGCGGCGCGGTCACCGTCAGCGGTGTGGACGCCGAGAACTACATCCTGAATCAGGGTGCGGGCCAGACGCCCACGCTGATCATCCGCAACCGGCCCTTTACGCTGACAGCCCTCAAGCAGGGCGTCCGGCACGACGGGACCACCGAGCTGCTTGCAGGCGTCCATTTTGCCCTGCACCGCGAGGTAACGATCGGCGGTATCGTGACCATGGACTTCAACCCCATGCCGGGCTATGAGGACCTGGTCACCGACAGCGGCGGCGTGATCCCGCTTGTGACCCAGAGCCTGCCCGTCGGCAGCTACTATTTGAAGGAGACCTCTCAGCCGGAAGGCTATGAGAGCATTTCCGCCCCCATCCGCTTTACGATCAGTGCCAGCGGCGCGCTCACGCTCAGCCGGACACAGTCCGCCGAGCTGCAGACCACGATCGCAGCGGACGGAACCCTGCAGTACACGCTTGTCGTGAAAAACATCCAGGTGCTCCCCGCACCGACCGGCATCACCGCCTTCCTGCAGCCCTTCGCGATGCTCTTCGCTTTTGGCCTGGGGCTTGCGCTGATGCAGCTTTTCCGGCGCCGCCGGCGGGGCCTTGCTGCCGGTGCGTCGGCCGAGGCAGATGCGCTGCACGCGCAGACGCCGCCCGGCACGGAAGGGCCGCCCGGGGACACCCAGACGAGCGCCCCGCCCGGGGCAGAATAGGGGGGGCGTCAAGAAAAAAATATGTTTTTTCGCACGAAACAGCGCTTTATTGACGGCTTTCTTGACGCCGCACCCTGTATACTGCAAACAGAAACAAACCCAAGCCCCCCGCGGTAAAGCGGAGTCAAAGAAAAAACAAAAAACTCCGCACAAAAGTTCGTTTATTGATGATTTTGTTGACGGGCCCGGCGCTATACTGAACGCGTAAACAGCGACGGAGTCCCGGAGAGGATTCAAAAAAAGAAGAAAAAAG
>ONSQ01000022.1 GCA_900320465.1 uncultured Eubacteriales bacterium
GTCCAGCCGAGGCAAAAACGCAGGGAATACTTCCGTATTGCCGAGTATTTTAACGAAAGATGGGCGGATTCCGGCCCGGGAAAACCGTGGTTCGGATTATCCCGCTTACCTTAGAACGGAGGTTTGCCATGCCCTCTCAGGTAACCAACTATAAATGCCCCTCCTGCACCGGACCGCTCCATTTCGAGAGCAGCTCCGGCAAAATGGAGTGTGAATACTGCGGCAGTGTCTTCACCGTCAACGAGATCGAGGCCCTCTACCAGGCCAAGGACGAGCAGGCTGAAGCTGCCTTCAACGCCGCTCAGCAGACGGAAAGCGAGCTTACCGGCGACAGCCTCGACGTTGACTGGGATCTGAGCCAGGCCGGCTCCGCCTGGGGCGCCGAAAGCGACGGTCTGCGGGCCTACAACTGCCCCTCCTGCGGCGCGGAGCTCATCTGTGACGCCACCACTGCCGCTACCAGCTGCCCCTACTGCGCCAACCCCACCATTGTCCCGGGGCAGCTCTCCGGCACGCTGATGCCCGATCTGATCGTGCCCTTCGCTCTGGACAAAAACGCCGCCAAGGCCGCCCTGCGCGAGCATTTCAAGGGCAAAAAGCTGCTGCCCCGCGCGTTTTCCTCGGAAAACCATCTGGACGAGGTCAAGGGCGTTTACGTGCCCTTCTGGCTCTTCGACGCGGATGCGGATGCGGAGATGAACTTCAACGCCACCCGCGTGCGCACCTGGAGCGATCACAATTACAACTACACCGAGACGCGCTACTACCGCCTGTACCGCAATGGCTTCGTGCGGTTTGAAAACGTGCCGGTGGACGGCTCTGTCAAGATGCCGGACGACGTGATGGAATCGCTGGAGCCCTTCGACACCGCCAAGGCCGTGCCCTTCCGCAAGGCCTATCTCACCGGCTATTTCGCCGATCGCTATGACGTCTCGGCCCAGGACAGCGTCAGCCGGGCCAACGAGCGTGTGAAGAACACCACGATCCAGGCCTTCTCTCAGACGACCTCCGGCTATGTGGGCGTCAGCAGCGCAGGCACCAACATCCGCCTGCACAACGGCCGGGCCAAGTACGCCCTGCTGCCGGTATGGATCCTCAACACCAGCTGGAACGGCAAGAACTATCAGTTCGCCATGAACGGCCAGACCGGAAAAATCGTCGGCGACCTGCCCACGGACAAGGGAGCCTACTGGAAGTACCGGCTGATCTACGGCGGCATCATCGCGGCCGTGGCCTTCGGCGTGCAGATGCTGATCAATCTGCTGTGAGGAGGGAAGAGGAATGAAAAAACGTCTTGTTTCCCTGCTTATCGTTATCCTGCTGCTCTTCTCGCTGAGTATCGCCGTCTTCGCGGACGCGGACCGCTACGTCTTTGACGAGGCCGGCCACATCCCCGTGGACGAGTGCGCGACCCTCAACGAGCTGGGCGCGCGCATTCAATCCGAGACCGGCGCGGCTGTGTGCGTGCTCATCACCGCCCAGAGCGGCGAGAACGCCTCGGACTACGCCCGGGATTACTACGAGGCCAACATCGCCGCCGAGAACGGTATCCTCCTGGTGCACAACGTCTCGGAGAACGTGATCGGCTACTACACGCAGGGTGAGCGCTTTGCAGCCCTCGACGAAGAGCAGCTCACCGCAATCATGGACGCCTACAACACCGGCTCCACCTATTTCTACGCCGTCCACGACTACATGATCCTGGCCTACTCCTACCTGCTGGGCAACACCGCCGTGGGCGAGGTCACACCCCAGGACAACAGCGCCATCCCCGCAGACCGCCTCTACGACCGGGTTGTGGACCAGGCGGGCGTCATCGACGCCGGTACCCTGGCAGAGCTCAACGACCTGGCCGACAGCGTCAGTGAGAGCTACGCCTGCGACGTGGCGGTGGTCTTCGTCAGAAGCCTGAACGGGAAATACGTGGTGGACTACGCCGACGATTTCTATGACTACAATGGCTACGGCTACGGCGCGAATGACGACGGCATCCTGCTGCTGATCTCGGTGGGGGACCGGGAGTTTGCCGAAACCACCTACGGCTATGGCAAGACGGCCTTTACCGACTACGGTCTGAGCGAATATCTCGAACCGCGTTTTACCCGCTATCTGAGCGATGACGACTGGGCGGGCGCAGCGCGTCAGTTCATCAACGACGCCGCCGAGCTGCTGCGCCAGGCCCGGAACGGCCAGCCCTATGACGTCTATGGCGGCTCCGCGCCCCGGCAGGAGCAGAGCATCGGCCAGAAGCTGGGTCTGTCGGCCGTGATTTCGGCCGTTATCGGCTTCTTCTCCGGCGGCATCCCTGCGGGCTCCCTCAAGCGCCAGATGAAGAGCGTGGAGAAAAACTACGGTGCGGCCAACTACGCCCGCGGCGGGCTGAACATGCGCCGCAGCGACGACCGCTTCCTCTACGCCAACGTCCACAAGACCCCCATCCCGCGCGAGACCTCCAGCCGCAGCAGCGGCAGCGGGGGAGGCAGCAGCGTGCATTTCTCCTCCTCGGGACGCTCGCACGGCGGCTCACACGGAAAGTTTTAATACGGAAAACATAGAAAAACAGGCGAGAAATCGCCTGTTTTTCTCATTTTACCTTAACAATTGAAATAAAAATGGATATTTTGACGAGCCGGGAACACAAATAAAACGCAAAGAGAACGAAAAAAGTGCAGATTTTACGGAAAATAGAAATTGTGCATCAAAATAAAAGCAAGAGAAAAAAATCTTCGTCAAACTGATGCTAAATAATAGTCAATTATCGGCAGAATGTTCATTGACGCGTTGACAGGGCAATGATACAATGAACATGAATCATATTCTGCCCATAACGGCGAGGTGCCCTATGAAGAAGTATTATGTTCTGATCGGTAACTACGGCAGCGGCAAGACCGAGCTGGCGCTCAACTTTGCTTTCAAGGCGGCGGAGAGCGGCCTGCGGACCGAGCTGCTGGACCTGGACATGGTCAACACTTACTTCCGTCTGACCGGGCGCGGCCGTATGACCCAGATGAAGGAGATCCGACTGGTCAGCCCCAACTACGCCAACAGCGGCATCGAGACTCTGTCCCTGCCGGCCGAGGTGGCATCTGCCTTTGACATGGACTGGGACTGCGTGGTCTTCGACGTGGGCGGCGACGCGGTGGGCTCCACGGCTCTGGGCCGCTATCATGACGATTTCATGGCCCTGGCCCCCGACGAGCTGGAGGTCCTCAATGTGGTCAACATCCGCCGGCCGCTGGCCGGCACGGTGGAGAAGATCATGGCCCTGCAGGAGGAGATGCAGATCCACTCCCGCCTGAAGATCTCGGGCATGATCAACAACACCAATCTCGCCCAGTGCACCACCCCCGCAGAGCTGCGCGACGGCTATGAGATGATCCGCGAGGTATCGGAAAAGACCGGCGTCCCCGTGCTGTACACCTCCGGCAAGAAGGAGCTGCTGAACACCTTCCTCGCCGAGGGGCATGACCCGAAGTATATCGGCACGCCGCTCTTTATCGACACCTATATGCAGCGTGACTGGGACAGCTGGGTCCACTCGCTCAACGACGATCCCTTCGGCACTTCGTGATCGGCGCAAACCCCGCACAAGCGGTTTTCATATTCGTACATATGGCGAAAACTAACAGAAAAGAGGAGTATCATGGTAAAAGTTACAATCGATGAGCTCATCTGCAAGGGCTGCGGCCTTTGTGCCAGAGCGTGCCCCAAAGGCGTGCTTGCCCTGTCCCGGACCAGGCTGAACGCCAAGGGCTATCACCCGGCTGAGGTCGTAACGCCCGAGGCGTGCATCGGCTGCGCGTCCTGCGCACGTACCTGCCCGGATGTCGCGATCCGGATCGAGAGAGATTAAGGAGGAAAAGACTATGGCACTGACTCTTATGAAGGGGTCCGAAGCGATTGCCGAGGCCGCCATTCGTGCAGGCGCCCGTTTCTTCTTCGGCTACCCCATCACCCCGCAGACCGAGATCCCCGAATACATGTCCGCCCGCATGCCCGAGGTCGGAGGATGCTTCCTCCAGGCTGAGAGCGAGATCGCGGCCATCAACATGGTTTACGGCGCCGCCGGTACCGGCGCGCGCGTCATCACCTCTTCCTCCAGCCCCGGAATCAGCCTGAAGCAGGAGGGCATTTCCTACTGCGCCGGCGCTCAGCTGCCCTGCGTGATCCTCAACGTCATGCGCGGCGGCCCCGGTCTGGGCAACATCCAGGCCTCTCAGGGCGACTATTTCCAGGGCACCAAGGGCGGCGGCAACGGCGACTACCATCTGCTGACCTACGCGCCCTCCTCCGTGCAGGAAGCCATTGACATCATGATGTTCGCCTTCGAGAAGGCCGAAAAGTACCGCATGCCGGTGCTCTTCCTGGCCGACGGCATCATCGCCCAGATGATGGAGCCTGTGGAGATGCCCGAGATGGTGGATTATAAAGTGGACCCGGAGAAGAAGCCCTGGGCCTGCACCGGCTGGAAGCCGGGCGACGACCCCGCCAAACGCGGCGTATCCTACAAGGCCGCCCGTGAGAACGAGCAGATGTGGGAGTGCTACAAGACCGACGACGCCGAGATCATCGTCACCGCCTTCGGCACCGTCGCCCGCGTTGTAAAGACCGTCGTCGACGAGATGCGCGCCGAGGGAGTGAAGGTCGGTCTGTTCCGCCCCATCACCGTGTGGCCGTATCCCTACGACGCGCTGCGTGAGACCTGCGTCCGCCCCCAGGTCAAGGGCGTGCTGGACGTGGAGGTCAACGAGGGCCAGATGCTCGAGGACGTGAAGCTGGCCGTCAACGGCGGCAAGGACGTCAAGTTCTTCGGCCACCTGGGCAGCCAGTTCCCGACCACCGATGAGATCAAGGCCGAGATCCTCAAAATAAAGGAGGGTAAATAAGATGTCCGTTGTCTTTGAGAAAACCAAACTGCTGACTGACAAGCAGTTCCACTACTGCCCCGGCTGCAACCACGGCATCATCCACCGCCTGGTGGCCGAGAGCATCGACGAGCTGGTCCAGGAAGGCAAGCTGGAAGCCGGCAACATCATGGGCGTCGCCCCTGTCGGCTGCTCGGTCTTTGCCTATGATTACTTCAACTGCGACATGTACGAGGCCGCCCACGGCCGCGCTCCCGCAGTCGCCACCGGCGCCAAGCGCGCCCGTCCCGGCACGCTGGTCTTCACCTACCAGGGCGACGGCGACCTGGCCTCCATCGGCACGGCGGAGATCGTCCACGCCGCCCACCGCGGCGAGAAGATCGTCACCATCTTTGTCAACAACGCGATCTACGGCATGACCGGCGGCCAGATGGCCCCGACCACGCTGATCGGCCAGAAGACCACCACCTCTCCCTACGGCCGTGACGAGGCCTGGTGCGGCGCGCCAATCAAGATGTCCGAGATGCTCTCCGAGGTACCCGGCTCTTATTACATCGAGCGCTGCGCGGTGAACAACAACGCCAACATCCTCAAGACCAAGAAGGCGATCAAGAAGGCGTTCCAGTACGAGCTGGATGGCAAGGGCTTCTGCATGATCGAGGTGCTGTCCACCTGCCCCACCAACTGGGGCCTGAACCCGATCGAGGCCATGAAGTGGCTGGAGGACAACATGATCCCCTACTATCCGCTTGGCGTGAAGAAAGACAAGGGGGCTGAATAACCATGAAGAAACAGTATGTTTTTGCAGGCTTCGGCGGACAGGGCATGCTGCTGATCGGTAAGTTCGTCGCCATGGCGAACATGCTCGACGGCAAGCACGTCTCCTGGCTTCCCTCCTACGGCCCCGAGATGCGCGGCGGCACGGCCAACTGCTCGGTCATCGTCAGCGACGAAGAGGTCGGCTCTCCCATGGTGGACAACGCGGACGTGCTGATCGCGATGAACCTGCCCTCGCTGGACAAGTTCGAGCACACCGTCAAGCCCGGCGGACTGATCGTGGTCAACAGCTCGATCATCGACCGCAAGGTCGTGCGTGACGACGTGAAGGTGGTCTACTGCGACGCGGCCCGCATCGCAGACGAGGTCAAGAACCCCAAGGGCGCCAACGTGGCGATCCTGGGCGCTATGATGGGCGCGGACGACGCCTCCGTCAGCGTTGACAAGATGGTCGAGGCCATCCGTATCGAGCTGGGCGAGCGCAAGGCCCGCTTCCTCGAGGGCAACAAGGCGGCGCTTATGGCCGGCATTGAAGCTGCAAAATAAGCTTCTTTCGGAGATCCTAAACATAAAAAAGGAAGGACTATTTCAAGTCCTTCCTTTTTTATGCTCAAAACGAAACGATATTGTTCACCCAGGTACGGCGCTTGACGAGGAAGTAGCCCACGGCGCACTTGATCAGATCCAGCGCATAGATGGCGATGTACATCGGGATGATGGGCATGGCCGTGAAGCGCGAGAGCACCACCGCCGCCGGAACGGCTATGACCCAGACAAAGGCGCTGTCGAAGATAAAGGTGATGATGGTCTTGCCGCCGGAGCGCAGCGTGAAATAGCAGGAGTTGGTAAAAGCGTTCATGGGCATGGCGGCCGCGCACACGTACAACAGCTGTACAGCCAGCGCCTTGACCGCCGGCGTGGTGTTGTAGATCTGGGGGATCAGCGGGGCCACCAGCGCCATCAGGCCGCCCACAACGGTGCTCAGCGCGATGGAGAAGGCGATCAGCTTGCGGTCCTCGTCCACGGCACGCTCCAGCTCTCCGGCGCCCAGCAGCTGGCCCACCAGAATGGAGATGGCGTTGCCCATGGCCAGAAAAGCACAGAAGAACAGGTTCGACACGGTGGAGGAAATGTTCAGCGCCGAGATGACCTCCAGCCCGCGGACGGAATAGCACTGATTGAGCGTGGTCATGCCGCCGCTCCAGAGAAACTCATTGATCAAAAGTGGCGCGCCAAGGGGAACCAGCTTGCGTACCAGCGCGCCGGGCACCCGCAGCGAGGCATAGGCCCCCACGATGAAGCGGCAGCGCTCCGTATGGCGGTGGGTCCAGACGATGACGATGGCCACCTCCACAAAACGGGCCAGAACAGTGGCGATCGCCGCGCCCACCACCCCCAGAGCGGGAGCGCCCATCTTGCCGAAAATCAGAATGTAGTTGAAAATCAGATTCACAAAGACCGCGATCAGACCCGCCCGCATGGGCAGAAGGGTCTCGCCGGTCTCACGCAGCGTACCGGCATAGATCTGGCAGATGGCAAAGGGCAGCATCTGCAGCAGCATCACATTCAGATAGTCATGGCCGTAGCGCAGCGTAAGGTCCAGGTCCAGGGACTCCTGCCCCTGGTGGAGGAAGAGCACGATCAGCTCTTTGCCCTTCAGCGCGAATATCAGCGCAAAGATCACAAAAGAGCCGAGGGCGATATACAGCTTGGCGCGAAAGGTGTTGCGCACGCCTTCGTCGTCGCCCTTGCCGAAGAACTGGGCGGTGAAGATCCCGGCTCCGGCAAGCCCGCCGAAGATGCAGAGATTGAACACAAACAGCAGCTGGTTGACGATGGCCACGCCGGACATGGGCTCGGTGCCCACCTGGCCCACCATGATGTTGTCCAGCAGACTGACAAAATTGGTGATGAGATTCTGGATCAGGATCGGCACCAGCACGGCAAACAGCCGGTGATAAAAGGCCCGATCACCGATATATTTACGAAAGTTCATGTCGGATAAACCTGTTTCTGTCAAAGATGTGTCGCCTATTGTACCGACAGGGACGAAAAAAGTCAATGCATCTTTAAGGTATTTTTTATGCTCATGGGCTATTCTCGGCGCAAAGGAGGGATGCGTATGCAAAAACCAAAACGCTTTGCTCTGTGCTTTGCCATTCTGACGGCAGCTTTTACGGTCTATCTGCTGCTGGACACCTTTGTGATCGAGCGGGATTACAGCCTTTCGAACGCTTCCCCGGCGGCGACAGCGGTGAGCGACAGCGAGACAACGGCAGCAAGGGCAAGCACGCTCAGCAGCACGCTCAGCGCGCCTGAGACGGTCCTGGCTCTGCCCGCCGACGCCGAAAAAATCGGCAGCGCTGTGACAGAAAACTATGAAATCGATCTGTACACGTTCCGTGTGAATAACACGCAGATCTATGCGGCCGATCTGAAGCTGTCCTCGGTGCAGGAGCTGAAAACCGCCTTCGCGGAGGGCCGTGCGGGCCGTAATATCACCGATACTACCTCCGCCATCGCCGCGCAGAGCGGCGCGGTGCTGGCTATCAACGGCGACTTCTACGGCGCGCGGGAAAAGGGGATCGTGATCCGCAACGGCGTGCTGTATCGGGACAGCGCTTCCGACGAGGAGATCCTCGTCATCTACGCCGACGGCAGCTTTGAGATCCTCTCCGGGACAGAAAAGAGCGGCGAGGAGCTGCTTGCCGACGGGGCCTGGCAGGCCTTTTCCTTCGGACCGGGACTGGTGGAGGACGGCGCGGTCAGCGTCTCCGCCGCCGACGAGGTTGGCCGGGCGAAAAGCTCCAATCCCCGTACGGCCGTCGGCACGCTGGGGGAGGGACACTATCTGTTCCTGGTCTCGGACGGACGCACGGAGGAGAGCGAGGGGCTGAGCCTCTACGAGCTCTCTTCGCTCCTGCACGAGATGGGCTGTGTGCAGGCATACAATCTGGACGGAGGCGGTTCCTCCACCATGGTTTTCCGGGGCATGCTTGTCAACCGGCCCACCACCAACGGAAAACGGATCACGGAAAGGAGTGTGAGCGACATTGTCTACATCGGCTGAACCCCGTCCCCTGCGCGCGCTGGTGATCTGGGGCAGCGTCAGCATCCTGACGGCCCTCTTCGCCGCGGGCTATGAGCAGCTTAGCCACGGGGTGATCTCCGCCTTCATGACCCGGGCCTTCCTCATCCCGCTGCTGCTGGGCTGCGGAGGTAGCGCGCTGGCCCTGTGCTCGCACGGCGGCGGCGCCTGGAGCGCGGCGCTGTGGCATCTGGCCGTAGGGGTGCTGACCGTGGGCAGCCTTGTGCAGGGCGCGCTGGAGATCTACGGCACCGCCAACCGGATGACGCTTGTCTACGCCGTATCCGGCGCACTCTTCGCGATCCTGGCCCTGCTGGCCCATCTTAATAGGCTGTGAAAAAGCAACACGGAGAGGAACGATAGTTCCTCTCCGTGTTGCTTTTTCTATGACCTCAATCGATGGGGAACAGCTCCCGGGAGACATGCTCCATCAGATCGTTCTTTTCCGTGTCCGGCCCCACCAGACTGCGATACAGACCAAACTGGTGGCTGTCCTGGGGATGGCCGAAGGAGGCCACGGTAAAGCCCTCCCACTGCTGCTGGGTCAGATGCTGGCGATAGGCCTCCTGCGCCACCGCGAAGGGAGTGCGCCAGCCCAGCTCCGGGGCCTCGTTTTCGTAGCTCAGCCAGGTCATGTTCTCCTCGCTGCCGTACTTGTGAAGATAGGTCTTGGGCGTATTCCACACGCCGTACTTCTCGGCCGAATCGGTAAACTGCTCCCGGTTGGCGGCGGCCTTCACCGCAGCCTCTACCGAGTAGGCGCACAGGATGTGGGCGCCGTGGCCGTATTCCCCGTCCTCGGCCTGGGTGACCACCACCAGGGGCTTGAAGCGGCGGATCTGCTCAACCTGAAACTCGGTAAACTGGTTGGCGCCGTAAGTGTTCACGGCATTCCAGTAGTCATAGCACATATAGTCGCCCACCTCGTTGGTCACGGGATAATAGTGGGTCCCGGCCACCCACAGGCCGTTGAGCGCCTCGTGGGGGCGGAAGCGGTAGTCCTGGAAATCGGTCATATAGTTGCTGGTCATGTACACGACCTGCACCTTCAACCCACGCACCATCGAGTAGTAGGGGATCAGTCCGCCGAACCAGAGCAGCTCGTCATCCGTATGAGTTGAGAAAACCAGAATGTCCGCGCCGTCCTCCAGATTCGACCAGGTCTGGACAAAATCGGGGGGATAGCCCTCGGTGAAGGCGTAGAGATCGCGGATCATCACGTCATAGGCCGCCGGCAGGCAGATCGTGACGGAGTTCGCCCCCCGGGGCAGCTGCACATACTCGTGCAGAAAGCCCTCGGTGCCGCAGCGCAGCGTCTCGTTGCCGACGGAAAGCGTCCACTCGCCCGGATAGGTGCCGAAGATCAGGTACAGCGAGCCGATCTCCTCCTCGGCGCTGAGCGTGATTTCCGTGCCGGCTTCAAAGGTATAGTCGGTCTGATACACACCGTCTAAAAGCCGCTTTGCGGCGGTTTCGTCCGTGTCCAGCACCAGCTCCAGCTGCTCGGCCGCGCTCTGTCCCGGCCCTTCGGGCAGAGGGGTGGGCTCCGGCGTCGCAGTGGGCGGCGTCTCGGCCGGGGCGGTGATCTCCGTCTCCGGTACGGTCTCCTCCGGCTCCTGAGCGGTCTCGGTGATCTCACCGGCACAGCCGCTGAGCAGGAGGAGGGCGCATATGAGAATGACAAGCGTTCGTTTCATATTTTGCTTCCTGGTTATTCCGCGGGGAAAAGCGCGCGGGAAACATGTTCCATCAAATCGTTCTTTGCCTCGTCCGGGCCTACCAGACTGCGGTAGAGTCCGTAACGGTGACTGTCGTGGGTCTGGCCGAAGCCGTAGACGAAAAAGGCCGGCCACTGCTGCTGGGTGATGTGCTGGCGATAGGCCTCCTCGGCCGCCTCGAAGGGCGTCAGTCCGCTCAGCGCCTCCGAGGGCTCCTCATAGTTGAGGATCGTCATCTTCTCGTCGCTGCCGTACTCGTGCAGATAGGTCTTGGGCGTGTCCCACACACCGTACTTTTCCGCGGAGTCGGGGAACTGTTCGGGATCGGCCGCGGCCTGAACCGCGCGCTCCGCCGACAGAGCGGTGAGGATGTGCGCGCCATGGCCGTATTCGCCGCCCTCGGCCTGGGTGACCACCACCAGCGGCTTGAAGCGGCGGATCATCTCGGTCTGGAATTCAAAAAAGCTGTCGGGGCCGTAGATGCGCTGGGCGTCCCAGATCGTCTCGCAGCTGCGGTCGCGCACCATGTTGGTCACCGGATAGACGCTGTCGCCCGCGACCCACAGACCGTTGAGAGCCTCATGGGGCCGGAAACGGTAGTTGAGATAGTAGGGACTGCGGTTGGCGGGGTCATAGTTGGTGGTCATATACACCACCTGGACCCGCAGACCCCGCACGGCGGAATAGTAGGGGATCATCCCGCCCATGAACAGAAGCTCGTCGTCCGCGTGCGTGGAGAAGAGCAGAATGTCGGCCGGTTGATCCGGGCTCTGCCAGTTCTGCACCCAGACAGGGGGATAGCCGACGCTGAAAATGCTCAGCTCGCCAAGCACCACGTCCCCGTCCTCCGGCACGTGAATCTCCAGCGTCGTGGCCGGTTCATCCAGACGGATATACTCATGCAGAAAGCCGTGCCGCCCGCAGGCGTAGTCCCGCCCGTCGGCGGTCAGCGTCCACTCGCCCGGATAGGTGCCGAACTGCAGATACAGAGAGCCGATGGGCTCCTCGGCCGTCACCGTCAGCGTGGAACCGGCAAGAAGCGGATAATCGGAGGTATACTTCCCGTCGGTAAAGATGTTGGGATTGACCATGGCGCCGGTGATCGTGGGCTCCAGCTGCACGGCAGCGGGCTCGGGTGTGGGCTCCGGCGTCGGTTCGGGGGTGGGCTCCGGCGTCGGCGCCGGGGTAGGGGCGACCGTTGGCTCCGGCGTGGGGTCGGGGGCGGTGTCGGCCGCCGGGGCGCCGCAGGCGCAGAGTACTAGGGCCAGCAGCAGAAGAATCAGACAAAGCCGTATGCGCATCATCTGGCTCTCACGCATTCAAAGCAGTGCCACTCTTCCTCGCAGCGGTGCGCCGTGATGGCAAAGCCCGCCGCGCGGATAGCCGCGGCCACCTCGTCCTGGCGTCCCTCGATGATGCCGGAGGTGATGAAAACCCCGCCGGGAGCCAGAAACGCGTCCACATAGGCCGAAAGGGGAATGATGACGTCGCTGACGATATTGGCCAGCACGATGTCATAGCCCGTTCCCAGCGCGGCTCGAAGCGAGCTGTCGGAGAGGATATCGCCCGCACGGACGAAAAAGCGCTCCGCACCTATGCCGTTGAGCGCGGCGTTGGCCATGGCCACGTCCGGGGCCTTGGGGTCGATGTCGCAGCCGGTGCTGCTCTCGCAGCCCAGCACCAGCGCACCGATGCCCAGAATGCCGCTGCCGCAGCCCAGATCCAGCACGCGCTTGCCCGGCGCGGCGTATTGCTCCAGCGCGGCCAGACACATGCGGGTGGTGGCGTGGCTGCCGGTGCCGAAGATCAGCCCCGGGTCCAGCCGCAGCGGCAGGCGGCCGCCCTCCGGCACGCTCTCCCACTCCGGCACGACCACCAGCTTTTCACCCACGTCGATGGGCTTGTAGTATTCGCGCCAGTTGTTTTCCCAGTCGCTGTCCTCCACAAAGGAGACGCCGACCTCGCCGCAGCGCTCGCGGATGGCGCGCAGGACGCCCCGACCCTCCTCGTCGTCGGCCAGATAGGTCTTGATGCGGCTCAGACCGGAGAAGCTCTCCTCCAGCTCCTTGTCCACATAGTCCCAGTATTGCCGGTTGCTTTCCAGAAATTCACGGAAATCCTCTTCGTTTTCGATGACGAAGCCGCCGGCGCCGAGAGCGGCAAGCTCCTCGCAGCGCGCGTCGATCTCCTCGCCGGGGGTGTTGATGATGACTTCTATCCAGCGCATGTTACTTCTCCCATTTTTCGCACAGGCGATTGATCTGATCGGTGAACTTGCCCACGTCCTTGTTGCTCATGCCCTCGCAGGCGCGGATGACGGTGATCAGGCGCTGCCCCGCGGCCACGAGCTTTTCGTACAGCGCGCGCTTGCGCTGGGCCTGCGGCGTATCGGCGCCCTTCTTCACCACGGGCACACCGGCGGGCGTTTCCACAAAGGCGTCGGCGGCCAGATCATAACAGGTGCCGCTGTAGGGCGCAAAGGCCCGGCAGCCCAGATGCTCGCCCGCCAGGGCGGCGAAGGACTCGGTCACGGCGGCCTCGCCGTGGTTGACAAAGAGCATGGCGGGCTTCGTCTCAAAGGCCTCCAGCCATTCCAGCAGACCGTCCCGGTCGGCGTGACCGCTCTTGCCGGGCATGAACAGGATCTCGGCGTTGACGGCGATATCCTCGCCAAAGAGCTTGATCGTCTTTTTGCCGCCGTCCAGCAGGATGCGGCCCAGGGTCCCGGCGCTCTGATAGCCCACGAAGAGGATCGTGGACTCGCTGCGCCAGAGGTTGTGTTTCAGATGGTGGCGGATGCGGCCGCCCTCGCACATGCCCGAGGAGGAGATGATCACCTTGGGCGTCTTGTCGTCGTTGATGCGCTTGGACTCGTCGCTGGATACCGCGATATTCAGACCCGGCGACATCAGCGGGTTGACGCCCTTTTCCAGCAGCTCGCGGGTCTGCTTATCAAAGCAGCTGCGGTCGCACTGCAGGAAAATGCTGGTGGCCTCCACGCCCAGGGGGCTGTCCACATAGACCGGAAAGTCCCCGTGACCTTTGACCAGGTGGGCGTTCTTCACCTCGCGGATCAGATAGAGCATCTCCTGGGTGCGGCCCACGGCAAAGGCCGGGATCACCACATTGCCGCCCCGGTCCAGCGTGCGCTGGATCACACCGGCCAGGTACGAGGCCGAATCGCTGACGGTCTCGTGCAGCCGGTCGCCGTAGGTGGATTCCACAACGATGCAGTCCGCCTCGCGGATATGGTCCATGGGGCAGATGATGGGCATGTTTCGGTTACCCAGATCGCCGCTGAACACGATCTTTTTGGTCACGCCGCCCTCGGTGAGCCACAGCTCGATGGATGCCGAGCCCAGCAGGTGTCCGGCGTTGACGAAGCGGACCGCCACGCCCTCGCCCAGCTGAAGGATCTGCCCCACCTTGCAGGGGCGGAAGCAGTTGACCGCGCGCTGTACGTCGTCCAGATCGAACAGCGGCTCACTGACGGTCTCGCCGGCGCGCTTGGCCTTGCGGTTCTGCCACTCGGCCTCCTGCATCTGGATGCTGGCGCTGTCGCGCAGCATGATATCGCAGAGATTGGCCGTGGCCTCCGTCAGATAGATGCCGCCGCGAAAGCCCTGCTTGACCAGCAGCGGCAGCCGGCCCGAATGGTCGATGTGCGCGTGGGTTACCAGCACGAAGTCCAGCGCGGCGGGGTCCACGGGGAGGGAGCGGTTGACAAACACGTCCTTGCCCTGCTCCATGCCGAAGTCCACCAGACCGTATCGGCCGCCCACCTCGATAAAGGTGCAGCTGCCGGTGACCTCATGGGTTGCGCCGAGAAAGGTGATTTTCATGGTTCGCCTCCGTGAATACTCATTTTATCTGGCCGTATAGACCCGCGGCACCCGCTTGGACACCGCGCATAAAATCTCATAGGGAATCGTCTGCGCCGCGCGGCACAGGGGCTCGATGGGGCTCTTCTCCCCAAAGATCTCCACCTCGCCGTCCACCGCGGCGGCGGGGATGTCGGTGACGTCGGCCATGCACATGTCCATGCAGATATTTCCGCGCTGCGGTGCGGTCTGCCCCGCGATGGAGAAGCCGCAGGCGTTGGAGCACAGCCGGGGCAGCCCGTCGGCGTAGCCGATGCCCAGCACCGCCATGCGCGTACGCCGCTCGGTGACGAAGTGGCGGCCATAGCTGATGGAGGTGCCGCTCTCGTAATGCTTGATGGTGGTGATGCGCGTTTTGAGGGACATACAGGGTCTGAGCCCCAGCTGCCCCTCGTCGCCGTAGCCGTAGAGCAGCAGCCCCGGCCGCACCATATCCAGCAGCATCTCCGGGTAATGGAGCACCGCGCCGCTGTTGGCGCAGTGGCGGATGGCGAAGTGGACGCCGCGCTCGCCGAGCGCGTCGATCACGCGCATGAACAGGGCGAATTGCTCGCGGGTGTAGCGCTCGTTCTCCTCGCCGGGCTCGTCTGACACGGCGAAGTGGGTGAAGATGCCCTCGCTCTCCAGCCCCGGCAGGGAGCAGGCGTAGTGGATGTTGCCCACGCCGTCGTCAAAATGCTCGCCTGCGCAGAGGAAGCCCAGACGGGACATGCCCGTGTCCACCTTGATATGGACCCGCAGCGAACGGCCCATCCGGACGCACTCCCGGGAGTACTCCTCGGCCTTGGCCAGACAGGTCACGGCCTGGGTTATGTCGTTATTGATCAGCGTTTCGGTAAATTCGCTGGGGGTATGCCCCAGAATCAGGATCGGCAGGTAGATGCCGCTCCGCCGCAGCTCCATGGCCTCGTCCAGACCGGCGACGGCCAGATAGTCCGCCCCCGCGTCCTGCAGCAGCCGCGACACCGCCACGGCCCCGTGGCCGTAGGCGTCTGCCTTCACCACGCCCAGAAAGCGGCAGCCTTCCGGCAGCGTGGCGCGGATGGCGTTATAGTTGTGGCGTATATTTCCCAGCGAGATCTCCGCCCAGGTACGTTTTCGAAGGTCATCCATGCTTTACTTCCTTCTTTCCATCAGATTGATTGCCCCACAGATCCTTGTACACGGCGCGGCAGGACGCCTCGTCGCCCCGCGAGAGAATCGCCGCGATCTGACGCTTGAGCGAATCCTCCGTCAGATAGCTGGTCAGCAGCGGTGAAAAACGGCGGCCCTCCTGGGCCAGAACGGCGTCGATGCGCTCCTCCGCCGAGAGGGGCGAGTCTTCGGAGAGCACCGTGGCAATGGCTGCCAGATCGGTCATCTGGCGGTAGGGCGATTCGTTTCGCACATAGCGCGTGCCATAGCCGCCCGCGCCGTTGTACCAGGCGTGATGGCCCAGCGCAATATCAGCGTAGCGTGCCGTGGAGGCGCGCGAGGCCAGATCGTCGTGGCCGGACAGCGTGTGCAGCTCATAGAGCTTTTGCTCGCTCTCCAGCAGCGCGCGCGAATGGCACAGACGGTCAAAATTCATCTTGATCAGACCAAAATCGTGGTACAGGCCGCACTCATAGGCGTACTCCGTCACGGCCCGTTCCTTCTCCACCGGGTCGGTCAGCGCCCGCAGAAAGTCGATATCGTCAAAAAAGCCGCTCTCGTCGCGCACGATCGCGCGGCTGAGACAGCGCATGATCTCGCCCACGCGCTGCGAACGGATGTAGAGCGCCCCGGACAGACGGCGCATCAGCGCCGTCGTGACCTCCCGGTAGCTCATGACGCCGTCGGTCTCGTAATAGTCGGTGACCACCAGACTCACCAGGTAGAAAAAGAAGTCGGTGAAGGACGCGCTGGGACAGCTCATCATCACGCGCATCATCTTCTCATAGGCCCCCGCAAGGAAACGGATATGCTCGCTCCTGTGGGCCAGAGTCGGGTTTCGCCGCACCAGACTGCCATAGTAGATCGGCAGCTGCACATTGGCGTAGAGTCCCGACATGTCATACTGGTCATAGGGATGCATGTCGATGAGCCGCTGCATGCGGTGCAGCGTGGTCGACAGGTCCACAAAGCCGCAGCTGTACTCCATCTCGTAATAAGGCCACAGCCAGCGCACATTGGGTGTGTCGTTGTCGGACTCTGGCTGGAACACCACCTGGCAGGATTCCAGCACCGCCGAAAGCTCCTCCGCGCTCAGCCCGCCGCGGGACAGCATGGCCCGGTTGGA
Source organism: uncultured Eubacteriales bacterium (assembly GCA_900320465.1). GTDB lineage: Bacteria > Bacillota > Clostridia > Oscillospirales > Oscillospiraceae > Limivicinus. Next base: position 16,590 of record ONSQ01000022.1, read on the forward strand.
GCTCATCTGCTGGTGGGTACGGCGCAGAAACACGTCCCAGGGCAGGGAGGGCGCCATCGAGCGGTAATAGGGATCCTGCACGATCTGCAGCACCCGCTGGCTGATGCCCACGCGACGGCGCAAATCCTGGGTGCAGATGGCGATGTTGGCCAGCGCCCGGATGATATAGCCCTTGGTCTGCTCGTCGTCGATTTCATGAAAAAACTGCAAATACGAGCCGGCCTCGGTGAAAATCATTTCGTTGCGAAAGTAAAAGGCGTCGATCTCGGCGCATTTCGTTCCCAGGAGGCGCCGTCCCTGGTAGTACAGACCCATGCCCACCATGTACAGCTCCTTGATGATGGAGGCGCGGTCACGGCGGAAGCGGGCCAGACTCAGAAGAGACTCGTGGATCAGCAGATAGATCCCGCAGTCCAGGTTGGTCGACCAGTCCATCAGCGCGGCGGCGAATTCCTCCAGCGCGGCGATATCCTCCGCCGAGGCGGCGTGCAGAGCGTCCATCAGCGGGAACAGGTGAGCGCCCAGAAGGGCGGTGTTCTCGGCCTTAAGGGCGTCGAGCGCCGCGCCGTTTTGCTGCAGGAGGGCGTACCAGCTGTCAAAGTCCGGCGCGGTGATGGCGTACAGATCACTCAGCGAGGCGATCTGCCGCACATTGTCAATATACCGTTGCTGATAGGGGAGCATCTCCTCGCCTCCTTTCTGTCCTCGCGTTCAGGAAAGCTGACGCAGCTGCTGCATCAGAAGATTCACGTCGATGGGCTTGGCGATATGCCCGTTCATGCCGCTCTGACGCGCCTTGGCGATGTCCTCGGCGAAGGCGTTGGCGGTCATGGCCCAGATGGGGACGATCCGGGCGTCGCCGCGCTCCATGGCGCGGATGTGCCCGACGGCGGCGTAGCCGTCCATGACGGGCATCTGAATATCCATCAGAATCAGATCGTAATAGCCCTCCGTGGACTGCTCAAAGCGTTCCACCGCCTCGCGGCCGTCGGCGGCGGTGTGGATTTCGGCGTTTGTGGCGCTCAGAATCTCGCAGGCAATCTCCCGGTTGATCAGATTATCCTCGGCCAGCAGGATGTGGCGTCCGGTCAGATCCGGTGCGCCGGGGGAGAGCTTTTCCCCGCCGGAGGTGCGCAGAGCCTCATCCAGACCGTTGATCAACGATTTGCGGAAGAAGGGAATGGGGATAAAGCTTTCGACGCCGCTGCGGGTGGCGCGGTATTCGATCTCTGCCCAGTTCCGGTCGCTGATGAGCACCAGCACCAGCTCGCCGTCAGCCTGGTGGAGATAGGAGGCGAGCGAGCACACGTCCGTGCCGTCGCCGCAGCTCCTGCCCAGGATCGCGCAGGCATAGCGCTCGGAGCGGAACTCCGCTTCGGCAATGGCGCTCACGGCCTCGGACGGGGAGGTGACGATGCGGTAGGGCAGCGCAAACTCGTCCAGATAGCGGCGGTACAGCTCCTGCATGACCGTGTCCGCCTCCACGATCAGAAAGCGCTTACCCGCCAGGGCGGCGGTGTTGACGCTGACGGACTCATAGCGCAGCGGGATGCGGATGCTCACGCTTGTGCCGCGGCCCGGCTCGCTCTCAATGGCGATGGCACCGTCCATGGCCTCGATCAGCTTCTTGACGATGCTCATACCCAGACCCGTGCCCTCCACGCCCGAAAGAGTGGAGGATCTGACTCGCTCAAAGGGCTCATAGATGCGCGAGAGAAATTCCTTTGTCATGCCGATGCCGTTGTCGGCGCAGGAAAAGCACAGCGTGCAGCAGTCCGCCGCCGTCTCTTCCCAGACGCGTACGCGAATCTCACCGTGCTCGGGGGTGTATTTGACGGCGTTGCTGATGATGTTCACATAGATCTGGCGCAGACGCAGCGGATCACCGTACAGGCTTTCATAGTCGATGCCTACGGCCTCGAAGACAAAGCTGTGCCCGCGGGCGTCGGCCTGGGGCCGCACGATTGTCAGTGTGTCGTGCAGCAGATCGCCCAGCGAGAAGAGCTCGCTGGTGACCTTCATGCGTCCGGAGTTGATGCGGGACATGTCCAGCACATCGTTGATCAGACTCAGCAAGTGCGATCCGGCGATCTCGATTTTTCCCAGCGCGTCGGAGACACGGCTCTTTTCGTCAATATGCTTTTTGGCCAGCACCGTCATCCCGATGATAGCGTTCATCGGTGTGCGGATGTCGTGGGACATGCTGCTCAGAAAGCTCTCCTTGGCAAGGTTTTCGCTCTGAGCCTCCGCCAGCTTTTCGCGAAGTTCGTTGTTTTCACGGCGCAGGGCTTCGTTTTCCGCCTGAAGAACACGGATCTCGTCGTTCATGATTTCACTCTCCCAGATCAGTCATCCGGTTTGGTTTGTATTTTTAAATTATACCATGGCAGCGGGCGGAAATCAATTCATGCCTGGGGACGAAAAAGCGCCGCGCCGCGGATTTTTCCGCGGCGCGGCGCCGTCTTGCGTTTGCTTTTCATATCACCAGCCGCGCCAGACTCAGGAGCAGCAGCAACAGCACGTTGATCACCGTAAACTCCCCCAGATAGCGCAGCGTGTGGGCGTGCTCGGAATGGGAGTAGAGCTTGAGACTGATAAGACTGGCCAGACTCGCGATCGGGGTCCCGAGACCGCCGATGTTCACGCCCAGCAGCAGCTCCCCGGCCCGATCGGTGAAGGCGGAGAGCAGCAGCGCCGCCGGGACGTTGCTGATGACCTGGCTTGTCAGCAGCGACAGCAGATACTCCCGTCCGCTCAGCGCCGCGCGCAGCAGGCGGTCCACCGCTTTGATCCGGGCCAGATTCCCCGAAAAAACGAAAAAGGCCACGAATGTCAGCAGCAGCATGAAATCCGCCCGCAGCAACAGCTTCCTGTCAAAAACAAGCAGCACCGCCGCCACGATCACGAGCATCGCCGCCCAGGAGATCACGCGCAGCACCACCAGCAGACAAACGCAGAACAAAAGCGCGTGCATGACCAGCTCGCCGGTGTGCAGATGGGGCTTTTCCCCCAGAAAGATCGTGAGCCTGTCCGACGACAGGGTGAAGCACAGCGCTGTGCACAGCACCAGAGACAGCAGCCACACGGGGAGCGTCGCGTGCAGAAAATCCGCCATGGACAGATCGTAAAACGAGTACAGATACAGGTTCTGCGGATTGCCCACGGGGGTCAGTATACTGCCCAGATTGGCGGCCACCGTCTGCAGAACGACGACGCGGATCAGATCCCGCTTGCGGTCCGCCATGCCCAGCACCACCACGGCAAAGGGCACAAAGGTTAAAAGCGCCACGTCGTTGGTGATGAGCATCGCCGAGAAAAAGCTCAGTCCCACCAGCAGCAGCGCCAGGGCCCGCACGCTGGAAAGACGGCGGCACAGGGTGTGGGCCAGCACCGAGAACAGCCCCGCCTGGCGCAGTCCGGACACCACGGTCATCAGACAGTACAGCAGCGCCAGGGTGCGAAAATCAAGATAGTGCAGATACCCCGCGTCCGGGGGTACGAAAAAGCAGCTGACTATGGCCGCGAGCGCGGCGATCAGCAGCACCGGCTCGCGGCGGACAAAGTTTCGTATGACGCTCATAGTCTCTCCCAAATGAAAGATCAAAAATCCGAAGAACGGGCACGGAAAACGGAAGGCTTATGCCTGCTGCGCGCCTCACGGCGCGTCCTCGGAGAGAAACAGCTGACTTGCCGTGGCCTGCAGCTGATGCAGAGGCTTTCCCAGAGCCTGCCACTCGCAGGCGAAGACGTTGCGCCAGCCGTTCTCACAGGTGTACATGCACAGCCTGTCCTCCCCGCGGGAAAACAGCGAGCGGCCCTGTTCGTCGATCACGTCCGTTTCGGTGTTGCTGGCGTGCAGCGTGGCAATACACACATAGCGGTAAGCCCGCCCGCCGCGGAAAATCAGACACTCGTCCCCGGGGCGGATGCGGAACAGAGCGGAAAAGTCCTGGTTCACATGGTCGCCGATCACCGCGTTGGCGTCTCCGCGCGCCTCCATCCAGCAGGCGCTGTCCGGCGCGTCCGTCACGGCCTGGGCGTCCTCGCCGGGCAGATTGAGCCCTACGTTGATGCCCACCGCGGGAATGACCAGACGACCCGCCGTGCCCTCGGCACCGTAGGTGTTGGGGATTGCCGGCGCCTTGCTCACACCGCTCCCGGCTTGCTTGGCGGCGGGGGAGCGGCCCTGGGCCGACAGAGAGGCCAGGTCAAGGACAAGTGCCTCTGCCCCGCCCCTGACCGCGTCGACGGTCTGGACCCGCAGGAGAGTACAGCGCTCCTCCAGCGTGCCTCGAAGAGCCGCGCCGGCAGCGTTGGAGCCGCAGCCGGAGAGAAGCAGACACAGCAGCAGCGCGCACAGGATCGGTATTCTCTTGTCGCGCTCAGGTATTTTCATGCTTCGTCTGTGTTTCCTCCCGGGGCGCAGCCCCGGCCTTTCCCAGCTCACCCAGCATGGCGCCGCCGATGATCAGCACCGCGCCAAGCAGCTGCAGCGGCGTGAGCGCCTCGTGCAGCACCAGCGCCGAGAGCAGCAGCGCCGACACCGGGTCGGCGTAGCTCAGCAGAGCTACCGTCTGGCCGGGCAGCTTTTGCAGCGCGGAAAAATACAGCAGATACGCAAGCCCCGTGTTCACCAGACCGATCAGAGCCAGATACGGCAGCTCTGCGCGTACGATGCGGGGCAATCCGGCCGTGAAAAGCACATAGACAAGCACCACCGCAAAGGCCACGTCCAGCTCAATGGCCGCGGTCTGCAGACCGTCGGTGTGGACGATACGCTTGTTGAAGGCGATCAGCGAGGCGTAGAACAGGGCTGAGAGAGCGGCTGTCAGGAGTCCTGCCAGACTGCCGCCGCCGTCAAGACTCCCGCTGATGCATACCAGCCCCGCGGCCACCAGACCCAGGGCGAGGAACAGGCGGGGACGGAGATGCTCGCCGAACAGCAGGGGCGAGAGCAGCAGGATCAGCATCGGCCCGACGTAGTAGATCAGCGTTGCCAGACTGACGTTCAGCAGCCGATAGCCCTCAAACAGGGCGATCCAGTTCAGTCCCAGCGCCGCGCCGCCCAGCAGAAGAAAGCGTCGGTCCGCGCGCACCGCGGCGCGGTCAAAGCCGCCGCGCAGCAGGACAGCGGAGCTCAGAAGTGTCCCGCCCACCAGCGTGCGCAGCAGCACGATCTGGCTGGCGCGCAGAGAAATATGCGCGACAAGCAGGCCGTTCGTGCCGAAAATCAGCATGGACAGCAGATAGACCAGTTCAAAACCAAAGGAGCGGGGCATGTGAGAGGCGTTATCTTTCATGGAGGTATGGGGTGGCCCGTAGGCCTTATCGGTCAGCTTTGGCCGCGCGGACGCGGTCGACGACAGCGAAGGGAACGGTGACCAGGAACATATAGACGCCCAGAATCAGCGTGCTGGGCATCAGATACAAAAAGGGAAGCGGGATCCAGCGGTGGAACAGCTCCAGCAGGGGATTGCCCTCGGTCTCCATGGCGAAGAAGTAGTTGGCCTTGGGATGCAGGGCTGTGGCGCGCAGCAGCAGATCGATGAGAAAAATGACAAAGGTGATGATCAGCGCGGCGAGGATCGCCCTGGGGATGTCCTTGAGCCGGGGGCGGAACAGCCCAAAGGCGGCAAGGGCCAGACCCTCCATGATGATCATGAAATGGGTGCCGTAATAGCCCAGCATCCGCGGCAGCAGCAGCGAATAGCCGTCAAAGCCGTTGCCGGGCATCACAAGCGCCATGGCCGCACCCAGCGGACCGAGAAAGAAGCTGAAGCACATCAGCGGGCGGCTTTTGCGCCACACAGCGATGGGGATCAGGATCATATTGATGTTGCACAGCTGCAGCGGCAGCTCGCCCCACCAGTTGAAGCCGCCCATGGCCGCGGTGATGACGTTGTAGTCCGCGTCCAGCGAAAGCATGTGCTTATAGAGAAAGTAGCCCGCGAGCGTCACAAGGCAGGCGCCGATCAGAACTCCCTGACGGAGCTTTTCCGGACGGCCGCGCAGCGCCAGCGCGCCGACAGTCAGCAGCAGAACGAAAAAGAGAAGCATCAGACAGAAGACGGTGTTGAAGGGGTGCACGATCCAGAAATCGGAAGCTGTGTTCATGGCTGAAACCTCCAGTGTGTAATTCCGGGCTGATAGAGGTCATACCCATGGTAACACACTGCAGCGGCATTGCGCAAGTCGTAAGCGTGCGCTGAGCGATAAATACCGAAAACGAACAAGACCGCCGATGCTTCCGGCGGTCTTGTTCTATGTCATAGCGGCGCGGGGGGAGCTTGGCCCCGTTTCCGCTGATTCTTTATTTGTACATCTCAACGCACGCGATCATGTCGTTGATGATGGTGTCCTGATCGACCAGCTGCATTTCGGCCACATCGTTGTCGCCCAGGAAGGTCATGGTGAAGCAGTCGTTCTCGTCCAGACTGCTGAAGGCGTAGGCGAGCGTATCGTCCATGGCCTCGCTGTAGAGCTCAGCGTGGTCGTCAAAGACCTTGACGCTGCCCTCGCGGCCCCAGTACTCGCCGTCGGCGGTGATGATGATCACCGCGGCGACGGAATTGTCGTCCTCGTTGAAGGCGTAGAAGAACTTGTCGCCGTTGGCGTTGGTGCCCTCGGCACCGATGTTGTACAGGGCGTACATATGCTCGACCAGGCCGTTGCTGCCTTCGTCGGCGGCCTCGGTCTCCTCGGGGATGGGATCGCTGCTGGTCTCGTGAGTGGTGTTGGCGGTGGCGGACACGCCGTCGGTTCCGGCCGTGACGCCGACTTCGGCGGTGGTGGTGTTGGTGGTGGTGTTGCCGTCGGCGTCGGTGACGCTGGTGGTAATGGTGCTGGTGGAGGTGCTGGTGCTGGATACGTCGCAGGCGGCCAGAGAGAAGATCATCACGACAGCCAGGAGCAGAGAGAGGATTTTGCAGTTTTTCATTTTCTTTTTTTCTCCATTTCTTTTGTTGTTATGGCCTGAGTATAACAGGCGATCCGTCACACGCCTGTCACAGCAAAAAAGAAATGTACAATGCATTTTTCATAAAGAAAAAACCGTCTCGGCCGAAAGACGGCGGAGACGGTTTTGTGCGGTATTGCAAGAAGCGCTTTGCCTCACGCACGGTGCTTTTCCCGCGCGGTCAGCACATAGGCGTATACCGCCTCGGCAATCAGCAGCGCGGCGAAGAGGCACAGCTGCAGCGGCGAGGCGCTCTGCGCGGGCTCAAGATACAGCCGGTTGGTGTAGTCGATGAGAAAATGGGCGGCGACGATCTGCGTAAGGCTGCCGTTTTTCAGATAGATCGCGCCGAAGACCAGCCCGACCACCAGCGAATAGCCCACCTGCAACGCGACGACGGCAAGACTCTGCCCCACCAGGTTCGTCAGATGCACGGCGGCGAATACGAGGGCTGAGAGCAGCAGCGCCTTGACCTCGCCGCAGCCGCTGCGGCGCAGGTTGTACAGAAAAATGCCGCGAAACAGCACTTCTTCAAAAAGGGCGGGGGCGATGGCGGTGATCAGCGCTTCCACAAAGAAGGGGACGCCGCCGAAGCTGGCGCCGGAGCTGAGATTGTAATACAGGTTCCAGACGGCGAACAGCAGGGCGGGCAGCACGATGACAAGGTTCTTCAGCGGCTTGTCAGGGCCAAAGGCACGCCTGAACACAAGAAGCAGCACCGCGGCCACGACAACGCGGCCCACCGAGGAACTCAGCTCCGGGTGCACATTGAGGATGCCGCCGACAAAGGAGAACACCGCGGCGGCAAGAAAGGCGAGAATGATCAGGAGAAGTTCAAACCAGACAGGATGCTTTTCGGCAAAACGGAACATAACGACCTCACAGATTGACTATTTTTACAGACAAAGCTTTGGGGAGCGGATATCTTTACCAGACGCCGGGAAGCAGGCGGTACTTCACCCGCTTTTTATAATCGGCGTAGCCCTCCAGCCCCTGTTCCAGCACCGCTTCCTCGCCCAGGATGCGCCGGACGATCAGCGGCAGATAAAACAGCATCGCCGCAAAGGACAGAAGCGAGCCCAGCACCAGCGGCATGGAGAGAAACAGCAGCACCGTCACGGCGTACATGGGATGGCGGACGATCCCGTACAGCCCGGTGTCGATGACGCGCTGGTTTTCCTGCACCTCGATGGTCCGGGAGAGGTAGGCGTTCTCCCGCAGCACCTCGGCATAGAGCAGGTAGGCCAGGACAAACAGCCCCGCAGAAGCAAACACGACCGAGCGCGGCAGCGGAAGCCAGCCAAAACGGAAGTTCAGCCCGGCCAGCACAAAGCAGACCAGAAACAGAAGACCGCTGAGCGCCACCACCTGCTTCTGCTCATCCTGCTGCTCCCTGAGGTTCAGACGCTTGCGCAGCAGCTCCGGGCACTTGACCATCATGACAAGCCCTGCGAAAAACATGGGGACGAACAGAATGCCCAGCAGCAGCCAGCCCTGCCAGAAGGCAAAGCTCCCGGCCGGGAGAAAGAGCAGCAGCCCCATCAGCAAAAGGCCGCTGAAATATTTGACCATAGCGCTTCCAAACAGCTTTCTGTCCACGACAGTCCCTCCCCGGCGCGGCGAATACTCGATTGATCAAACAAACGTATACGATATCATGATAGCATAGCGCCCCGGACTATGCAAGTCCGGGGCGTGCCACGGCGTGCCTTTTCGGGGCGCGGTGTCCGGGCAGAAGTGCCGGCAAAGGGGAAGGAGGGCTCATTCCACGGTAACGGATTTGGCCAGATTTTTCGGCTTGTCGATGTCGCAGCCCTTTTCTTTCGCAGCATAATAGGCCAGCAGCTGCAGCGGTACAACGGCCAGTGCCGCGGAAAAGACGGTCTCGATCCGCGGGATGAAGATCACGTCGTCGGCCTGGGAGACGATTTTTTTATTCCCGCGAAAGGCCAGCGCCAGCACCTTCGCCCCACGGGCCTTGACTTCCACGATGTTCGACAAGGTCTTGTCGCAGAGGGCTTCGTTGCAGCAGACGGCGATGACCGGCTGGCCCTCGTCGATGAGCGCGATGGTGCCGTGCTTGAGCTCCCCGGCGGCATAGGACTCCGCGTGCAGATAAGAGATCTCTTTCATCTTCAGCGCGCCCTCCAGCGCCACGGCGTAGTCCGTGTTCCGGCCGATGAAAAAGAGAGACTGGCTGGCGTAGCGACCGGCCAGGGCGGGGATCTGATAGTTCATGTCGATGGTTTCCTGCAGGCGCTTCGGCAGCATTTTCAGGGAGTGTACCAGAGCGGAATACTCAGCCTTTTGCAAGCGGCCCAGCCTGTTCGCCACATAAAGCGCGAACAGGTACAGCACCGATAGCTGGGTGGTAAAGCCCTTGGTGGTCGCCACGGCGATCTCGGGCCCGGCCCAGGTATAGAGCGTGTGGTCGGCCAGCTTGGCGATCGTGCTTCCAACCACATTGACGATGCCGATGATCGTCGCGCCGCGCCTTCGGCACTCCTTGAGCGCCGCGATGGTGTCGGCGGTCTCGCCGGACTGGGAGATCACCAGCACCAGCGTATGCTCGTCCACCATCGGCTCGCCGTAGCGCAGCTCGCTGGCCAGCTCCACCTGAACGGGGATATGACACAGCTTTTCAATGGCATAGCGCCCCGAGCAGCCCGCGTAATAGGCCGAGCCGCAGGCGGTGATGACGATCTTGTTGACGGCGCGCAGCGTTTCTTCCCTCAGCTCAAAATCGTCCAGCCGGATCTCGCCATCGTGCAGGCGCGGCGCCAGGGCCGCCTTGACGGCGGCCGGCTGCTCCATGATCTCCTTGAGCATGAAGTGCTCATAGCCGCCCTTCTCCGCCGCCTCGACGCTCCAGGTCACACGGTTGATGGGCTTTTGGACGGGCTTTCCGGTGCAGTCGAACACCTCGATGGCTTTTGGCGTGAGCATGGCGATCTCGCCGTCTTCCAGATAGATGACGTTTTTCGTGTGCGCCACCAGGGCGGTCACGTCGGAGGCAAAGTAGTTCTCCCCCACGCCGATGCCGAGAATCAGCGGGCTTGCCTGGCGCACGGCATAGAGCGTATCCGGCGCGTCGGCGCAGAGGATCCCCAGAGCATAGGAGCCCTCAAGTCTGGCAGCCGTCTTCATGACGGCGGTTTTGATATCCCCGTCGTAATACTTTTCCAGCAGATGAACGATCGTCTCCGTGTCCGTCTCGCTCTGGAACACATAGCCGTCCGCGATCAATTCCTCGCGCAGCGCGAGATAATTCTCGATGATTCCGTTGTGCACGATGGCAAAGCGCCCGTCATTGGACAGATGGGGATGGGCGTTGATGTCCGTGGGCGCGCCGTGGGTCGCCCAGCGCGTGTGCCCGATGCCGATGCTGCCTGGGACGGCCGCACCATTTTCTGTCTTTTCGCAGAGCCGGGCGATCCGGCCGCTCACCTTTTCGACCCGGATCCCTTCGGCGCCCATCACGGCGATGCCCGCCGAGTCATAGCCCCGATATTCCAGCTGCTGCAGGCCCTTCAGAAGGATGGGCGCGGCATTCTGTTTTCCGACAAATCCAACGATTCCGCACATGACGTCTTCCTCCTTATACTTTGAACAGCAGTTCGCCGTAAGTCGGGAACGGCCAGTAGGACGCAGCAGTGAGCGTCTCCGCCTTGTCGCATAGCGCGCGAAGCGCGGCCATTTTTCCGAGCAGCTCGTCCCGGATGAAGAAGGCCTGTGCCGTGATGTCCTCCCCGGTGCAGCCGTCGATACTCTCTTCGAGTGCATCAATGGCCGCATCGATCTCATCGGCAAGGCCGGAGAGCTTTTCCAACAGCTTGGTTTCCGCCCGGCAGGGCAGTACAGCCACGGCCTTTTTCTTCTCGCTGATTCCGGAAGCCAGGTCTCCGGTATAGCGCAGCACAGCGGGCAGGATCTCTTTCCGGGCCATGTCCGCCATGGTCAGCGCCTCGATGCGCACCGTGCGCACATAGTTTTCCATGGTGATCTCATAGCGGGAGCGGATCTCTGTCTCCGAGAAGATCTGATGCCGCTGCAGCATTTCCATGTTCTCTGGAACCAGCACCATTTGCAGCGCATCCGGTGTCGTTCGCAGATTCAGGAGGCCGCGTTCCTCTGTTGCCTCCTTGATCCAGGCGTCGTCATAGCCGTTCCCGTTGAACAGGATCCGCTTGTGCGCCTTGATGTTTTCCCGGATCAGCTCGTGCAGGCGGGCGTCAAAGTCATCCGTGCAGTTCTCCAGTTCATCCGCGAACTGACGCAGCGCCTCCGCCACGGCGGCGTTGATCATGATGTTCGCGCAGGAGATGGAATCGTTGGAGCCGACCATGCGGAACTCAAATTTATTCCCGGTAAAAGCAAAGGGCGAGGTGCGGTTGCGGTCTGTCGTGTCACGGTTGAAGCGGGGCAGCACATCGGCTCCCAGACGAATCCGCCGCTTTTCTGTCCCGGCGTAAGGACTGTCGGTCTCAATGGCGTCCAATACGGCGCTCAGCTCGTCGCCGAGGAAAATGGAAATGACGGCGGGCGGCGCTTCGTTGGCCCCGAGACGGTGATCATTCCCGGCCGAAGCCACGCTCAGGCGCAGCAGTCCCTGGTACTCGTCCACGGCCTTGATGACCGCCAGGAGGAAGAGCAAAAACTGCGCGTTTTCATAGGGAGTGTCTCCGGGGCTCAGGAGATTGACGCCTGTGTCGGTGGCCATGGACCAGTTGTTGTGCTTGCCGCTGCCGTTGACGCCCGCGAAGGGCTTTTCGTGCAGCAGGCACACAAGGCCGTGCCTGCGGGCGACTTTCTTCATGATCTCCATCGTGAGCTGGTTATGATCCGCCGCAACGTTGGTTACAGTGAAGATCGGCGCCAGCTCGTGCTGGCAGGGCGCCACCTCGTTGTGTTCGGTCTTGGCGTAGATGCCGAGTTTCCAGAGCTCTTCGTTCAGCTCCTCCATGAAGGCCTTGACCCGGGGCTTGATGGCGCCGAAGTAGTGATCCTCCAGCTCCTGACCCTTGGGCGGTTTTGCCCCGAAAAGAGTACGTCCGGTGTAGATCAGGTCCTTCCGTTTGAGATACATGTCCCGGTCTACGAGGAAGTATTCCTGCTCCGGGCCAACGTTTGTCACGACTCGCTGTACCTCATGATTCCCAAACAGTCCCAATACGCGCAGCGCCTGACGGTTCAAGGCCTCCATGGAGCGCAGCAGCGGCGTCTTTTTGTCCAGCGCCTCGCCGCCGTAGGAACAAAAGGCCGTCGGGATGCACAGCGTCTTTTCCTTGATAAAGGCATAGGAGGTCGGGTCCCAGGCGGTATAGCCTCTCGCTTCAAAGGTAGCCCGCAGACCGCCTGAGGGGAAGCTGGAGGCGTCCGGCTCGCCCTGGATCAGCTCCTTGCCGGAAAACTTCATGATCACGTGGCTGTCCGGCGCAGGAGAGAGGAAGCTTTCATGCTTTTCCGCCGTGATGCCGGTCAGCGGCTGGAACCAACTTCAGACTGTGATAGACATCCGCGGACAGGCGCGCACGCATAACCTTGTCGTCGAATACCATGCTGCCGAAAAGTTCCGGTATTGTACTCATAATGAATTCCTCCTTCTGGCGTTGTGGGGCTAAAACGCACATGAGAGGCAGTCCTGCCTCTCATTACGCGGTCATTTTACGCTTGTCTACCGCGAAAAACAAGTGTTATTGTATCGCTTCTACCCTTATCATATGAAAACGCTATGATGGCAAAAAGCCTTTTCCTATCATGGCGCAGGGTGCTATCAAATCAGGTTGGTATACCCCATTAAGAAGCGATCCACTTCGATTGCAGCGGCGCGGCCTTCCGCGATCGCATGAACGACAAGGGATTGACCGCGATACAAGGATCCCACGTACCCAGTTATTTCCATTTTAATCCGTTTCCGGAATCTGCAGCGCATCATAGCCGGATTCGCCGGTGCGGATACGGACCACGTCCTCAACGTCATAGACAAAGATTTTGCCGTCGCCGATCTCCCCGGTGTGCAGCGCCGCATTGGCCGCCGCTACAACAAGCTCCGGATCCACCTTGGACACGACAATATCGACCTGCAGCTTCGGCGTGAGATGCATGCTCATCTCAATACCGCGGTACTGGCCGGTTTTGCCCTTCTGCGTGCCGCAGCCCAGCACATTGGTGACGGTCATGCCGGT
>ONSQ01000037.1 GCA_900320465.1 uncultured Eubacteriales bacterium
CCCTTGCAAATATATCTCCATTATTCGCTGCGGGCTCCGCCTTGTCTGGCACAATTCTGACTTGCAAATCTTTGTCTACTTTCTATCGGGTATCAGTATTAGATATCATAAACCAGAAGCTAAAAACTAAAAACGAAGTAAGCAGGGGGCTGTCTACTTTATTATATTATATATTCTTGCAATGTGGGCAAAAATATGATATAATAATGTGGTTAAAGTATGTTTCCACAAGAGGTGTTACGGGATGAACTCTCTGAACGATATATGGACCGAGGTGCTGAAGGTGCTGTCCCGGCAGCTGACGCCCACGGCCATCACCACCTGGTTTTCCGACTGCGTCCCCGTGGAGATCGACAACAGCTGTCTTGTGCTGCAGACCACGTCGGACTTCAAGCGGAAAATCATAAACGACCGCTTTGCCGAGACGATCCGCACCGTTTTGTCCGACATTTTCTCCGGCGATTTTGATTTTCTGATCCTCCTGCCCGACGAGCTGGAGCAGCACAATGCCGAAAAGGTCGCATCCACCGATCTGCCGGAGATGGCGGGCTATACCTTTGACCGCTTTATCGTGGGCAACTCCAACAAGTTCGCCCATGCCGCCGCCGTGGCCGTGGCCGAGAGACCGGGCGAGACCTACAATCCCCTGTTCATCTACGGCAACTCCGGCCTGGGCAAGACCCATCTGCTGCTGTCTATCGGCCAGTACATCCACGAACACAGCCCCGGCAAGAAGATCGAGTATATCAAGGGCGACGAGTTCACCAACCAGCTGGTCAAGGCTATCAAGGAGGGCACGGCGGAGGAATTCCGCACCCGCTACCGCAACGTGGACCTGTTTCTGGTGGACGATATCCAGTTCATCGCCGGCAAGCAGCAGACCCAGAACGAGTTCTTCCATACCTTCAACAATATCTACGAGGCCGGACACCAGATCGTCATCACCTCCGACCGTCCGCCCATGGAAATGAGCCTGCTGGACGACCGTTTGCGCACCCGCTTTGAGGGCGGTCTGATGGCGGACATCCAACCGCCGGACGTGGAGACCCGCATGGCCATCATCCGCAACAAGGCCTCTCAGCTGGCGCTCGTTCTGTCGGACGACGCGGTGGAATACATAGCCGAAAACGTCACCGCCAATATCCGTCAGCTGGAGGGCGTGATCAAGCGCCTGACGGCCTATAAGCAGATCCTCAACAGGACCATCGACATCGACGACGTCAAGCGTGCCATCGCCGACGTGACGCGCACCGGCGAATTTGTGCCACAGCCCGACCGGATAATCAAGGAGACGGCGCGGTATTACGGGCTCAAGAGCGAGGATCTGCGTGGCCAGAACCGCTCGAAAAACACCGCCATCGCCCGCCAGGTGGCCATGTATCTGATCCGTACGCTGACCACCCTGTCCCTCAAGGACATTGGCGCCGAATTTGAGGACCGCAACCACGCCACGGTGCTCTCGTCCATCCGCAAGATCGAGGATCTGCTCAAGAGCGACGCCCGCATGGCTGAGACGATCCGGGACATCACCTCCAATATCAATACGGTCTGATATATAATTCTCCACATTTTTCTGTGGAAATGTGAAAAACGGACTGTTGACTCGCGAAGGACAAAAGGAGTCTGTGGAAAGCCGGGAAAACGGCCCACAATTTTGCCAACAGCGCTTTTCCCTGCGCCCCAGGACTTTGCGGCGCTTTTCAACAACTTTTTCGCCTACTACTGTTGCTACTAAAAATAGTCTATTCTTTCTTTCAAGAGAACGGAGGAAATCAAATGAAATTTTCCTGTGAGAAATATCTGCTGCAGCAGGCCTGCTCTGTTGCCTCCCGTGCCACCGCCTCGAAGAGCACCATCCCCGCGCTGGAGGGGCTGCTGCTGGAGGCCGATCTGAGCCTGCGCGTGACCGGCT
This sequence comes from uncultured Eubacteriales bacterium, assembly GCA_900320465.1. Lineage (GTDB taxonomy): Bacteria > Bacillota > Clostridia > Oscillospirales > Oscillospiraceae > Limivicinus. The sequence goes on from ONSQ01000037.1 coordinate 1,913, forward strand.
ACGACCTGCGCAAGGGCATCTACACCCGCGTGGAGGCCGACGTGGCGGAGCGCGGCTCCATCGTCGTGGGCGCCCGCTTCCTGGGCGAGATGCTGCGCCGCCTGCCCGACGGCATCGTCAGTCTCAGCGCCGACGAGAACATGAACGTCACGGTCAAGTGCGGCCGCAGTGAATTTAACTTCATCGGCATCAACCCGGCGGATTTCCCCGAGATGCCCCACGTGGACGGCGTGAACAACATCACCGTCCCCCAGAACATCCTGCGCAGCATGATCAACCAGACCATCTTCGCCGTGGCCACCAACGACGCCCGCCCCATCTACACCGGCACTCTCTTTGAGATCAGCGAGGATATGCTGACGCTGGTGAGCGTGGACGGCTACCGTCTGGCCAAGCGCACCGAGAAGATCGAAAAGGGCCACATGGAGGATTGCAGCTTCGTGGTGCCCGGCAGCGCGCTGAGCGATATCGAGCGCATCTGCTCCGACGAGGAGGGCGAGGTGTCCATCGCCGTGGGCAGCAAGCACATCCTCTTTACCATCGGCGACACCGTGGTGGTGTCCCGCCGCCTGGAGGGCGAGTTCCTCAATTACCGCAAGTCGATCCCCGAGAGCTTCCGCTTCACCGTCAAGGTGGAGAAGAGCGAGTTTATGAGCTCCATCGACCGCGTGGCGCTGATCATCAGCGAGAAAAACTCCAGCCCCGTGCGGCTGACCTTTGAGGACGACCACATCCGCTGCCTGTGCACCACGCCCATCGGCAAGGCCGAGGATATCTGCTCCTGCGAGGGCAGCGGCGACAGGCTGGAGATCGGCTTCAACGACCGCTATCTGATGGACGCGCTCAAGGCCGCGGCGGCGGACAAGCTGCAGCTGTGCCTCAACAGCGCCTCCTCCCCCTGCATCGTCCGCGCAGAGGACGGCGGCGACAGCTTTACCTATATGATCCTGCCCGTGCGCCTGCGCGCCGGCGACTGAGAAGAGCTATGGAAAAGATTGCGATTCGAACCGAATTCATCAAGCTGGACGCGTTTTTGAAGTACGCGGCGCTGATCGGCTCCGGCGGCGAGGCCAAGACCGTCGTGGGCGAGGGTCTGGTCAAGGTCAACGGCGAGGTCTGCACCATGCGCGGCAAAAAGCTGCGCCCCGGCGACCGGGTGGAATTCGACGGAAAGACCGTCCTGGTCTGCGCCGATGAGAATTGACAGACTGGCGCTGAACGGCTGGCGCAATTACGAGTGGGAGAGCGTGGACTTCGCCCCCGGCACCAACGTGATCACCGGCCCCAACGCCCAGGGAAAGACGAACCTGCTGGAGGCGGTGTATCTGCTTGCCTGCGGCAGGAGCTTCCGCACCCGCTTCGACCGGGAGATCATCGGTTTCGACTGCTCCTCGGCGGAGCTGCTGGCGGACGTGTGGTCCCACGAGCGGGCCCAGACCGTGTCCGTCACGCTGCGGCCGGGCATGGGCAAAAAGATCCTGGTCAACGGCGTGCGCAAGACCGCCGGCGAGCTGGGTGAGACGCTGAACGTGGTGCTCTTCTGCCCCGACGACCTGAATCTGATCAAGGAGGGGGCGGCGGTCCGCAGAAAGCTGCTGGACAACGCCATCAGCCAGATCCGCCCCAAGTACGCGGAGCTGCTGAGCGAGTTCAACCGCCTCTATGAGCACAAGACTCGCATCCTGAAGGACTGGCGCGAGAAGCCGGCCCTGCTGGATACGCTGGACGAGTTTTCCGACGCCCTGTGCCGGGTATCAGCCCAGCTGATTCGCTACCGCGCGGCCTTTACGGTGCGTCTGGACAAGGCCGCCGCCCCCATTCACCGGGAGTTTTCCGGCCAGGGGGAGAGTCTGAGCATGCAGTATCAGACCGTCAGCACCGTCAGCGACCCCTTTGCCCCGGCCAAGGAAATCTATTACGAGATCTGCGAGCACCAGGAGCGCCACCGCCAGGCGGAGCTGGACAGCCAGCAGTGTCTGACCGGCGCCCACAAGGACGATCTGGAGATCTTCATCAACGGCCGCAGCGCCCGCAGCTTCGCCTCCCAGGGCCAGACCCGAACGGCGGCGCTGTCGGTGAAGCTGGCGGAGCGGGAGATCTTTTTAGACGAGACCGGGGAGTACCCGATCCTGCTGCTGGACGACGTATTAAGCGAGCTGGACGAGAGACGCCAGAGCTTTGTGCTCAACCGCATCGGCGGGGGTCAGACGCTGATTACCTGCTGCGAGGACGAGGACATTTCGCTGCGCACCGGCGGCAAGGTGCTGTTTGTGGAGAAAGGACGGCTGCGCTGAATGTATCTGCATCTGGGAAAGGGCACGGTGGTGCCGGAGAAAACCATCGTGGCGATCTTTGATCTGGATATCACCTCCCAGTCCCATCTGACGCGTAAATATCTCGCCGCCGCCGAGAAGCGGGGCGAGGTCGTCAACGCCGCCGAGGACATTCCGAAAAGCTTTCTGGTGTGCGCCGAGGGCGGCAGACACACCGTGTATTTAAGTCAGATGAACGCGGCCACCCTTTTGAAGCGCTCCACAGAACGGCTTGACAGCAGTTTTTAGAGTTTAGAGCTTTGAGAGTTGTCGGAGCCTTTTCACTGTCATTCTGAGGAGCGCAGCGACGAAGAATCTTCTTCCAATTTAAGATCCTTCGCTACGCGAAGTCATGACAATAGAGACGAGCTAACCTCATCCACCGCTGACGCGGTCCCCCTTCCCCAAAGGGGAAGGCTATAAGGAACCTCATCCGTCGGACAAAGTCCGACACCTTCCACCTTGCCGCTATTGCCGTTTGCGTGCAGGCATCTGAACCTGCCCGCAAAGCGGCGCGGCTGCGGAAATTCCGTCCCGCCTTTTTTCCCCGAAGGGGAAGGCTATAAGGAACCTCATCCGTCAGACAAAGTCTGACACCTTCCCCAAAGGGGAAGGCTATAAGGTATTTGTTATTTTATTTTCCCCGGAGGAAACTATGGCAGAAAATACGGAAAGAGAAGAAAAATTCGAGCAGGGCTATGACGCCTCGCAGATCCAGGTCCTGGAGGGACTGGAGGCCGTGCGCAAGCGCCCCGGCATGTACATCGGCTCCACCTCGGCCTCGGGTCTGCACCACCTGGTCTATGAGATCGTGGACAACGCCATCGACGAGGCGCTGGCCGGCTTCTGCACGCACATTTCGGTCACGATCTGACACGATCACCGTCACCGACAACGGCCGCGGCATCCCCGTGGACATCCAGGCCCAGACGCGACGCCCCGCTCTCGAGGTCGTCTACACCGTGCTGCACGCGGGCGGCAAGTTCGGCGGCGGAGGCTATAAGGTATCCGGCGGCCTGCACGGCGTCGGCGCTTCGGTCGTCAACGCGCTGAGCGAATGGCTGGTCGTCCAGGTCCACCGGGACGGCAAGATCTATGAGATGAAGTTCTCCCGCGGCGCCATCACCCAGGAGATGAAGATCGTGGGCGATACCGAGCTCCACGGCACCTTCGTCACCTTCAAGCCCGACGGCGAGCTGTTCGACGAGACCGTCTACGACTACGAGACGCTGCACACCCGCATGCGCGAGCAGGCCTTCTTAAACGGCGGCCTGACCATCACCATCGAGGACAAGCGCGAGGGCAGGGAGCAGGCGGACACCCTGTACTACGAGGGCGGCATCCGCGAATTCGTCAGCTATCTCAACAAGCACAAGGCGCCGCTGCACGAGGACGTGATCTATCTCTCGGGCACCAAGGGCGACGCCATCGCCGAGATCGCGCTGCAGTACAACGACGGCTACAACGAAAACATCGTCTCCTTCGCCAACGACATCCACACCCCCGAGGGCGGCATGCACGAGACCGGCTTCAAGACCGCGCTCACCCGCGTGATCAACGCCTACGGCGCCAAGACCAACGTCATCAAGGGCGACGACAAGCTGCCCGAGGCCCAGTTCGAGGGCCAGACCAAGCAGAAGCTGGGCAACGCCTATATACGCACACTGGTGGACAACATCGTCAGCGACCAGCTTTCCACCTATTTTGAGGAGCACCCGGCCACCGCCAAGGCGATCCTGGAGAAGGCCATGATGGCCAACCGCGCCCGCGAGGCCGCCCGCAAGGCCAAGGAATCCGTCCGCCGCAAGACCGGACTGGAGAGCGGCCAGATGCCCGACAAGCTGCAGGACTGCAACGAGCGCGACCCCTCGCTGTGCGAGATCTATATCGTCGAGGGCGACAGCGCCGCCGGCTCCGCCATCCAGGGCCGTGACAGCCGCTTCCAGGCGATCCTGGCCATGTGGGGCAAGATGCTCAACGTGGAAAAGGCCCGGGCCGACAAGATCTACGGCAACGACAAGCTCTACCCGCTGATCGTGGCGCTGGGCGCCGGCATCGGGGACGAGTTCAATATTGAAAAGCTGCGCTATCACAAGATCATCATCATGGCCGATGCCGATGTGGACGGCAGCCATATCCGCACGCTGCTGCTGACCTTCTTCTTCCGCTACATGAGGCCGCTGATCGAAAAGGGCTACGTCTACTCCGCCGTGCCGCCGCTGTACAAGCTGACGCGGGGCAAGACCCAGCGGGTGGCCTACAGCGACGAGCAGCGCGACGCCATCAGCGCCGAGATGCGCGGCGACAACCCCAACGTGAAAATCGACATTTCGCGCTTCAAGGGCCTGGGCGAGATGGACCCACACGAGCTGTGGGAGACCACCATGGACCCGGAGCTGCGCACCCTGCGCCGCATCACCCTGGGCGACGCCATCGCCGCGGACCAGGTCTTCACCGTCCTCATGGGCGAAGAGGTGGAGCCCCGCCGCGAGTGGATCGAGCAGAACGCGCAATACGTCGTCAATCTGGATATTTGAGGTAACTTATGGCACATAAACGCGATTACAAGCCGGAGGACATCGCTTTCCCGAATCAGGCCATCACCGAGTCTGAGCTGGTCGGCGAAATGCAGAAGAGCTATATCGACTACGCCATGTCCGTCATCGTCGGGCGCGCCCTGCCCGACGTGCGCGACGGCTTAAAGCCTGTCCACCGCCGCATCCTCTATACCATGTACGAGGGCAATCTTACCTCGGACAAGCCCTTTAAGAAGTCCGCCACCTGCGTGGGCGACGTGCTGGGTCACTACCACCCCCACGGCGACGCCTCGGTCTACGACGCCATGGTGCGCCTGGCCCAGGACTTTTCCATGCGCTATATGCTGGTGGACGGCCACGGCAACTTCGGTTCCGTGGACGGCGATCCCCCCGCCGCCTACCGTTACACGGAGGCGAGGCTGTCCAAAATCTCCAACGAGATGCTCCGCGACATCGACAAGGAGACCGTGGACTGGGACCCCAACTTCGACGAGACCAGAAAAGAGCCGCGCGTGCTGCCCTCCCGCTTCCCGAACCTGCTGGTCAACGGCTCGAGCGGCATCGCCGTCGGCATGGCGACGAACATCCCGCCCCATAACCTGGCCGAGGTCATCGACGCCTGCGTCTGCGTCCTCGACGACCCGGCGTGTGAGCTCTCCGACCTGATGAAATACATCAAGGGCCCGGACTTCCCCACCAGGGGCATCATCATGGGCCGCAGCGGCATCCGCCAGGCCTATCTGACCGGCCGGGGCCGCGTGGTCATCCGCGCCCGCACCGAGTTTGAGGAGTTCGGCCGCGACAAGCGCACCCGCATCATCGTCACCGAGCTTCCCTACCAGGTCAACAAGCGCCAGCTGATCAAAAACATCGCCGACCAGGTGCACGAAAAGCGTCTGGAGGGCATTTCCGACCTGCGCGACGAGACCGACCGCAACGGCATGCGCATCGTCATCGAACTAAAGCGCGACGCCAACCCCCAGGTGGTGCTCAACCGCCTCTTCGCCCAGACGGCCATGCAGTCCAGCTTCTCCATCACGATGCTGGCCCTGGTCAACAACCAGACCCAGCCCAAGATCCTGTCGCTGCGCCACATTCTGGACGAGTATCTGAACTTCCAGGAGGACATCATCGTCCGCCGTACCCGCTATGACCTGCGCAAGGCCGAGGAGCGCGCCCACCTGCTGGAGGGCCTGCTGATCGCCCAGGACAACATCGACGAGGTCATCCGCATCATCCGCTCCAGCTACGACAACGCCAAGCAGAACCTGATGGAGCGCTTCAACCTCTCCGAGGTCCAGGCCCAGGCCATCTGCGATATGCGTCTGATCCAGCTGCAGGGTCTCAACCGCGAAAAGCTGGAGCAGGAGTATAAAGAGCTGGAAGAGAAGATCGCCTATTACAAGCAGCTGCTCGCCTCGCCGGAGATGATCCGCCAGGTCCTGAAGGAGGAGCTGATCGCCATCCGCGACAAATACGGCGACGAGCGCCGCACCGAGATCCAGGACGTGGAGGACGAGATCGACATCGAGGATCTGATCGAGGAGAAGAACTGCGTCTACACGCTGACCCACGGCGGCTACATCAAGCGTCTGCCGGTGGCGGAGTACCGGGCCCAGGGCCGCGGCGGCCGCGGCGTGCGCGCCATGGCCACCAAAGACGAGGACTATACCGAGACCGTCTTCACCGCCTCGACCCACGACAACATCCTGCTCTTCACCGACAGGGGAAGGGTATATATCAAGAAGGGCTACCAGATCCCGGAGGCCGGTCGCAACGCCCGCGGCACCAACATCGTCAACATCCTGCAGATCGAGCCGGATGAGAAGATCAGCGCCATGATCTGCGGCCGCGGCATCGACATGGGCAGCTATCTGCTCTTCGTCACCCGCAACGGCACGGTCAAGCGCATGGAGCAATCCGCCCTGAAGAACATCCGCGCCAGCGGCATCCGCGCGCTGACGCTGGAGGAGGGCGACGAGCTGATCACCGTCCTGCAGACCGCCGGGGATGAGCAGATCGTCATCGCCACCCATGACGGCATGGCCGCCTGCTTCAACGAAACCGACGTGCGCGCCACCGGCCGCAACGCCATCGGCGTGCGGGGCATCCGCCTGCGCGCGGGCGACTATGTGGTGGGCGCCGGCGCCACCGGCGAGGGCCGCGACGTCCTCTCCATCACCGAAAAGGGCTACGGCAAGCGCACGGACATCGGCGAATACAGCGTCCACAGCCGCGGCGGCATCGGTCTGAAGAACTACACCGTCACCGACAAGACCGGCGGCGTGGCCGCGATCAAGATGGTGGGCGAGTCGGACGACCTGCTCGTCATCACGAACGACGGCACCATCATCCGCACCCCGGTCGAGCGCATCTCGCGCCTGGGCCGCGCCACGCAGGGCGTGCGCGTCATGAGACTTAACGAGGGCAGCCGCGTCATCGACATCGAGAAGACCGAGCCGGAGGCCGAGGAAGCCGAAACCGACGAGACCGCGGCAGAAGGCGAAGAATAAGCATGAGAAAAAGACAGCCAAGTCGTCTCGCCGCCGTGCTGGCCGGCCTGCTGACCGCTGACAACAGCCCTCTGCCTGCCGCGGCGTAACTGGGGATCCTGTTTGGCGGGATGATCCTGGGAACGGTCTGCTCCGCCACATTATATAAAATCAGCCAGAAAGAATAGCCTCTATCCGGAAAGGAGAAAGCCATGGCCAATCAGAACAACAAACAGAAGCCCAAAAACAAAAAATCCGGCGTGGTAGCTGCGATCGTGCTGATCGTGATCTGGTCGCTAAGCAGCGTGGACTGGGATCATGCTCTCTGGCGTCTGCGCCGCCTCCTGCGCCGCGGCGAAATGTCCGAGGCGGGCGCGGCGGTGCTGATCGTCGTCGTGGTGGTGCTGGCGATTTTCCTGCTGGTGCTGACGCTGACGCGGCTCCACAAGGTCCGTGCGGCCAAGCGCTTTGACGGCATCCGTTCCTTTGGCGGCGGCACGGCCAGGGCCCACTCCCACGACCAGATCACCGGCTACCGGGTAGGCGCCGAGGACGCGCAGGAGCATTGGAAAAAGCAGCTGGACGGCTTCCTGGAGGCCGGCATCATCGACCGCGCCGAGTACCGCGTGCTCTTGGAGCGGCGCCGCTCGAGGTAGTATCTAGTTTCTAGTTTCTAGTTTCTAGTTTCTAGTAGAACGGGCTAGATACTGGAAACTAGATACTTAGTCCACAAATCAGGTATCAAAAGAACGTATAATCAATGAAGACAGTTGAAATCTACACCGACGGCGCGTGCAGCGGCAATCCCGGCCCGGGGGGCTGGGGCGCGATCCTGCGCTACGCCGGGCGGGAAAAGGAGCTGTCCGGCGCCGAGGCCATGACCACCAACAACCGCATGGAGCTGCTGGGGGTCATCACGGCGCTGGAGGCCTTAAAGGAGCCCTGCGCGGTGGAGCTGTACTCCGATTCGAAATACGTCATCGACGCGCTGGACAAGGGCTGGGCCGTCAAGTGGCGTAACAACGGCTGGAAGAAGCCGGACAAAAAGCCGGCGCTGAACCCCGACCTGTGGGAGCGGCTGCTCGCGCTGACGGAAAAGCACGAGCTGCACTGTCACTGGGTCAAGGGCCACGCCGAAAACGAATTCAACAACCGCTGCGACGCGCTGGCCGTCGCGGCCAGGGAGCGCATTGTGAGGGAGCAGGCGTGAAGATCAATTACCACGACAAGCCGCTGAAAATCTTCATGGCCTATGTGTTCGCCCACGGGGACCTGTTCGCCATCGACATGGTCTGCGCCCTGGCGGTGGCGGTGATCGACCTGGTGTTCCCCTACGTGTCGCGCACGGCCATGAACACTCTCCTGCCGCAGAAGCTTTTTGCGGCCTTTTTTTCGGTCATGGGACTCATGATCGCGGCGTATTTCCTCAAAAGCGTGCTGTATTACGTCATCACCGTGGTGGGACACCGCATGGGCGTGCTGACCGAGTCGGACATGCGCCGCGATATTTTTACCCATATGCAGGACCTGTCCTGCAGCTTTTACGACAAAAACCGCACAGGCGTGCTGATGAGCCGCATCACCTCCGACCTGTTCGAGGTCACGGAGCTTTCTCACCACGGGCCGGAGAACATCGTCATCTGCACGCTGACCATCGTCGGCGCGCTGATCGTGCTCTTCACGCTGCAGTGGCAGCTGGCCCTGTCGCTGGCGGTGATCCTGCCGGTGTGCCTGTGGTTCACGCTGTCCCAGCGCCTGCGCATGAAGCGCGCCAACGTCGAGGTCAAGCGCAAGACCGCGGACATCTACAGCGCCATCGAAAGCAGCATTTCCGGCATCCGCACGGCCAAGGCCTTCGCCAACGAGCACGTCGAGCACGACAAGTTTGAGGAGGCCAACTCCCTGTTCCGGGGCGCCAAGGTGGAATACTACCGCTCCATGGGCCTGTTCATGAGCGGGATGGAGTTCACCACCGGCATCATGCAGGTGGTGGTCATCACCGTGGGCGGTCTTTTGATCATGCGGGGCAAGATGGACTTCGTCAATCTGATCACCTTCTCGCTGTACGTCTCGACCTTTGTCACGCCCGTGCGCAAGCTCGCCCAGTTTTCCGAGCAGTACATGCAGGGCGCGGCGGGCTTTGAGCGATTCCTCGAGATCATGCGCACCGAGCCCGAGATCCAAGACCGCCCCGACGCCGAAGAGCTGCGCGACGTGGCCGGCGCGGTGGAGTACCGGGACGTGAGCTTTGCCTACTCCAACGGCATCCCGGTGTTGAGCCACATCGACCTGTCCATCGCGCCGGGCGAGTGTCTGGCGGTGGTGGGGCCCTCCGGCGGCGGCAAGACCACGCTCTGCCAGCTGCTGCCGCGGCTGTATGACGTGACCGGCGGCGCCGTGCTGGTGGACGGCCACGACGTGCGGGATCTGACCCAGGCCAGCCTGCGCCGCGCCGTGGGTATGCTGCAGCAGGACGTGTTCCTCTTTGCCGGCACCGTGCGGGACAACATCCGCTACGGCCGGGGCGACGCCACCGACGAGGAGATCGTGGCCGCCGCCGTCCGGGCCGAGATCCACGACGAGATCATGGCCCTGCCCGACGGCTATGACAGCTACATCGGCGAGCGGGGCGTGATGCTCTCCGGCGGCCAGAAGCAGCGCATTTCCATCGCCCGGGTCTTTTTGAAAAACCCCAGGATCCTGATCCTGGACGAGGCCACCAGCGCCCTGGACACGGTGACCGAGCGGCGCATCCAGTCCTCGCTGGACGCGCTGAGCGCCGGGCGCACCAGCATCATCATCGCCCACCGGCTCTCCACGATCCGCCACGCGGACCGCATCGCCGTCATCGAGGGCGAAAAAATCGTCGAATTGGGCTCCCACGAGGAGCTGATGCGCCGCGGCGGCGTTTACGCCGGACTGGTTGCGGCGCAGACCTTTGCCGAATCAAGGGAGGAGAATTGAGCCATGCTGACACTCAGAAAGGGCGGCCACCGGGATCTGGAGCACTACTACGGCATGATGGAGGTGGACTTCGACAGCGAAGAACTGATCGGAAAGCTGGCGCTGCACCGGGCCATTTCCAAAGGCGAGGCGGAGCTGTTGATCGCCTATGAAGACGAGAGCAGGCTGGAGGCGGGCTACGCGCTGGTCCTGCCGCGGGGGCTGTACGGCTATGTGCTGCTCAAATACATGGCGGTGTTCCCCTGGTACCGGGGCAAGGGCCTGGGCGTGGAGATCATGCGTCTGGTGCACAAGCGCTACGCCGACCGCCAGGGCGTGATCGCCGAGCTGACCGAGTTCGACGACCCGGAGCCGGACCATCTGAAGAAGATTTTCCGCTTCTTCGGCCGCTTCGGCTACGAGGAGATCCCGAGCGATTACCGCATCGGCGGCGTGACGGCGCATGTGCTCGTCAAGCCCATCCGCGGCGAGATCGCGGAGATTTCCGGCGTTTACCACCGGGTGCTGGCGGAGGTGTATTCCCGCGTCCTCTCGCCCCTGGCCATGAGCCGGATGCTCGATCTCAAGCCGGTAAAAAAGAGCGGGGAATAAAACCAGTTTAGATAGCACTCAATAGCGGATAGCTGCTCAACGCCCCTTTTCTCTTGCTTGTCCAAGAGAAAGGGAAACTGCACAGATGTCGATTCAGCGAACAGCCTGCATAGAAAAACAGGCCATTCCCCGCAAGCGATTGATTTCCGCCTCTTTCCATGGTATAATCCCCCACGATGAACATCCTTTTTGACCAGATATTTGAAAATCGGGAAGCCGCCGCCCTCCCCTCCCTGGTGGAGAGCGGAGGGCTTCCTGCGCTCATTTCCGGCCTCAGCGCCGTCCACCGGGCCAATCTGGCCGCCGCGCTGCGGGGCCGGCTGGGCCTGCCGCTGTTTGTGATCTGCCCGGACGATACCGCCGCCGAAAGCTTCGCCGCCGACCTGCGGGTCATGCTGGGCGAGGACGTGGTGACCCTGGGCATGCGCGACTTCACCTTTTACGAAACCGAAGCCGTTTCCCGCCAGGCCGAGCAGAAGCGCATTGCCGCCCTCTGGGCCATGGCCTGCGGCGCGCAGGTGGTCTGCGTGTCGATCAGCGCCCTGTTGCAGCGCGCGATCCCGCCCGAGGCGCTCAAACGCGCCGCCTTCACCATCACCGACGGCGCCACCGTGGCCATGGAGGACGTGATCGACGCCCTCCTGCGCTGCGGCTACAGCCGCACCGACCAGGTGGAGGGCCCGGGCCAGTTCGCCGTCCGCGGCGGCATCCTGGACTTCTTCACCCCCTTCGAGCACGAGCCCGTGCGCGTGGAGTTCTGGGGCGACAGCGTGGACTCCATGGGCCGCTTTGACGTGTCCGACCAGCGCCGCACCGACAGTCTGTCGAGCTGCACCGTGCTGCCCGCCGCCGAGACCGTCCCCGCCCTGGCCCAGGGCGGCGTGGCGGGCCTCTGCGCCATCATGGACTCCTGGGCCGGCCGCTACGAGCGCCGCCGGGGCAGCGAAAGCGCCCTCAAGGCCGCCGAGACCATCCGCGCCGACGCCGAAAAGCTCTCGGCCTTCGGCGCGCTGCAGAGCGCCGACAAGTACATGGAGCTGATCTACCCCATGAGCTGCGCGGCGGACTATCTCTCCCCGGACGCCCTGGTCTTTTTCGACCAGCCCAACCGCTGCGCCGAAAAGGCCCGGGACTACCAGAAGCAGCTGCGCGACGACGTGAGCGAGATTCTTCGCCGCGGCGCGCTGGCCGTGGCGCCGGACAGCTTCGCCCTGGGCTTTGACACGCTTTTGCAGCGGCTGGCGGACTATCCCGTCTACATGGCCGACGCCTTTGCCGTGGGCCGCAGCCCCCTTGCGCCGCGCACGCTGACCTCGGTCGCCGCCAAGCAGCTGACCACCTACGCGGGCAACGCCCAGGCGGCGGCGGACGATGTGGCGGCCTATCTGAAGCAGGGCTTCCGGGTGGTGGTGCTGGCCGCCGACGAGCGGCGCGCCAGGGTGTTGCAGGAATTCTTCGACGGCCGCGGAATCGCCGCGCCGCTCTTCGAGACCATGATGCGGCTGCCCGATCCGGGCCGCTGCCACATCGCCGTGGGCGCGATCAGCGCGGGCATGGAGTATCCCACCATCCGGCTGGCGATCCTCACCGACGCCCAGCTGCTGCACGCGCGGGAAAAGCGCCGGGCCAAACGGGCGCTGCCCTCCGGCCGGACGCGCATCGAAAGCTACGCCGACTTGTCGGTGGGCGACTATGTGGTGCATGAAAACCACGGCATCGGCCGCTTTGCCGGCATCGTCAAGATGCAGGTGGACGGCTTCGACAAGGACTATATCAAAATCAACTACGCCGGGACGGACAGCCTGTACGTCCCCGCCTCTCAGCTGGACCTGGTCAGCAAATACACCGGCGGCGGGGAGGATCGGGAGGTGCGCCTGTCCAAAATGGGCGGGGCCGAGTGGGCCAAGACCCGCTCCCGGGCCAAGAGCGCGGCCAAGGACATGGCCAGAGAGCTCATCGCCCTCTACGCCCAGCGCCAGCGCCTGCCCGGCTACGCCTTTTCGCCGGACAGCGAGTGGCAGCGGGAGTTTGAGGAAAACTTCGGCTATACCGAGACCGACGACCAGCTGCGCTGCACCGAAGAGATCAAGCGCGACATGGAGGCCCCCACCCCCATGGACCGGCTGCTGTGCGGCGACGTGGGCGTGGGCAAGACCGAGGTGGCGCTGCGGGCGGTGATGAAGTGCGTGCTGGACGGCCGCCAGGCCGCGATCCTGGTGCCCACCACGGTGCTTGCCCAGCAGCACTACCAGACGGCGCTGCAGCGCTTCTTCGGCTTCCCGGTGGAGATCGAGGTGCTCAGCCGCTTCCGCACCGGCGCCCAGATCGGCAAGACGCTGGAAAACCTGCGCACGGGCCGCTGCGACCTGGTCATCGGTACCCACCGGCTGCTGTCGAAGGACGTGCAGTTCAAGAACCTGGGTCTGCTGGTGGTGGACGAGGAGCAGCGCTTCGGCGTGGCCCACAAGGAGCACATCAAGGAGCTCAGCCGCGGTGTGGACGTGCTGACCCTGTCCGCCACCCCCATCCCCCGCACGCTGAATATGGCCATGTCCGGCATCCGCGATATGTCCAACATCGAGGAGCCGCCGGAGGACCGTCTGCCGGTGCAGACCTTCGTGCTGGAGCACGACTGGGGCGTCATCGCCGACGCCATCCGGCGCGAGCTGCAGCGCGGCGGCCAGGTCTATTACCTGCACAACCGCATCGAGGATATCGAGCGCACGACCCGCAAGCTGCGCGACGTGCTGGGCGAGGGCGTGTCCATCGCCGTGGCCCACGGCAGGATGGACAAGGCCATGCTCTCCGCCGTGATGGAAAACGTGGCCAGCGGCGAGACCGACGTGCTGGTCTGCACCACGATCATCGAAACCGGCATCGACATCCCCAACGTCAACACCCTGATCATCGAGGACGCGGACAAGCTGGGTCTGGCCCAGCTGCACCAGATCCGCGGCCGCGTGGGCCGCTCCACCCGCAAGGCCTCGGCCTATCTGACCTTCCGGCGGGACAAGGTGCTCACCGAGATCGCCGAGAAGCGGCTCAACGCCATCCGGGACTTTGCGGCCTTCGGCTCGGGCATCAAGATCGCCATGCGCGATCTGGAGATCCGCGGCGTGGGCAACCTGCTGGGCGCGGAGCAGAGCGGCCACATGATCGACGTGGGCTATGATATGTATATGAAGCTGCTTTCCGAGGCCGTGCTGGAGGAACGGGGCATCCCCGTCCCGGCCCGGGCGGAGTGCTCGGCGGACCTGGCCGTCTCCGCGGCCATTCCCGACCGCTACGTCCCCTCCGAGGAGCAGCGCATGGACCTGTACCGCCGCATCGCCCTCATCCGCACCGAGGAGGAGGCCGACGATCTGACCGACGAGCTGATCGACCGCTTTGGCGACCCGCCGGGCAGCGTCAATGCGCTGATCCACATTTCACTGCTGCGGGGCGAGGCCGGCAAGGCGGGCATCACCGATATCTCCCAGAAGCAGGGCGCCCTTCGCTTCACCCTCAAGGACTTTGACATGGAGAAGGTTTCGGCCCTCTACGCCATGGACGCCTACCGGGGCCGTCTGCGGGTGGAGGCGGGCTCCAAGCCCTGCCTGAGTCTGAAGGTCCGCTCCAAAACGCGGGTCATCGACGAGGCCCGCGCCTTTGCCCGCGACTGGGCGGGGCTGGAAACGGCCGCAAAATCGTAAACAAAAGAAGAATAATAGCAAAAGACCCTTGTCCCCGGAGCAAAAGGGGCGTATAGTTTCTTCGTAATTTCCACACAGGAAAAGAGGATTTGCCATGAAAAAGTTTGTGATCGTCCTGCTGATCGCCTGCCTGCTGCTGGGCTGCGGCATCGGCTATTTTGTCGCCAGACACAACCCGGCTCCCGCGCCGGCCGAGAGCGTCCCATCGGATACCGCCGACGCGCCCGAAGCGCCTGCCGAAACCGTCCCCGACGCCTCCGGGATCGCGGAGGAAGCCCCCGTCATGGAGACCCGCCGTCTGGATCTGAGCGCGCTGCGCGACCGCTACGCCCCCGACCAGGTGGTCGGCAGCTCCGAGGGCATCGACGTCACCTGGGAGGAGTATTTTTACTGGCTCAACGACATGGGCTCTCAGGCCCAGAGCCACATCGACACCATGGCGCTCTACGGCCAGGCCCGCCGCTGGGACGACAAGATCGAGGCCGACAGCGACACCACCTTTGCCCAGTACACCGTGCAGATGGTGGAGGACTGCATCCGCGAGATGCACACCATCGAGTCCCTCTGCGCCGAGAACAACGTGACGCTCAGTGCTGAGGATGAGGAAGCGCTGGCGCAGCAGCTGCAGGCGGACATCGTCTCCTATTGCGGCGAGGGCGCCACCGAGGAGGATTTCACCGCCTTTCTGACCGAGACCTACGGCAGCCGCGGCATGTATGACCGGCTCAATCGGCTGACCATGCTCTATGGCGGCCTGTATAAGGCCCTCTACGGCGAGAACGCCGCCAACGTCAGCGACGAGGAAGCGCTGAGCTATCTGACGGACGGCGGCTATCTCTGTGCGGGGCACATCCTGTTTCTGACGGTGGACAGCTCCACCTTCGAGCCGCTGGACGAGGAGACTGTGGCCGCCAAGCTGGCGACAGCGCAGCAGGTCTCCGACGAGCTGCGCTCCATCGAGGACGTGGAGGCGCGCGCCGCGCGCTTTGCCGAACTCAAGGCGGAATACTGCGAGGACAGCGGCAAGGAGCTGTTCCCCGACGGGTATCTCTTCGCCCCCGGCACCATGGTCACCGAATTTGAGGACGGCGTTGCAAACCTGGGCGAGTATGAGGTCAGCGAGCCCATCCTCTCGGCCTACGGCTACCATGTGATCATGCGCCTGCCGCTGAGTCTGGAGCTCTCGCTGCAGACGCCCGACGGCAACTCCGCCGCCAACGCCCGCGCCGCCTATGCCAGCGCCCAGTTCCGCAGCATGGTCAGCGCCCGCCTGGAGCAGGCCCAGCTGCAGCTGAGCGACGAGCTGACGGACTTCGACCTGATGCCGTATCTGGTGGAGCAGGGCTGATAATAAGTCCATTCAAAAAACCGGGAGGGGTTTTCCCCTCCCGGTTTTTTCTATAACCTCCCGGAACGAAGCCCCGCGCCCAGGATCGCCGGGAAAAACAGCAGCATGACCAGCAGATTTCCCGCCGGGATCAGCGTCCGGGACAGCCGCTGCAGCGTCTCGCCGTCCGGCGCCGCCGTGAGGGCAAACACCAGCGCCGCGAGCGCGCACAGACCCAGCGCGGCCGGAAAAGCGCGCAGCGTCCCCCAGCGCGCGCCAAGGCTCGCCGTCACGCAGCGCGCGCCCTGCCGCAGAAACAGCGCCACGATCAGAAAGTCCGGGAACACCCACAGCGCCACCACCAGGGCCTCGATCCGCTCGATGCTGCGGAAGAACACCAGATTGCGCACCAGCGAGAAAAAGGGCCAGGCCAGCCGGGCCGTCAGCGCGGCGCCGAAGCAGCCGATCAGCTCGGCGCTGAGCAGCCCCAGCACCAGCGCAAACGCGCTCAGCGACAAAAACCCGCGGCCCGGGGAAAAGCCGCCGGGCTCCAGCTCCGACAGCAGCAGCGTCCCGACAAACACACCTCCCAGCAGCAGATCCAGCGCCGCCAGCACGCCCCGCGCCAGCCCCGCGGCCTCCGGCGGCTTGACCGCGGCGCCGGGCGGCGGCAGCAGATTGTCCCACTGCACCGACCCCAGGGAGAAGAGCAGCACCACCGCCAGGGTAAGGCCCGCGGCGGCCAACAGCAGCATCGCCGCGCGCACAAGGCCGCCCTCCCCGGCCGTCGCGGCGAAAAGGGCGGCGAGCAGCATCGTGACGATGAAAAAGACCGGCGGCGTCTCCGGGTACACCGCCAGGATCAGCCGATCCGCCCCGGAGCGCAGAATGAAGCCCGCGTACACGCACAGCCACAGCCCCAGCAGCAGCGCGGCCATCCGTCCGCGCCGGCCCGGCAGCGCGCGGCGCACAAGCTCGCTTACGCCCTCGCCCCGCAGCCGCCGTTTCAGCACCCGCCTGGCCAGCGCCAGATACAGCCCCGCCGGCAGGACAGAGAGCAGCGCGCACAGCGGCGCCCAGCGCCCCGCCGCCTCGGCGGAGACCGAGGGAAACAGCCGCAGCGCCGGAGACAGCAGCATCAGCCACACCGCCCCGGTCAGCTGGTTTTGCCGAATGGGGCCGCTCATGGCGCGTCCCTCAGATCGCCGGTGTGGCTGATACGCGCCGACACCGTCAGATGCAGCGGCCTGTCCCCGAGACCGAGAAAATCCGCCCCCAGAGACCGCTGCAGCCGCACCAGCCTGAGCGCGCGCCGCAGCAGCTCCTGCTCCAGCGCGGCGCCCAGCGCCCCGTCCTCCGCCACGCCGCCGCCCCGGATCTCCAGCACCGAGGCGCTCAGACTGATTTCCAGCCCCAGGGCCCGGGACCCGGCCTCCGTCCGCAGCAGCCTCCGCCGGGTGCTGCCCGGCGCGGTCTGCACCGTGACCGTCTGGCCGTCGGGAAGCGTCAGCGGCAGCGTGTGCACCCCCCGCGCCCCGCGCAGCAGATCCAGCGCAAGCATGTCCTCCTGCTCCAGATAGCCCAGGATGTCCCCGCCGCGCACAATGGCCCGCCCGTCGGGCAGCAGCGTCAGCACCGCGCCGTCCTCGCCCTGCTCGGCGGCCTCCGCGCAGCGCAGCGCCGCGATCAGCGCGCAGCCGTCCCCGGCCTGGGCCGCGGCGATCCGGGCGGCGGAGGGCGGCTTTTCCCCGTCCCGGGCCATGGCCGCGGCGCTCAGCGCGTCCAGCTGCTCCACCGCGCCGATGCGCTCGTCCCCCGCGTGCAGCAGCGCCAGCTCGGCGCTCCCGCCCCGCAGGATGTACAGCGGCACGTCCATGCGCAGCTCCCGCGAGCGGCAGACCGCGTCCAGCACCTCGCCCAGCGCCGCCCCGGCGCTGTCCTCCCCCAGGAGGATGTGGCCCGTGTGGGCGCACAGCAGCTCCTCCTCCGTGCTCCGCAGGGCGATGTCCCGCTGGGCCTGGGCCAGCGTCGGGCCGCTGCCGCTCAATCGTACCGGCCCTTCGCCCCGGCTGCTGTCGGCGGCGGAGACCATGGACAGAACCAGCCGCGGCCCCTCCCGGTCCACGCCCATGGCCTGGACGACCAGCAGCTGCTCCACGCCCTGCTTTTTTGCCGGGAACAGGGCGCAGCCCGCCAGACCAGGCAGCAACGCCGCTATTATTATAATAGAAAGAAAGCGTCTCATCTCTGTCGCCTCCGATCCGGTGTGTTCAGCGCCCGATCCCGCAGCTTCCGGGCAAAAAGCGGCGGAGAAACAAGCAGGGCCGCCACCCCAAAGCGCTCCTCGCCGCTCAGCGGGGCGGTGTAGGAACGGCCGAAGCTCTCCAGCGAGGAGAGCTCCACCGCCAGCAGGCAGGAAAGCAGCGCCACGCCGTAGAGCCCCGCGCAGATGCCGCCCAGGAGCAGCAGCGCCCGCCACAGCCGCACCGCGGCCCCCAGATCCTGGCTGGGCAGGGCGTAGCAGGCGATGCCGGACACCGCCACGACGATGATGGCGATGGGGCTCACCAGCCGCGCCTCCACGGCGGCCTGCCCCACGATCAGCGCGCCGATGATGGACACGGTGTCGCCCACCGGGTCCGGCAGGCGCAGCCCCGCCTCCTGCAGCAGCGCGAAGGCCAGCAGCATGCCGATCAGCTCGAAGGAGGTGGAAAAGGGCACGTCCCGCTTGGCCTCCACGATGGACAAAAGCAGCTTCGTGGGGATCATCTCCTGGTGAAACGAGGCGACGGCGGCGTACAGCGCCGGCAGATACAGCCCCAGAAACAGCGCGGCATAGCGCAGCGCCGTCAGCAGCGTCGCCGAAAGCCAATTCATGCTGCCCTCGGAGCCGACGCGCAGGAAGGCCGAAAAGCTCACCGGCAGCACCAGCGCGATGGGCACGCCGTCCAGCAGCAGCCCCACCCGCCCGTCCAGCAGCCAGCGGGCCAGGCGGTCGGGCTTTTCGGTGTGCAGCAGCTGCGGAAAGGGCGACAGGGGCCGGTCGGCGAGCTGTTCCTCCAGCACCCCCAGGCTCAGCACGCCGTCCACGTCGATCCCGGCCAGCCTCCGGGCCAGCTCCCGTACGACGGCCGGATCAGCCACGTCCTCCACAAACACCACCGCCAGACGGGTGTGGCTCTTGCGGCCAAGCGTGTGCTCTGCGATCTTCAGCCGCGGCGTGGCCAGATGCCGCCGCAGCAGGGCGGTGTTGGCGCGCAGCGTCTCCACAAAGCTGTCCCGGCTGCCCTTGAGCGACTTCTCCAGCGTGGGCTCGCCCACCGTCCGGCAGGCGCCGCCCCGCAGATCGAAGCTCAGCGCGCATTTCAACCCCGGAAAGACGAGGGCGCAGCGCCCGTGGGTCAGATCGAAGCTCAGCGCGTCCGGGTCGTCGCGGCGCGCCACCGCCGGGCAGCTGACTGCCCCAAAGAGCAGCGCCTGCAGACAGGCCTCCTCCCCGGCCTCGCCCAGCATCTGGTCGGCCAGCGGCCGCAGCAGCGTCTCGGCCGTCTCCAGACTGTCCACCAGCCCGTCCAGCCAGCACAGGAACAGCTCGCATTGCCCCACGCGCAGCGTGCGGCTTTCAAAGTCCGCGCAGCGGCGGAAGATGGATTTCAGATTATCCGGCGTCACTGCGCCGCCATATTCCGGCTGCCGTCTGGGGTGTGCCGGCACCTCCGCGGCGGCGGAATCAAAGAGAGAATCATACATATTGTGTAGTATTTCCAAGGAATTGACCAATATGTAGCAACTAGAAAATTTTTCAAAAAAGAGCTGAAAAAAGTGTTGACAAAGGCGTTTTTCGGTGGTATATTAGCCGGGCGCCTGAAGAGAGGCGCTGGCACCGACAAAAGGCCGCCAAAAAAACTTTGAAAAAAGAAAAAGTTTTTCTTGACAAAGCCTTTTGTGTGTGCTAATATATAAAAGCTGCCGCCGAGAGGATGGCCGCGAGATGTACCTTGAAAATTGAACAATGTAAGAACAAAGCTTATGCTAAATAAGCACCAGAAAAGGGTTCTTTAAGAGAATCGAGAGATTCTCAAAGACAATTTCTTTTGAGAGCTAAGAAAGCTTCAATAAGATTTTAGAACCGAAAGGTTTTAAGATACCATTTATTGAGAGTTTGATCCTG
>ONSQ01000035.1 GCA_900320465.1 uncultured Eubacteriales bacterium
AGGTGGCAGAAAAGATACGATAGAAAGGACAGCATCTCCAAAACGACGCAGCAGAGCTACAAGTACAGGCTGGCCACGCTGAAGGAGAAGATCGGGGACCGACCGGTCAACACCATCAAGGCGATGGACATCGAAGACCTGCTGCGGAATCTCCGGAGGGAGGGCAAGTCTGATAGCTACGTGTCGCAGATGCAAGCATTAGGCGTTGACCTGGCAACGATTCAAAGCATGGTGGGGCACGCGGATCTGGGCATGACACAGCACTACCTGCATGTGCAGAGCCCGATCAAGCAAAAGGCCGTGGAGGCATTCAATGCGGCGTTTTGCGGAAATGATCCGCATTCCAGTCAAATTCCAGTCGCCCCATAATAAGCAGAACTATTAAGCAAGAAAAATCCCCGATTTCTTGCGAAATCGAGGATTTTTGGTCCGAGTGACTAAATTCGAACTAGCGGCCGGCGCGGCGCAGACGCCGCCACGGCCGCTTTGCGGCCATGGATTGAAATACAAGAGGCCGCTGGTTCGATCAACACAAGAGAGAAATAAAGCAGACCGCCAAAAGGCGATCTGCTTTATTTGGTCCGAGTGACTAGATTCGAACTAGCGGCCTCTTGAACCCCATTCAAGCGCGCTACCAACTGCGCTACACCCGGAAATGCTGTGCTTTCTCCACAGCGCTCAATTATATTAGCACAAGCTTCCAGAAAAAGCAATACTTTTTTTCGCAAGTCGGCATTCTATTTTCCACACATTAAAATGAGACCGGACGGACGAAAATCTCCCGGAGTGAAGGACACTCCGGGAGAGAATGCTCTGTGAAGCGTGCTTACTTTTCAAGCGGGGAGTCCTTTTTGAAATGCTCCCGCGTCAGACCGGCGACAACGCCCGACAGGGCGAAGAGCGCCACAAAGTTCGGGATTGCCATCAGACCGTTGAGCGTGTCCGCCACGTCCCAGACTGTGTCGATGGAAGCCACCGAGCCCACTATGACCACCAGCACGAAAATCAGCTGATAGACCTTCGCTGCCTTGAGACCCAGCAGATACTGGATGCAGCGGGTGCCGTACAGCGACCAGCCCAGGATCGTGGAGAAAGCGAACATCATCAGCGCCAGGGCCACAAACAGCGAAGCAAAGCGCATGCCGAATACCGTGGCGAAAGCGCTGGTGATCAGCTCGCTGCCGGGCTTGACGCCCCAGTTGATGTCCACGCCGCTGATAATGACCGACAGCGCGGTCAGCGAGCAGATGATGATCGTGTCGATAAAGACCTCAAAAATACCGTACAGACCCTGGTTGACGGGACCCTTGGTGTCGGCGGCGGCGTGGGCGATGGCGGCGGAGCCAAGACCGGCCTCGTTGGAGAAGGCGCTGCGGCGCATGCCCCAGATCACCGTCTGCTTGAGCACGATGCCGGAGGCGGCGCCGAACACGGCGCGAGGGGTAAAGGCGCTGGCAAAGATCAGATAAAAGGCGCGGCCGATGCCGGAGATGTGGGTGATGATGACGATGAGCGTGAAGAGAATATAGAACGCGCTCATGAAGGGGACCAGCTTTTCGCAGACCTCGCCGATGCGCTTGATGCCGCCGAAGAGGATTAGCGCCACCAGCACGGCCAGCACGATGCCGCAGACCAGATTGATCGTACCCGACGCGGACGCGGCGGAGGGGACAAAGGCGACGATGGCGTTGTTCAGCGAGCCGACAATGGACTTGGCCTGGGCGCCGTTGCCGATGCCGAAGGCGGCCAGTGCGGCAAACACACAGTACACGCCGCCAAGCCACTTCCACTTGGGTCCCATGCCGTTGCGGATATAGTACATCGGGCCGCCGACCCAGTCGCCCTTGGCGTCGCGCTCACGATAGCGGATGGAGAGCACAACCTCGGAATACTTGGTGACCATGCCCATCAGCGCGGCGATCCACATCCAGAACACGGCACCGTAGCCGCCCAGAGCGATGGCCTGGGTGGTGCCGACGATGTTGCCCGTGCCGACAGTGGCCGACAGCGCGGTGGTCACAGCCTGGAAGGGCGTGACGGCGCCCTCGCCCGCCTTCTCGCGGGAGAACATCTTGCCCACGGTGTTTTTCAGCGCGTAGCCCAGGCGGGCGAACTGGATCCAGCCGTTGCGGACCGAAAGGAACAGTCCGCCCCCAATGGCGCAGGGCAGGAAAATGTACAGC
This sequence comes from uncultured Eubacteriales bacterium, assembly GCA_900320465.1. Taxonomy (GTDB): domain Bacteria; phylum Bacillota; class Clostridia; order Oscillospirales; family Oscillospiraceae; genus Limivicinus. Next base: position 2,184 of record ONSQ01000035.1, read on the forward strand.
CAGGCCACGGTGTTCAGCGGCCCGGTAAAGAAGGATACAAAACCGTTGAGGATATTCATGTTCAGACTCCTTCCGAAAAAAACTGTAAATAATTGTACAGTATAACACTTTAAATTGCAACAGCGACTATGCTCCCATTCCCGCCAAAATCACAGAAGAAGGTACGCGGCATTTTTGGTCGATCTGTTGAATCTTGGGAAATAGTATGCTATAATACCGCTCGCTGTGAGGGAAAAGACATGAAACGTTTTGTAGACAGTACCATACCGAAGTTCCTGCTGACCGGCGTCGTGAACACCGCGGTGGGGGCTGCGGTGATGTTTTTGCTGTATAACCTGGCGGGCTGCTCCTATTGGCTGAGCTCGGCGGCGAATTATCTCGTCGGCGGCACGGTCAGTTTTTTCCTGAACAAATACTATACCTTTCACAGCACCGAACGTTCCTGGACCCAGGTGGGCCGCTTCGTGCTGACGGTGGCGGTCTGCTGGCTTGTGGCCTACGGTGTGGCCAAGCCCCTGACTTTGCGGCTGCTGGCCGGGGAGGGGGAGCGTTTCCAGACCAACGCCGCCATGGTGGTGGGCATGGGGCTCTACACGGTGCTGAATTATCTGGGACAGCGGCTCTTCGCGTTCCGGTACAAGGGGTCGGAGGACACGGATGATCACATGGCTGACTGATACGCTCATCGGAAAGATGACGATGACCTTTCTGATCTCCATGCTCCCGGTGGTCGAGCTGAGGCTGGGCCTGCCCTATGGGATCGCGATCGGGCTTGCGTATCCGCTGGCGCTGATCGCTGCGGTGGCGGGAAACCTGCTGCCGGTGCCGTTCATTATCCTCTTCATCAAAAACGTGCTCGCCTTCCTGCGGACGCGTCTGGGCAAGCTGGACGGCTTCATTACCCGCATCGAGGAGCGGGCGCATCTGAAGAGCGAGCTGGTCACCAAATACGGCCCCGTGGGGCTCTTCCTCCTGGTGGCGATCCCGCTGCCGGGTACGGGCGCCTGGACCGGCGCGCTGGTGGCGGCGCTGATGGGGATGCGGCTGAGAAAGGCGCTGCCCTCCATCGTTCTGGGGGTATTGGCCGCGGCGGCCATCATGACCTGCGTCACCTTCGGTGCGATCCATCTATTTTGATAAGAAAACCTTCCGATGCCGACAGGCATCGGAAGGTTTTTTCATGTGTTCGTGTTCAGCACCTGCGGTACAGATGCGTATAGGCCTTGAGCTTGCGGGAAAGCTCCGCGCTGAGCGCATCGGGACGCATACGCCACTGCCAGTTGCCGGAGGCGGTGCCCGGCGTGTTCATGCGGGCGCTGCGCGGCAGCTCCAGCGCGTCCTGCATCTGCAGCACGAAAAGCTCGCAGGGCGAGGCCATGCCGGTGCGGATCATACCCCAGCACCAGCCCTCGTCCTCGGTGATGTGCATATAGTCCCGGGCAAAGCTGCGGGTGCGGCGGTCCAGACACGCGACCCATCCGCGCACGGTCTCGTTGTCGTGGGTGCCGATATAGCAGACACTGTGGTAGGGGCAGTTGTGGGGCATGTAGTCGCCGTCGCCGTCCGGGTCAAAGCCAAACTCCAGCACCTTCATGCCGGGCAGCTTCGAGTCGGCCAGCAGCTTTTCCACCTCCGGCGTGGTGTAGCCCAGATCCTCGGCGATAAAGTGCAGGTTGTGGAACCAGGAGGTCAGAATGCCCACCAGATCCATGCCCGGGCCCTTGCGCCAGCGGCCGTTCTTGGCGGTTTTCTCGCCGTAGGGAACGGCCCAGTAGCTCTCAAAGCCGCGGAAATGGTCGATACGGATCACGTCGTACAGGCGGCCAACGCCCTCGATCCGGCGGATCCACCAGCCGAAGCCATCCCGCTTCATCTCGTCATAGTCGTACAGCGGGTTGCCCCAGAGCTGGCCGTCCTCGGTAAAGGGATCGGGCGGAACGCCGGCTACCTCGGAGGGGACGCCGTCTGCGTCCAGCTGGAAGTACTTCGGCTCGCTCCATACGTCGGCGCTGTCCAGCGCCACGTAGATCGGCACGTCGCCGATGAAGGAAATGCCCTTCTCGTGTGCGTACTCCCTCAGCGCGTTCCACTGGCGGAAGAAGAGGAACTGCAGGAAGGCGTAGAAGGACACCTCGTCGCTGAGCTCGCGGCGATAACGCTCCACGGCGTCGCCGCGGCGCAGGCGGATATCCTCGTCGTCCCACTCCACCCAGCTGCGCATGCCGAAATGGGCCTTGAGTGCCATGAAAAGGGCGTAGTTCTCCAGCCAGGGGCCGCTCTGGCTGCGCCAGGCGGCGAACTCATCGGCAAAGAGCTGCGAGCCGCGCTCATACGCCTTGCGCAGTACGGCGAAGCGGTTTTGATAGATCACGCCGTAATCCACCCGCTCGGGATCGTTGCCCCAGAACAGGGAACTGATCTCGTTTTTCTTCAGAAGCCTGTCGCGTACGAGCAGGTCCAGATCAATGTAATAGGGGTTGCCCGCGAAGCTGGAAAAAGAGGCGTAGGGGCTGTCCCCATAGCTGGTGGGGCCAAGAGGGAGCAACTGCCAGTACTTCTGCCCGCTGCGCCGGAGAAAATCCACAAACTGATAGGCGCTTTTGCCCATGGTCCCGATCCCGTAGGGAGAGGGGAGGGAGCTCATCGGCATCAGAACACCGCTGCGTCTGTCCATAATGTCATCCACTCACTTTCTGTAAGCTGATCGAAGAGGGACCGCGGCCCGGCTCTTCCCTCCATATCTTAGTCCCTCCCGGGGCCAAAGTCAAATGCTTTCCTCGCCGGGGCGGAAAAGAGACATATTTCCCGCGAGCGCCGCACTATGATAGAGAGGAAGCATTTTTTACGCAGGAGGGATGAAAATGGCCAGGAACGACAGTGCCGCCTCCGTGCCCGCGCGAGCGCACGTGCTGCAGATGGACAATCGGGAGCGTATGCGTCTGAGCGGCGTCAGCGACGTGAGCGGCTTTGACGAGAACACGATCCTGCTGTCCACCGACATGGGCGAGCTGAGCGTCAGGGGCGAGGCGCTGCACATCGACAAGATCGATCTGGACGCGGGCGTGCTGGAGCTGCGGGGCCGGATCGACGAACTGAGCTATGAGGAGCGCACGGCGCACAGCTCACTCTTTACCCGGCTCTTCGGCTGACAAACGTGGGGGTCTCGGTCGGAGAACAAACGATAGCCATATCCGCCGCCGCGCTTTGCGCGCTGAGCGCCGGATTGCTCTACGATCTGCTGCGGGTGCTGCGCAGGGGCGCCTCGCGTGTCGGCTCACTGGTGTGCGACACACTGTTTTGCCTGTACTGCACCTTTTCGCTCTTCGCCGTGGGCATGATCTTCGCACGCGGACACGCGCTTTTCTGGGAGGCTGCGGCCTTTTTGACCGTGTTCGGGCTCTATCAGCTGGGCGTCAGCCCGTCCATTTCACCAGCATTTGGGACTTTTTTGGGAAAAATCGCAAAAAACTTAAAAAAAGACCGCCAAAAAGTAAAATAAACACTTCCATTTTTCAAAGGAGTAGGCTATATTACTGCTATGAGAGCTTGTGAAGCTGCGGAGGGGACCGGGCTGTCCCGGTTGATCCGTATCGTTATCGCACTGCTGCTGGCCTATGCGCTTGCGCGTGGGGCGGCTGTCAGGAAATCATACGAGGAGGCGGAAATCGCACGCCGGGAGCTTCGCTCGGAGGTGCAGATGCTCCGGGAGGAAACCGAAGCGCTGAAAAGCGCGCTGGAGACCGAACCGGAGGACAGTGAGATCGAAAAGTTGGCGCGTGAACGGCTGGGTCTTGTGCTGCCGGACGAAACAATTTTCTATTTCGCTCAAGCAGAAGATAAAGAGGGATAACATGGCATTGGAAATCGGAACAGTCGTGGAAGGAAAAGTCACGAGCATTGCGAAATTCGGCGCTTTTGTGCTGCTGCCGGGCGGCAAGAGCGGGCTGGTGCATATCTCTGAGATCGCGAATGCGTTCGTCTCGGATATCAATGAGTTCGTTCAAGTCGGTCAAAGCGTGAAAGTGCGGATTTTGAACGTCACGGACGACGGAAAGATCAATCTGTCTATCAAACGCGCTGCGGAGCAGGCCGAACGGCCGGCTCCGAGACCTCCGCGCGCGCCGGCACGCCCCGTCTCGGAAGCAAGGCCGCGGGAAACCGCCAGCCAGCCTGTGGGCGAGGTCGCCCCGCGCAGCGATAACCAGGACTTTGAGGACAAGCTCAAAAAATTCATGCAGGAGTCGGACAGCCGCATCGCGGACAACCGCCTGTATGCCGACCGTCCGCGCCGAGGCAGGAAACACTGACGGAGGAAGAAATGGATCGTTATCAGGAAGAATACGCACGCAGGCTTACGGACGCCGCCTCGCTGGCCGATCGGGTCGAGAGCGGCTGGCTCATCGGAATGGACGCCGCCACGGCCCATACACCGGCGATCATGAGCGCGCTTGCCGCACGGGCCCGGAGAGGGGAGATCGAGGGCGTCAAGGTTCAGACGCTGCTGGATGTCTATCCGCTGGAGTTCTACGCCGACAGCACGCTTAACGGAAAGCTCAACGGCGTATCCTGGTTCGCCGGCGGCGGCGCCCGCAAGGCCATCAACGCCGGCTTCGCTGATTTTATCCCCAACTATTACCGCGATATTCCCAAGCTGATCCGCGCGAACTACAGCTATGACGCCTATTGCGTCGCCGTCTCGCCCATGGACGAGCACGGCTACTTCTCTCTCGGCTGTGTCTCGTCCTACAGCGAGGCCATGATCGAGAAATCAAAGCGCATCTTCATCGAGGTCAACACCCATCAGCCCCGTGCCGTCTGCGGTCTGCAGATCCATGTGAGCCAGGTGGACGGCATCGTGGAGAACAATATGCCCCTGCCGGTACTGCCCGCGGCCCAGATCGACGAGGTCAGCCGGACCATCGGCGGCTATATTGCCGAGCTGATCCCCGACGGGGCCTGCATCCAGCTGGGCATCGGCGCGATCCCGGACGCCACCGGCATGGCGCTGAAGACCAAGCACGACCTGGGTATCCACACCGAGATGTTCACCGATTCCATGGTGGAGCTGATCGCCTGCGGCGCGGTGAACAACAGCCGCAAGCAGATCCACCGCGGCGTGAGCGTGACGACCTTTGCCTTCGGCTCGCAGCGCATCTATGATTACATCGACAACAACCCGGCCATCGCGGTGATGCCGGTGGACTATGTCAACGACCCGGACGTGATCTGCCGCAACGACAACATGATTTCCATCAACGCGGCGCTGGAGGTGGACTTCTGGGGCCAGGTCTGCGCCGAGAGCGTGGGTACCAAGCATATGTCCGGCTCCGGCGGCCAGATCGACTATGTGCGCGGCGCGACCCAGTCGAAGGGCGGCAAGAGCTTCATCGCCTTCACCTCCACGGCCAAGGGCGGCGCCATCAGCAAGATCAAGTCCACCCTGACGCCCGGCGCTGTCTGCACCACCAGCAAAAACGACGTGGACTACATCGTTACCGAGTACGGCGTGGCGCACCTGCGGGGCGAAAGTCTGGCAAGCCGCACCCGCCAGCTCATCGCCATCGCTCACCCGGACTTCCGCGATCAGCTGCGCTTTGAGGCAAAGCAGCGCGGCATCATGATTTGAGGCGTCCCATCAAATAACACAAAAGACACGGCGGGAGAAATCCCGCCGTGTCTTTACATGCTTTTTCTGTTTTCCCCGCCAGGGTTTACCAGCCCTTCTTGAGGTAGCCGGCCGCGCACCACAGGGCCAGACCGCCCACCACGTAAGGCGTGGCGACGGCGGCAGCCGGGCAGACGCCGCACAGGCAGCCAAAGCCGAAGCCGACTGCGGCGGACACCGCTCCGCGCACCAGATACCGGATGAAGCCGCCGCCGGCCACCTGGCTGAGCTGCTCCTCGCTGAGCTCATCGGAAGCCTGCTGGGCAAAGCACTGAATCTGGGTCACACCCTCGCTGAAGAGCTCGTTGATCTCATCGAGCGTCAGCTCAAAGCCGTGCTCGGCCAGAACTTCCTGGACGGCCGGGGCGTCCTGGGCGGTGATGAAATCGTTGACGAAGGACTCGTCCTCGTTGAGAGCGGCGATGATCTGAGAAGTGAGCATTTCCTTGTTCGTGTTAGTCATGATGTTTTTCTCCTTTTATAATTTTTATTTTTTATTTTGTTTGATTGCCTTGACGCTTATGTATACACGCCTCTTCGATTCCCGTTACACATCAATCAAAAAAAGATAACAAGATCGATTCTGTGCCCTGCGGGGCCGTCTTGCTGCTGATTGTACTTGATACTTCCCGGGAATGATGGTAAACTATATTAGTTAAAAGAAAGAAAACGGAGGATCGTTCTCATGATTGCAATCGGAAGCGACCACGGCGGCTTTGCTCTGAAGGGAGAGATCATCGCGCATCTGCAGAAGCGCAGCTTCGAGGTCAAGGATTTCGGCACCTATACGGAGGCGAGCTGCGACTATCCCGTCTACGCCAAGGCGGTGGCAAAGGCCGTCGCGGCGGGAGAGTGCGACAAGGGCATCCTGATCTGCGGCACCGGCATCGGCGTGTCCATGACGGCAAACAAGATCCGCGGCATCCGCGCCGCCCTGTGCGGCGACTGCTTCTCGGCCGAGGCCACGCGGCTGCATAACGACGCCAACGTGCTGACGCTCGGCGCCCGGGTGACCGGACCGGGCCTTGCGCTGAAGATCGTCGACACCTTCCTGGATACTCCCTTCTCCGGTGACGAGAGACATATCCGCCGTATATCCCAGATCGAGGACTGAAGTGACCCATGGCCAGAAACGCGGAATACTATAAAGGCAGCCGCAAAAAGCGCAGCCATTATTATGTGATCGTGGCGGTGGCGGTGGCACTGCTGGCGCTGCTGGTGGTGCTGTTTTACGGCATGCAGAAATACGCCGTTATTACCAAGGACGACGTCAAGGTGGAGTTGCCCATCCTGGGCGGCGAGAGCGCGGGCACCGCGGGTCTCGCCGGCGAGGAGGACGACACGCCCTTCGAGCAGACCACGGTATCCATCAGCTTTGACACGCCGGACTACTCCTCAATCCAGCCCATTGCCCGCACCGATCTGCGGCAGATGCGCGCGATCTATGTTCCCCACGAAAACATCAACCTGCAGATGCTGGAGGAGTATGCCGCCCGTCTGCAGACCGGCAATGCGCTGATGATCGAAATGAAGCCCCGCAGCGGCAATCTGATGTGGTACTCGCGCTCCAGCGCCGCGATGGGCTACGGCCTTTCGGTGGAAAACGAGATCACCAACTCGATCCAGCGCTACGTGGACATGCTCAAGGAGAAAAACGTCTATCTGGTGGCGAAGATCAGCTGCTGCATCGACGAGCGCTATCCTGCCTACAGCACCCTGGTGGCGCTGAAAACCAGCTTTGGCATGAACTACTACGACGAGGAAGGCATGTGGCTGGACCCCTATAACCAGAAGGTGCGCGACTATGTGGTGGAGATGACGCGCGAGCTCTATGACATCGGCTTTGACGAGGTGGTGCTGGCCGATCTGCGCCATCCGGTACCGGATGAGGAAAAGGGCGAGATCGAGTTTGTCTACAGCGCCGAGATGTCCACAACACCCACACCCGAGGGCGGCGTCAGCGGCTTTGCCATCAGCGTGGCCCAGCAGCTGTCCGACCGGCCGGCGGGCAAGGTGCTGTCGATCTACAGCTATACCCCCGTCTCCCTGGTCAAGGTCGACGCCGGCACGGGCCAGAACACGCCGCTGTTCTTCAAGCTGTACGACCGTGTCTACTACGAGACCGACCGCGGCACCTACACCTACAACCTGCAGGACGTGACGCGCAGCATCACCGAGACGGCCGCCGCCTCCCGCTTTGTGCCGGTGGTGGTCAACTACCTGCCCGATAACCCGGACAAGATTTCCTGGGTGCTGATCGACGCGGAGGAATAAAACCGCATAGAAAAAGACGTTGTTTCCTGACAGCTCTTTCTGCTGTTTCGAAACAACGCCTTTTTATTATATTTATATTTGCCGGGGCTGTGGACAGACAGCCCCTTTTTGTTTAGCCATTCTCGCGCAGAACGGCGCTGGTCTGGGGCGGCAGCGTCAGCACGCCGCCCTCCAGCACGGCCTCGCCCTGACCGATCGAGGCGGAGAGCACGGAAAAGTCATAGCCTGCGATCAAAGAAAGATCATAGTCCATCGCATTCTGCGACGCGTTGTGCAGCACGCACACGCTCGAGCCCTCCCATTCGGAGACAAAGCCGCCCAGCTTTCCGCTTCCCTCAAGGGCGTGGTAGGTCCCGCGTGCGATCTCGGGATTGGCATGGCGGATCATCAGCAGTGTTTTATAATAGGTGTAAAGGCTGTCGGGATCGGCGATCTGCTCCGCGGCCGTCGAGGCGAGCCGGCTGGTCTCCGGATAGTCGGCTCCCGGCGGATCGGCCACGGTGTCGCCGTCGCCCCAGGGCATGGCCAGCCGACGGTTGGCGTCGGTGTTCGAACTGCCGCGCGAGCCCTTCACCCCCAGCTCCTCGCCGTAATAGAGGAAGGGGGAGCCGGGGCCGAGGAGGTACAGGTTGGCGGCCATCTTCATCCGACCGTTCGAAACGCTCAGAAAGCCCGCCGCGCGGTCCATGTCATGGTTGGAGACGAAGGGGACGATCGTCGCGTCGCTGCGAAGCGAGCCGACTCTGTCCAGATAGCTCTCCACATAGCCCGTCAGATTGCTCACGCCGCTCCCCGCGGCGGCCTTTGCGATCAGCCCCTCCGCCTGGGCGACGGTAAAGTCAAAGCAGTTGAGCGCGCCGAAATACTGGTCCGTGACGCCGTCGGTGTCCCACACCTCGGCCACCGTGTAGATGCTGCCGTCGATGGCGCGCAGCTCGTCCATGTACCACTGCCAGAACGCGGCGTTGGAGCCGTGGTCACCGAGATAGACATACTTGACCGCATCGAAGCGGAAGCCGTCCACCCCGCGCGCAAGCCAGTATTTCGCGATCGAAAGCACCTCGGCGCGCACTTCTTCGCTGTCAAAGTTCAGCTCGGGCATATCGCCGGAGAAGTTGCACTCGTAGCAGTCGTTCGTGCCGTCGATCGGCCGGAAGCTGCGCCCGGCGGGAATGCTGTCGGCCGGGCACCAGGAGTAGAAGTCGTAATACGCGTCGGCGGTGTTGCCTGCGCGGTGGGCCGCCGCGAAAGCGGAGAACCACTCGTTCTGCGCGCCGGTGTGGTTGATCGGCAGATCGAGGATCAGCTTGACGTTGCGCGCTTCGCACAGCTCACACAGCTCGACAAGATCCGCCTCCGTGCCGAAGGCCGGGTCGATCGCATAGTAGTCCGTCACATCATATTTATGATAGGAAGGAGAGGAAAAGACGGGCGTCAGCCACAGACCCTCCACGCCCAGACTTTTTCCGGAATTGGGATCGCCGTCGTTGAGATAGTCCATCCGGTTGATGATGCCGCGCAGATCGCCAGTGCCGTCGCCGTCGCTGTCGGAGAACGAGCCCACGAAGATCTCGTAAAAGACGCGGTTATTGTCCTCACAGACGAAGTCGGAGCGCAGCGCGCTGTCGTCAAGGCGCACTTCCGGGCTGTCGTCCGCGGCTTCCGGGGCTTCCGGTGCTGCCGGAGCAGTCGGAGCAGCCGGAGCGGAGTCACCGCAGCCGGTGAAAAGTGCGCAGACAAGCGCCAGGCAAAGAAGCAGAGATACGGTTTTTTTCATCGTGAACCCCACCCTTTTTTCATCAAGTGATACAAAAATACTACTCGTTCGTCCCCGGATTGTCAAGGGAGAAGCGGCCATGCAGCGGCGCGGTAAGGCGAGTGTCGCTCTTGCGCCAGCGGAGAGGTGTGATATAATCAAGTATCCCCGGTTTCGCCCGTCGTACACACCGCGCAGAACCGGAAAACACATGGACAGGAGACAGACGATGAAGAACAGAAAACGCATGGCTGCGGCACTGCTGCTTTGCGCCTCGCTGCTGCTGGGCGCCTGCGGGAGCGGCGCATCCGTACCGAAAGGGGAGAGCGCTTCCGTGAGCTCCGATACGCTGTATGTCAGAAAAATCGAGAACCTGCCGGAGGATTTCATCCTCGGCATGGACGTTTCCAGCGTCCTGGCCGAAGAGCGCAGCGGCGTGAAATATGTCGACTTTGACGGCACGGAAAAGGACCTTTTCGAAATCCTCGCCGCCAACGGAATCAACATGATCCGCGTGCGCGTCTGGAACGATCCCTATGACAGCGCCGGCCGCGGCTACGGCGGCGGCAACAACGACGTCGACGCCGCCGTTGAGATCGGGCGCCGCGCCACAGCAAACGGGATGAAGCTGCTCGTGGATTTCCATTATTCCGATTTCTGGGCCGACCCGGGCAAGCAGTTTGCCCCCAAGGCCTGGGCGGGCATGAAGATCGAAGAGAAGACCGAGGCCGCCTACGCCTTTACGAAGGAGAGCCTTGAAAAGCTGCGCGACGCGGGCGTGGACGTGGGCATGGTGCAGCTGGGCAACGAGACAAACGGCGCTCTTGCCGGAGAGAAGACCTGGTTCAACATCCAGTACATCATGGGCGCCGGGGCAAAGGCGGTTCGGGAAATCTACCCCGAGGCGCTCGTCGCCGTCCATTTCGCCAATCCCGAGAACGCGGAAAGCTACGCCAGCTACGCAAGCAAGCTGGCCTATTACAATCTGGACTACGACGTGTTTGCCACATCCTATTATCCCTACTGGCACGGCACGCTGGAGAACCTGGCCTCCGTTCTCTCCTCCGTTGCCGAACAGTACGGCAAGAAGGTCATGGTCATGGAGACCTCTTACGCCTTTACGCCGGAGGACAGCGATTTTTCCGGCAATACGATCTCCGACGGCAGCGCCGTGGTGAAAAACTATCCCTACACCGTCCAGGGCCAGGCCAACAGCGTGGTGGACGTGATCGAGACGGTCAATTCCATCGGCGGCATCGGCGTGGTGTACTGGGAGGGCGCGTGGATCACCGTCGGCACAAGCTCCTGGGAGGAAAACCACGAGAAGTGGGAGCGGGACGGCTCCGGCTGGGCCTCAAGCTATGCCGCGGCCTATGATCCGGACGACGCCGGACAGTATTACGGCGGCAGCGCGGTGGACAACCAGGCTTTCTTTGACGCGCAGGGCCGTGCGCTCGAGTCGCTCAAGCTCTTTTCGCTTGTCCGCACGGGCAACGAGCTCGCGCCCGCCGTCGATGCGCTGGAGGATGCGCGCGTACGCTTTGACCTGTCGGCCGAGATCGTGCTGCCCGAGACCGTCAACGCGATCCTGACAAACGGCAGCCGTGAGCCGGTCAATGTGGAATGGCAGATCGACGAGGCAAAGATCGCCGAGATGAAGAGCGCCGCGGGCGTTTATGAGATCGCGGGCGAAGCGGACGGGCGCGCCGTGCGCTGCTTTGTCACAACGGCGGAGCTGAACTTCCTGCTCAACGGCGGCTTTGAGGACGGCACAACCGCCCCCTGGGTGATCATCGACCGCGGCGGCGCGGACGAGCTGGGGATCGAAAAGAACCCGCTCAATTCCCTTGACGGGGAGTGCAACCTCCACTTCTGGGGAGCCAAGAGCGGCAGCATCGATTTTGACGCCGAGCAGACGGCGGCGGATCTCGCCCCCGGAACCTATCAATTCAGCGTCTCGATCCAGGGCGGAGACGCGGGCGAGGCGGAGGTTTACGCCTATGTCAAGCTCGACGGAGAGGTCGTCGCCACCGCGCCGCTGACCATCACACGTTACAACAGCTGGTCCACCGCGAAGATCGGCGACATCGCCTTTACCGATGGCCGGACGTTGACCGTCGGCGTCCACGTCAAATGCGCGGGAGAGGGCAGCGGAGCCTGGGGTATGATCGACGAGGCCTGCCTCAACGTCCAGCGCGGATAGTGGTAAAACTCCACAAAACGACCTCCTGATTTTTATGAAAAAAACCTATCGTCCCGCAGTTTACAACAAAAAATCAAAATAGTATAATAACGTTTGTAAAATTTGTATTAAATCAAGCGCGGCAGCGCGGTATAACGGCGCCCGTTTTTGATTGGATCGAGGTAAAACACAGCCCCTGTTTTTCATGAATTCTCAGGCACATTGTGCCTTTGAATAAAAATCTGAGGAGGAACAAAAATGAAGAAAATTCTTGCCATGCTTCTGGCGCTGGTCATGATCTTCGCGCTCGCCGCCTGCGGTCAGCAGGCCGCTCCTGCCGCGGAGAAGCCCGCCGAAGCCCCTGCTGCCGAAGCGCCCGCCGCCGAAGCCCCCGCTGCCGAGGCGCCTGCCGCTGTCGCGACCGGCTCTCTGAAGATCTGGGTCCCCGAAGCCACGGTGGAATTCACCAAGGCTCAGGTTGCCGCCTTCATGGAAGCCAACCCCGAGTATGCCGGCTATGAAGTCTCTGTCGAGCCCGTTGGCGAAGGCGACGCCGCGTCCAACATGCTCACCGACGTTGAGGCCGGTGCCGACATCTTCAACTTCGCGCAGGACCAGCTGGCCCGTCTCGTCTCTGCCGGCGCTCTGATCGAGCTGTCCGATGAGAATGCCGCCATCGTCGCGGCCGAGAACGACGCCGGTTCCGTCGCCGCTGCCACCATGGGCGGCACGGTCTACGCCTACCCGCTGACCTCTGACAACGGCTACTTCCTGTACTACGACAAGAGCGTTGTCTCCGATCCCACCTCTCTGGCCGCCATCCTCGCCGACTGCGAGGCCGCCGGCAAGGACTTCTACATGGAGATCAACTCCGGCTGGTATCAGCCCGCCTTCTTCTTCGGCGCCGGCTGCACCCTGACCTATGACACCGACGACGCCGGTGCCTTCACGAAGTGCAACATCGACTATGCTTCCGACAAGGGCGTTGGCGCCCTCAAGGCCATGATCGAGCTGGCGAAGTCCCCCGCCTTCAAGAACGGCTCTTCCGTCTCCAACGCCACCAACGTGGCCGCGATCGTGGACGGCACCTGGGATTCCAGCGCTGCCAAGGAGCTCTTCGGCGACAACTACGCCTGCGCCAAGCTCCCCACCGTTGACATCAACGGCACCGCGACCCAGCTCGGCGGCTTCGGCGGCTTCAAGCTCCTGGGTGTGAAGCCCCAGACCGACGAGGCCAAGCTCGCTCTGTGCGACGCGCTGGCGCTCTACCTCTCCAGCGGCGACGTTCAGCTCGCCCGCTACCAGGCTGTGGGTTGGGGTCCCTCCAACATCGCTGCCAAGGCCGATCCCAGCGTCCAGGCTGACGAGGCCCTTGCCGCTCTCGGCGAACAGCTGAGCTACACCATTCCTCAGGGCCAGTACCCCGGCGATTACTGGGGCCTTGCCACCGCTCTGGGCGATTCTGTCATCGGCGGCCAGTACAACGATGCTGACGATGCCACGCTGCTGGCTGCTCTGCAGAGCTTCCAGGATACCTGCATCGGCTACGCCGGCTGATTATCTCAAAGCATAACTTGATAAGGCAGGGCATGCTATGCCCTGCCTTATCTGATAAAAGCCGTAAGCGTTCCCCGCATTTTTTGATTCGGGAGGTCCTTTTATGGATGAAATAAAGAGAGGAAACGCCATTTCCCGCTTCTTCCGGTGGCTTGGCGGCGATCTGAAAGAGATCGGAGTCACCTTTGCCCAGGGCGATTGGAAGACCAAGCTGTCCTTCCTCATCATGGGCTTCGGCCAGCTCTGCCGCGGCCAGATCGTGCGCGGTATTGCCATGCTGGCTCTTGAGTTCGGCCTGCTGTACTTCACCTTTGATTTCGGCTGGCAGTATTTGACCAAGCTTCTTTCCCTCGGCACAGTCGAGACCCACAAGGAGGGCCGCGTCACCGTCTACGGCGACAACAGCTTCTTTATCCTGCTCTACGGCATCCTGGCCGTGGTGGCGGTCCTTGCGCTGATCTATCTCTGGCGTGTCAATCTGAAACAAAACCGGGAGGCTGAGGGCCTGCTTGCCAGGGGAAAGCGTCTGCCGAGCAATAAGGCGGACCTTGGCTCGCTCCTGGATAAGAACTTTGATAAGACCCTGCTGGCGCTGCCTGTTCTGGGCATCTTCATCTTCACCGTTGTGCCGATCATCTTCATGATCTGCATCGCCTTTACCAACTACGACGCGACGCACCAGCCGCCCGCCAAGCTCTTCTCCTGGGTCGGACTGGAGAACTTCAAGGCTTTGTTCGGCATCGGCGGCGAGGGCTTCGGCGGCACCTTCATCCGCTTTAAAAAGCTCTGGCGTACGATCCTTGTCATGACCATCGCGGTGCCGCAGTTCGTCTCGCTGCTCTATGTGGGCAAGATGTTCGCCGCGGACGGTCTCGTGAACGCCTACCTGCTCAAGTGGGGCTGGATCAAGCAGACCATCCCGTTCTGGACGAACGCGACCTATGCCCGCATCCTGATCATCGTCATCAACCTCTGGATCGGCATCCCCTATACGATGCTGATCGTCACCGGCCTTCTGATGAACATCCCGGCCGAGCTGTACGAGAGCGCGCGCATCGACGGCGCCAACGCCTTCCAGACCTTCCGCAAGATCACGCTGCCCTACATGCTCTTCGTCACCGGCCCGTTCCTGCTGACCCAGTTCATCGGCAACCTGAACAACTTCAACGTGATTTTCCTGTTGAACCAGGGCAAGCCGCAGTCAATGAATCTGTCGAACAACGCCGGTGCCACCGACCTGCTTGTCACCTGGCTGTACAAGATGACGATAAACGATTCGAACTACAAGATCGCCGCCGTCATCGGCATCATGGTCTTCCTGGTCACGGCCATCATCTCGCTCGTCGTCTACAACGTCCTGCCGTCCGTCAAAGATGAGGAGGGATTCCAGTAATGAAAAGAAAGCAGAGAATAAACAACACGATTTGCTATATCGTGCTGATCCTCATGAGCATCATCTGGCTGTTCCCCTTTGTCGGCCTGGTGCTCCAGTCCTTCCGCGGCGAAAGCGGCGGCATGGTCGCGTATCTCATCCCGCACGAATGGTCGCTGAAGAACTACCAGTACCTCTTCGGCAGCGGCAGCAAGTTCCTCAAGTGGTACGGCAACACGCTGACGATCGCGCTCTTCGTCGCGATCCTGCAGACACTGGTCGTCATCTGCGTCAGCTACGCGCTCAGCCGCATGCGCTTCCGCGGCCGCAAGGCACTGATGAACATCTGGCTGGTGCTGGGCATGTTCCCCGGCTTCCTCACGATGATCTGTCTGTACTTCCTTCTCAAGACCCTGGGCCTGACCGAGTCGGGCGCGGTCCCGGGACTGATCTTGATCTCGGTTGCCTCCTCGGGCATGGGCTACTACGTCTGCAAGGGCTATTTTGACACGGTACCGAAGGCCCTTGACGAGGCCGCGATCCTCGACGGCGCGACACGCGCCCAGATCCTCGTCAAGATGATCATCCCCATGTCCAAGCCGATCATCATCTACACCGCGCTGGTCGCCTTCATGGCGCCCTGGTGCGACTACATCTTCGCCTCCTATGTGGCTTTTGGCTATGAAAAAGGCTACAACGTGGCCGTCGCCATGACCCGCTGGGTCTGGACGAACGACTACCAGGGCTTCTTCACCCGCTTCTGCGCGGGCGGCATCCTGGTGGCGATCCCGGTCACGATCCTGTTCATGTGCCTGCAGAAGTACTACGTCGAAGGCGTTACCGGCGGCGCGGTCAAGGGCTGAGAGCCCCGACGGCTTCCCGCTGCGTTACCCGACCATAACAGAAAAAACGTTGCCTCTCAACAGCAGAAAGCTGTTGAGAGGCAACGTCTCTTTTTATGGGCCGCTGTCTGAGGCGGCTTTTTTCATCCCCGTTCAGGGAATCAGCTTTTTGACCCGGCGGGAGAGCACGAAGGCTAACAGCATCTTGATGGCGTCCGGCAGCAGATAGGGCACCACGCACAGCATCAGCGCCGCGCCGAAGGTGATGGCCTTGCCCCCGGAGGAGTAGACGTACACAAACCAGACCGTACCGAAGAGATAGCAGACCAGATTGCCGATGATCAGCAGCACGATGTCCTTCAGCTTGCCCTCGAAGATCCAGTAGAGCACCGCGCAGAGCAGGAAGCCCACAATATAGCCCCCCGTGGGACCCAGCAGCGCGCCGATACCGCCGCGGAAGCCGGAGAAAACCGGCAGACCGAAGGCGCCCAGCAGGATATAGAGCGCGACGGCAAAGGTGCCGCGCCGTCCGCCCAGCAGCAGCAGCGCACAGAAAACCGCGAAGGTCTGCATGGTGAAGGGAACGGCGGCGGGGACGCTGATCCAGGAGCACAGCGCGATGACGACCGCCATCAGCGCAATATAGGCCATGTCCCGGACGGTGATGTTTTGCTTCATTTTCTCTATTTTCTCCTAAATTTCAATAATGTATTTGCCCCAGGCGTTGATGGCCGTGGTGGGGCCGTGCTGGAGCGTACGCTCCACGTCGCGGCCGTAGTTCATATGCACGTGGCCGTGGATGTGATAGCTGGGCTGGTAGCGATCAATGAAATCGTTGAAGCATTCGAAGCCCCTGTGGGCGTAGTCCGCGCCGTCGCCCCAGCCGGCGGCCGGCGCATGGGTCAGCAGGATGTCCACGCCGTTGGCGCGCCACAGATCGAAGCGGCGCTTTGCGATACGGCGGCGCATTTCGCGCTCGCTGTACTGAAAGCTATCGCGGCTGTACACGGCGCTGCCGCCCAGCCCCAGAATACGCAGACCGTTGAAGGTGACAAGCTTGTCCTCAATGCAGTCGCAGCCCTCCGGGGGCTCGGCGAGATACCGCAGATCGTGATTGCCGTGCACGTACAGCACCGGCGCCCGGCCCATGGTGACCAGAAAGCTGAGATAATTGGCCTTCAGATCGCCGCAGGACAGGATCAGATCGATCCCGTCCAGTACGCCCGGCCGGTAATAGTCCCACAGAAAGGGATCCTCTTTGTCGGAAAGCAGCAGGATCTTCATATCAGTATCCCATCCTTATCCGGCGGAATGCTGTCGCGATAGATGCCCTGCAGCCGCACAATGGAGCGGGCGATGGGCAGAAGCGCCTCAAAGGGCGGGATCTCGCCCCGTACGCGGTCGCACAGCCAGTCGATGTGGAGGATCTCCTCCGTGCTCAGTCCGCGCCCGCCGTCGGTGATGACGCGGCCGTCCTGCGCGACGACGCGGCGGCGGAAGGGCTCCACCGCGCCGGTGACGATGCCGTTTTTCAGCAGCTCCACCAGCTCGGCCATGCTCGGGGGGATGGCCGGCGCGCAGCGAATATCCACCACGCCGCTGGAAAGGCCCCACCAGTAGTTGACCGCGCGGCGCGAGCCCTCGCCCAGCTCGTCCCAGGCGCCGGAGAAGATGCTCTGGACCAGACGGATGTAAAATTCGCCCCAGCTCCAGATCGGGGAGAGAATGGTGGTCAGCGACCCGTCATTCTCCAGCCGGCACAGCCCATAGGCCTCCTGCGCCTGGGCCTCGGTGGTGATATCCCGGTTGGCGATCATGTCGCAGCCCAGCGCGCGCAGCTCGCTGATCGCGTCCTCACTGACGCAGGTCCAGCGCAGCTCGATCACCGCGTCGGGGTTGGTCAGCGCCGCGCCAAGGGCGAAAGCGTTGATCCCGGCGGGCACGCCGTAGATGGGGTTGCTGGCGATATAGCCGATGCGGTTGCTGTGGGTCATGGCCCCGGCCACCGCGCCGGAGATAAACTTGGCCTCGTAAATACGGCTGTAATAGGTGCGCACGCCGGGGAAGGGCATGGACACCGAGCAGTTGAGGATCTTGATGTCGCTGTAACGGGCCGCGGCCTTGCGGCAGGCGGCGATCAACGAGGGCGTTGTGGCGAAGATCACCTGGGCCCCGTCCTGGGCGGCGCTGTCAAAGAGGGTGTCCACGTCACAATTCTCCACCGCGGTGTATACCGACACGCTCAGCTTGTCGCCGAAGGCGCGCTCCAGCGCCTTGCGGCCCTGGTCGTGGGCGTAAACCCAGGGGCTGTCCTCCGCGCGGCGGTCGTTGATGAAGGCCACGTTCAGATGGCCCGGCAGCAGCACCGCGTCGAGCAGCTTGCCCAGAATGCTCTTGCCGCTCTCGTCCGGGGCGGTGTTGACGTCGATGGAGGAGTCCTGCCCCTGGGCGTTGGCGTCCGGCAGGATCTTGCCCACGGAGGCCGACAGCTCCTTGGCGCTCATGGCCTTGAACTGGTCCAGACTGTACAGCTGCAGCCAGTTCAGAAAAGCGTCGCTGAGCGTACCGGTCAGCTTGCCGGCATAGTCGTTCCTGACCGTCTGCTCAAAGAGAGCGAAGGCAGCCAGAAAACGGCGGCGTTCGTCCTCGGTCCATACATGATCGCTCTCAAAGCCCAGCGCGGCCTGGAGCCTGCGGTAGGATCCGGGGCGGCTGAAGCGCACCCGATAGACCCGGCTGAGCCGGTAAAACTCCATGAATTCGTAATAGACGCGGATCTCCTCGTCCTCCGACCAGGCGGGGACGATGCGGGTGACCGTGCCGGGAATGCTGGGCGCGCCCAGACTTTTAAGCACGCTGACGCGCTTGTTGCCTTCCTGGACGTAAAAGCGGCCCAGATATTCAAAGCAGCGGATCGGATCACGGATGCCCTCTTCACTGAAGTTGGCGTCACACAGGGCGATCCACTTGACGGCAAATTCGGTGTTCGCGCCAAGCAGCGGCATAAAGTTGGCGGCAAAGGCGCTGCGCCGGCCCTGGCTTTTGGTGCCGACGATCTGGTCCATCGGAATGTCGATCAGCCCCAGATCCACCCGGCCGGCGGCCAGGTGTTCGTCAAAAATGTCGTCCAGGACCTGGGGATAGGGGTATTCGCCCTTGAGAAGCGCTTCACGGTAGCATCTCTGCCCCGCCTTGAGCGCATTGTTGTACTGTTGCTGTGATTCATTGTGAGCCATGGCGTCGCCTCCCTGTGTGCGGATGATACTGGATTATAGTACAGGCCGCGGACAAATGCAAGCTTGACAAAAGGCTTTTGCTTTGGCTATCATAGAATTCGAATCCTTGAAGCCTCCAGATGGGAAGGAGCGTGGAACAATCATGGCAGATGCGTTTTCCAGAACGCGTATGGTCCTGGGCAGCGAGAGCCTGATCAAGCTGAAAAACGCCCGGGTGGCGGTGTTCGGCCTGGGCGGTGTGGGCGGCTATGTGGTCGAGGCGCTGGTGCGCAGCGGCGTTGGTGCGCTGGACCTGATCGACAACGACGTTGTCAGCCTCTCCAATCTCAACCGCCAGATCCTGGCGCTGCACTCCACCTTGGGCCAGCGCAAAACCGACGTGTGTGCCCGGCGGGCCCTGGACATCAACCCGGAGGTGCAGCTGCGCACCTGGCCGGTTTTCGTCACCCGGGAAAACGTCCGGGACTTCCCGCTGGACGAGTATGACTACATCGTGGACGCCATCGACACTGTCAGCGCCAAGCTGGCGCTCATCGAGCTGGCGCTGGAAAAGAAGGTGCCTATCCTGTGCAGCATGGGAACAGGCAATAAGCTGGACCCGTCCCGGCTGCGGATCGACGATCTGGCCAATACCCGTGACGATGGGCTTGCGCGCGTCATGCGCAAGGAGCTGCGCCGCCGCGGCATCGAGCATGTGAAGGTGCTCTGTTCCTCCGAACTTCCGGTCCTGCGCGAGGCGGGAGAAGAGACCAAGGGACGGGAAAACCGTCCGGTCCCGGGCAGCACCGCCTTTGTCCCCAGCGTCGCGGGACTGCTGATCGCCTCGCAGGTGGTGCGGGAGCTGACGGAAAAAGAATAAGAACAGCACCGCCCGGAAGGTTCTGAAACTCCCGGGCGGTGCTGTTTTGCTTTGTATCCGGCTTACTCGATGCCGAGGACCTGGTAATCCTGGGCCTCAACGGCGTTCTTGAGAACGTCGTCGGCAAGCGCGGCGGACAGCGTGACGACGGCGGTGCCGGCCACGTGGCTGACCTCGGCGGCGGCGACGCCGTCCAGCGCCTCCAGCGCCTTTTTCACGCGCGCCTCGCAGTGGGGGCACATCATGCCCTCGATCTTCATGGTTTTCGTCATGGATAGTTCCTCCTTTTCACGCTCATTGAGCGTGTTTTTTACTTTTTTGTCCCGTGCGGGATCGTACAGACGGCAGAAATTCAACCGCAGCGCGTTGGTCACCACGCAGAAGCTGGACAGGCTCATGGCCGCCGCGCCGATCATGGGACTGAGCGTCAGCCCCAGATGGGCATAAGCCCCCGCCGCCAGCGGGATGCAGATGATGTTATAGAAGAAAGCCCAGAACAGGTTCTCCTTGATGTTCAGAAGCGTGGCGCGGCTTAGCCGGATGGCGGCGGGCACGTCCAGCATGCGGCTCTTCATCAGCACCACATCCGCCGCGTCGATGGCCACGTCCGCTCCGGCGCCGATGGCGATACCGATGTCCGCGCGGGTGAGGGCCGGAGCGTCGTTGATGCCGTCGCCAACCATGGCCACGCTGCCCTGGGACTGGAGACGGCGGATGACGCTCTCCTTGCCGTCGGGCAGCACGCCGGAGATCACCTCGTCCGCACCCACCTGCGCGCCGATGGCAGCGGCGGTGCGGGCGTTGTCGCCGGTTAACATAACAACATGAATCCCCATGCCCTTCAGCTGGCGCACGGCCTCAACGGCGTCGTCCTTGACTGTGTCTGCCACGGCGATCATGCCCAGCAGACGCTCTCCCCGGGCGAAGAGCAGAGGCGTTTTGCCCCCTTCGGCCAGACGATCGGCCTCGGCGAGAAGCTGGCCGGAAATGGCCAGAAGACTGGAGACGTATTTCACGCTGCCGCCCACAAGGCTCTCACCGTCCAGAACGGCCCGCAGGCCGTTGCCTGGCAGCGCCGAAAAGCTCTCCACATCCCTGGCCTCCATACCGCGCTCTTGACCCCAGGCCACGATGGCGCGGGCCAGGGGATGCTCGCTCTTGTGCTCCAGGCTCAGCGCGCAGGAAACCAGCTCGTCCTCACGCACACCCGGCGCGCACACAAGGTCGGTCACGACTGGCGTGCCGTTGGTGATGGTGCCGGTTTTGTCCAGCACCACGATCTGGGCTTTGCCGGCCTGCTCCAGCGCGGCGGAGGTTTTAAACAGGATACCGTTTTTCGCCCCCAGCCCATTGCCCACCATGATGGCCACGGGCGTGGCCAGACCCAGCGCGCAGGGACAGCTGATGACCAGCACCGCGATACCGCGGGACAGGGCGTAGCCGAAGGGGCGGCCCAACAGCAGCCAGATCAGAAAGGTCACGGCCGCAATGCCGATGACCGCGGGCACGAACACGCCGGAAACCTTGTCCGCCAGCTTGGCGATGGGCGCCTTGGTGGCGGCGGCGTCGCTGACCATTTTGATGATCTGCGACAGGGTGGTGTCTTCGCCCACCCGCGTGGCCTCACAGCGCAGGAAGCCGGACTGGTTCACCGTGGCGGCGCTGACGCGATCGCCCGCGGTCTTGTCTACGGGGATGCTCTCGCCGGTGAGGGCGGCTTCGTTCACCGAGCTCTCGCCGCTGAGCACCACGCCGTCCACGGGGATGCTCTCGCCGGGGCGTACGACAAACACGTCGCCGCGCGCCACCTCGGAGATCGGGACGCTCTGCTCTTTGCCGCCGCGCTCCACCACCGCGGTCTGGGGCGCCAGGCGCATCAGCGATTTGAGCGCGTCGGTGGTCCGGCCTTTCGAGCGCGCCTCCAGCATCTTGCCCACGGTGATGAGAGTGACGATCATGGCGGCAGACTCAAAATACAAATCGTGCATCAGCGCGTGGGCCTGCTCGCCGTCGCCGTTCTGCACGGCCAGGGTCATGGCGAAAAGGGTAACGGTGCTGTACGCAAAGGACACGCCCGAGCCCAGAGCCACCAGCGTGTCCATGTTGGGCGCGCCGTGCACCAGACCCTTGAAGCCGCTGGTGAAGAACTTCTGGTTGATGAGCATGACGATCACGGCCAGCAGCAGCTCAGCCAGGCCGATGCCCACGTGGTTGCCCTCCAGAAAAGCGGGAAGAGGAAAGCCCCACATGGCATGGCCCATGGACAGATACATCAGCACAAGCAAAAAGCCCAGCGAGCTCACCAGCCGCCGCTTCAAAACCGGTGTTTCCCGGTCCCGCAGGGCCTCCTCGTCCGCGGCGGGGGAGGCGGCTTTTTCCGCGCCCTTTTTTGACGCGCCGTAGCCCGCGGCCTCCACCGCGGCGATAATGGCCTCGGCCGAGGCAGTGCCCTCCACGCCCATGGAATTGGTCAGCAGGCTCACCGAGCAGGCGCTGACCCCCTCCACGGCGGAGACGGCCTTTTCTACGCGCGCGCTGCAGGCAGCGCAGCTCATTCCCGTAACAAGATATTGCTCCATCGTTTTTTCCTTCTTATTTCATCAGCTTCTGCATGGTGGCGACAAGCTCGTCCACCACCTCGTCGTGGCCTTCAAGCAGATCGCGCTTGACGCAGCTGCGGATATGGCAGGCCAGCAGCTCCTTGTTAAAGGCGTTGATGGCCGCATTGACGGCTGCGGACTGGGTCAGCACGTCGTTGCAGTAGGCGTCGCTCTCGATCATGGCTTCGATGCCGCGCACCTGCCCCTCGATACGGCGCAGGCGGTTGAGCAGTTTCTTCTTCAGCTCCTCGTCACGCGCGGTATGCTTCGCGCAGGCGGGGCAAGCAGTATCTGTCGTCATCTTGATCCCTCCGATACCCCTTGGGGGTATCATGATTATATACCCCCAAGGGGTATGTGTCAAGAGAAAAAGCAGCAGTTCCCGCAAACACGTTGCTTCCGGGAACTGCTTCGTTTTTCGAATAGAAGGAATCGCTTGAGCAAGGACAAGGCGTATTACGGCTCCCCGGTCCCGAAGCGTCCCTCGGCGAACAGGGAGGAGGGCAGGTCTGTGATCGTGGACAGATAGCCGGCGAAAAAGCCCAGATCGGTTTTCGTCAGCAGCTGCTGCATGGCCTCCTCCGGGGCGGGGGAGGGCTCGCCGATGAAATAGTTTACGTTGGCCTGAGCCAGGAGCCCGCAAAGCTCTTCGCGCGCCGACTCATCCTCCAGACCGGCGAGCTGTTCGCGCAGCTGACGGGCCGTGGCCTCGTAGAGAAAATCATAGCCGTACTGTCGGTAGAGCGTCAGTCTCTCGTCCTGCAGGCCGTTCTCCGCTGCCCAGCTCTCCACGTCGGTCTCGCAGGCCGTGTAGCGCCAGATATCCCCCTCCAGCTCGATGAGCCCGTAGCGGTGGGGGTAGACGGCGAAGCATTCGGTGGCGATGTCGCTCACGCCGCCCTCGCTGACGATGCTCTGGGGGTGCAGGTGACCGCTGAGAAACAGCGTGACGCCGTTTGCTTCAAGAAGCTGACGCAACGCCTCGCCGTCGTCCACGGTATAGTTGAAGGCGAAAAGGGGATTGTGGACAAGCATGTTGTGATGCCCGGCCACCAGAGCCCTGCCGCCCGCGTCGCGGCAGGCCTTCAGCTCCCGCGACAGCCAGCCCAGCGTCTCCTCGCGCACCCGGCCGTAGACCGCGCCGTAGCGGAAATTGGTGTCCAGCATGAAAATACGCGTGCCCGCCCCCGTGTCATATACATAGGAGAGGGAGTCGGCGTCCCGGCTCAGCGCCCCGTCATAGCCGAAATCCGCATAGAGAGCGGCAAATTCCTCCGGCGTGACGGAAATGGCGTTCTGCGCCTCGCCGTCGGGAAAAATCAGGGCGCGGGTGTTGATGTCGTGATTGCCCGGCAGCGTCAGCACCAGGATGCCTGCCTCACGCAGCGGCGCAAGCTTTCGGATCAGCGCCTCGTGGGAGACGCGGGCGCCGTTGAAGGCGTTGTCACCGGTGATGAGCAGCACGTCCGGCTTTTCGCGCAGCAGCTGTGCCGCAAAGGCGTCCAGCAGCTGCGGCAGCAGCTCCACCTGCTTGCCGCTGCCGGAGGCGTCGTTGGCCGCGGCAAAGCTGCCGGTGTAGCGGTAGTCCGCCTCGCCGGTATAGTGAATGTCCGACACCACGGCCACGCGCAGCGGCGCCGCAGCGGTCTGCGCGCCCTCATCCGGCGCCGCGCGGCCCCGGAAGAGAAAAAACGCTGCTATCAGAAGTGCCGCGGCGCAGGGGAGGGCGACGCGAAGAAACCGTTTCATTTCTCGGGCCCCTCCGCCGCGATCTTATCGAGCGTGTCGCGCAAGATCTCGCCCCGGAGCGCCGTCAACCAGGGCGAAAAGGCCACCGTGTCAAAGGCGTAAGTCTTGTTCAGCTCGTATTCGTGCGCCTCCCAGGTGGAGATGGGCGATTCATTGTGCTGGATCACCGCCTCCAGCTTGTCCAGAGCCTTATAGAGCTTTGCCTCCGGCGTCTGCTGGGCGTCCATCTCATCGTACAGGGCGTTCATACGCGTCGCGAGCTTGCCGTCCAGCGAGTCGACCCAGTCGCGCAGCAGCTCGTCCTCTGTCCGGCGGTTGGCGTCCGTCTTGCGAAAGGTGGGGATGTCGCCGGTAAAGCACTCGCCCAGATCGTGGATCAGACACATGTCCACCACTCTGTCCATATCCAGGGTGGGGAACTCGTCCTTGAGCAGCATGGCCATCAGGGAGATGCGCCAGCTGTGCTCGGCCACGCTTTCAACGCGGCCATGAGAGGTGGTGCAGTGGCGCGGCGTGTCCTTCAGCCGTTCCGCCACATGCAGGATTTCCAAAAAATCTCGTCCGGTCATGGATCGTCAGCTCCCGTTTTTTCTTCAGTATAGCAGACAAGCCACGCCCGGCGCAACCACAAACCGCACAGCCCGCGGAAGGAAAAGAAACAGAGGTCCCCGGACTGCAAACGAAGGATGACAGCGGCCCCGCGCAGGCGGACGATACTTGAAAAGGCGGGGCAGAGAGGGTATGATGGTGCCGATATGGCAGAGATAGAGGTGTTCGTCTTGATGATCCTGGTGTCGTTTCTGGTGTGCTGTCTGCCCAGCGTAGCGCTGTTTGTGTATCTGCGTCAGCGCGTGCGGCCGGACGCGGAGTTCCGCAAGCTCTGCGGCAAGACCCTTTGGCACGGCGTGCTGAGCTCGCTGCTTGTGGTGCTCCTGTCTGCGGTGCTTACCATTCTGCTGAGTCTGACCGACTTGAAAGAGCGATCGATCGTCCTGTATCAGCTGCTGTACACCTGCGTGGCGATCGCCCTGTCCGAGGAGCTGGTCAAAACCTGGACCGGACTTCGCCGGATCCGCCGCAGTCCCACGCCGCTCTCCTGGCTGGACATCACCGCGCTCATGACCGTGGCGGCCCTGGGCTTCGGCATGGCGGAGAGTCTGGTGTACTCGCTCAATACCGGCCTGGGATTGATGATCGTGCGCGGCGTGTGTATCCCCCACGGGGGCTACGGCTTCCTGGTGGGCTATTTCTACGGCCGCAGCCTGGAGAGCGGCAAGCGCTCTATACGCTGGCTGGGCTTGGCGCTCGCCTGGCTGCTCCACGGCCTGTATGATTTTTCCCTCAGCGATAATGTCCCCGACGACGGCCTGCTGGCGTTTATCGCTGTGACGCTGGCCATGCTGGATGTGGTGCTGGTGGTCCTGCTGATCGTTTTTACCGAGCGCTCCAAACGGCGCGGGCTGCACACGGCCCCGATTCTTCTTCCCGCCGAGACCGAGAAACAGGAAGCATAACGATAAAAAAGCTGTCTCAGACGACCCGCTTGTTCACGCGGGGTCTGAGACAGCTTTTTTTACAGGCTTCAGTCCAGCAGATCGCTCAGCTTTCCCTGCTCGTCAAGGGCGCCGCATTTGCGTCCCAGCTCGGTCAGCTCGGTCTCCAGCGCGTCGGAGAAGTCGATGCCGGTTACCTTGCGCTCCTCAATGAGACGCGCCTCGATCTCACCGGGCATGAAGATCTCTTTCACGCCGGTGGCGGTGCGGCTGTTTTTGATCAGCGAGGCATACAGCGAGGCGTGCTCCTTGAAGCGGTCGACGTCGATGAAGTGCGCGATGTCAAGCAAAATCACGGCAAAGCCGGTCTCCTCCGGCTTCATATCCTCCACAAAGGGGATCTCGGGGCTGGTGAGCGCGTCGGACAGCACGCCGCCGAACATGTCCACGAACACGGCCAGGCCATAGCCCTTGTGGTCGCCCATGGGACGGACGCAGTAGGCCTCGTGAGGGTCAGTGGTGATATTGCCGTCATAGTCGTTGGCCCAGCCCGCGGGGATGGGCTTGTTCTCGCGGCGATAGGCCTGCACCTTGCCGATGGCAACGCCGCTGGTGGACACGTCGATGACGATGGGCCGGTCAGGGTTCGTCGTCGGGCAGCCGAGAATGATCGGATTGGTGCCGATCAGCCGGTCCGCGCCGCCGTAAGGCGCCATGCAGGGGTAGGTGTTGCTCACCACGATGCCGATCACGTTGTCCTCCGCCATGCGGTGGCCGTAATAGCCGCCGCAGCCGATGTTGGCGCTGTTGCGGCCCACGCCGGCGGCCACACCGTATTTGCGTGCGCGCTCCAGCACCGCGTCATAGACCCGGTTCACCGCCACGATGCCGGAGCCGCCGCCGCAGTCAAAGGCGAGGGAGGCCTCCGCATCTTTCACGCAGCGAAAGTCCGGCCGCGCCACCAGCGCGCCGGCCAAATACTGCCGCAGATAAATGCACAGACGGGACAGCCCGTGGGAATAGGTGCCGGTGAAATCCGAGTGGGTGACCACCGCGGCGAGCGAAGCGGCGTCCGCCTCCGGGACACCCTGCGCCATGACCAGTCGTTTGATGAGGTTGATTTCCTGTTCGTACGAAAGATGGATCATAGGAACGCCTCCCTTATTTAGTTAATATCAGTGTATCACAGCTTTTGCCGCGCAGCAACAGCGGAAGAGATAATAGCTCCTCTACAGGGAGAACAAACCGCCGGATAACGCGCCAAAAACGCCGCATGATGCGGGAGCTTTGCGATCAGTATTGCAATCACCGGGGAAAACAGACTAGAAGGACGAATTTGTTTTCCCCTGTTCAACATGCAGGACAAGGTAAGCCTGCAGCGTTTTCGATCGAGGAAAAGCAACTTCAAATCACTCTCGGACAAAAGAGTTTTCTTGTCCGCTTAGCGGTGTCAAGGGATTTCTTGCCCCCGCACAGTTCGTACAACGGGACGGGCTTTGTGCTATCCTTGTATTATCAAAAAAGCGTGATACAATACAAGGAGAACAAGATGCTGAGTCAACATTACAAAAACTGGCTGTCGATCGAGGATGCCCGCCGCTGTAAACGCTGTGAGGAAATGCATGGGCAGATATATGAAATCGGTGAAGTTCCGACTCCCGCCCCACCATTGCATGAAAAATGTCGATGTTTGATTACCCGAATGCAGGCTATGTATGCGGGTATGGCAACCGACAAGAAAAGAAACGGCGCTGACTGGTGGGTCAAGAGATACGGAAGACTGCCGCCATATTATCTTACAGATGAAGAAGCGGCCGCTCTAGGATGGAAACCCAAGAGCGGAAACCTTCATATCGTGGCACCCGGGAGAATGGTCGCGATGGGAGAATACGGCAATCGAAACGGACATCTCCCGTCGAAACCCGGAAGAGAATGGTACGAAGCGGATATCAATTATGAAAAAGGCTTTCGCAACCAACAAAGGATAGTATATTCCAATGACGGCCTGGCATTTGTTTCGTATGACCATTACCGGACTTTCGTTGAAATCGTTTTGGAGGAAGAGGTACAATGAGCGAAAACAGATGGACGCCAATCCCGGCAGGTACAATCAAAATTGATTTTTCAGATTGCATATACGTTGACGATATTCACGGTAAGCTGAAAACAAGTTTTGGCTTTCCGGACTATTATGGGAAAAACTGGGACGCACTTTGGGACTGCATGCGCGACTTTGCTCTGAGTGAGGAGAGAACGAGAGAGGTCGTGATCACCGGCGTCGATCAAATGCCCAAAGAATTGCAGGTTTATTTTCAGAAAGCAATTCAGATCTTCTGCGAATTGGAAACGAAGTATCCTGTTATTCAGTTTAAAATCAACGATGCTGATTAAGCTCTGCTTAGTAGTCACGTTACCCGGGACCACTATCACACCTTTACAGAAATAGTTTCCATCCCTTCTGCTGGAAGCGAATCATAAAACATGGGAGGAAATGATTGTGAATAATAATAACACGTGGCGTTTTATTGCATCAAATAACATTCAGGTCGAGTT
>ONSQ01000031.1:0-5424 GCA_900320465.1 uncultured Eubacteriales bacterium
GCCTTGAGATCCACCATCTTTTCCGGGGTGAAGCCATATTCCTCCATAAAGCGCGCGGGCGTGTAAAAGATCGTCTCGGTCTGCCCCTTGATCGTGCGCACGTTGCATACCGTGGTTTTGTCGGAAATAAGCTGCAGCGAGTCCTTATCGCCCGTGACCACTGTGACCGTCCAGTCGGCGCGCTCGCAGATCCCGGCGACAGTGCCGAGGATATCGTCCGCCTCGTATCCGGCCAGCTCGTAGCGCCGGATCCCCATGGCGTCCAGCACGTCCTTCAGCACGGGCATCTGGGCGGCCAGATCCTCCGGCATGGGCTTTCGCTGAGCTTTATACAGCTCATAGGCCTTATGGCGGAAGGTGGGCTCCCGTCGGTCAAAGGCAACGCAGAGGGCCTCCGGCTTCACCTCGTCCAGCAGACGACGCAGGATGGCCAGAAAGCCATACACGGCGTTCGTGGGGGTGCCGTCCGGCGCGGTCAGCGGCCGCACGCCGTAAAACGCGCGGTTGACGATGCTGTTGCCGTCAAGGATCATCAGATTCATGCTTGTTGCCTCACTTTTCTCCGCGCAGGCGAATAATCTCATCACGCAGCTGCGCGGCGATCTCGTATTCCAGCATCTGCGCGGCCTTACGCATCTTCTTCTCCAGATCGTCGATCAGCTCGCGGCGTTCCCGCTCGGTCATCTTCACGCCGCCCTTTTTGACGCTGGCGCTCTCGGCGGTGCTGGAGATTTCCAGCAGTTCACGGACGTTCTTGATGATCGTGGTGGGCGTGATGCCGTTGGCCTTGTTATAGGCCATCTGCTTGGCCCGGCGGCGCCGGGTCTCGTCGATACAGGCGCGCATGGCGGGCGTCACCGTATCCGCGTACATGATGACATAGCTGTCGGCGTTTCGCGCAGCTCGGCCGACGGTCTGGATCAGACTTGTCTCGCTGCGCAGGAAGCCCTCTTTATCCGCGTCCAGGATCGCGACCAAGCCCACCTCGGGGATATCGAGCCCCTCGCGCAGCAGGTTGATGCCCACCAGCACGTCGAACTCGCCCAAGCGCAGATCGCGTATGATCTCCATGCGCTCGATCGTACCCACGTCGCTGTGCATGTAGCGGCAGCGGATAGACGAGCCCATCAGATAGGCCGTCAGCTCCTCGGCCATTTTCTTGGTCAGTGTCGTGACCAGCACGCGCTGCTTGCGTTCGATCTTGGCGTTGATCTCCCCGATCAGATCGTCGATCTGCCCCTCCACGGGCCGCACAAAGATTTCCGGGTCCAGCAGGCCGGTCGGACGGATGACCTGCTCGGCGATCTGGCCGGAGCGCTCCCGCTCATATTCCGCCGGGGTAGCGGAGACGTAGATGACCTGGTTGAGCTTCCGGTTGAATTCGTCGAATTTCAGCGGTCGGTTGTCGAAAGCCGAGGGCAGACGGAAGCCGTATTCCACCAGGCTCTCTTTTCTGGCCCGGTCGCCGTTGTACATGGCGCGCACCTGCGGCACCGTTACATGGCTTTCGTCGATAAAGAGCAAAAAGTCCTTGGGGAAATAGTCGATCAGGGTCATGGGCGGCGTACCCGGCGCGCGGTTGGAGATTACACGGGAATAGTTCTCGATACCGCTGCAATACCCAAGCTCCTGGATCATCTCGATATCATAATCGGTCCGCTGGCGGATACGCTGCGCCTCGATCAGCTTGTCGTTGGCCTTGAACCAGGCCTCGCGCTCGTCGCACTCCCTGCGAATGCGTTCGATGGCGGCGTCCAGCTTTTCGCGGGTGGTGACATAGTGGCTGGCCGGGTAAATGGCCGCGTGGTTAAGGTAGCGGATCGGAACGCCCGTGACCACGTTGACCTCGCTTATTCGGTCGATCTCGTCACCAAAGAATTCCACCCGGATTGCCCGATCATGGGAGTAGGCCGGGAAGATCTCCACCGTATCGCCGCGCACACGGAACATGTTGCGCTCAAAGGCGATGTCATTGCGCTCATAACGGATGTCCACCAGACGTCTGGACAGTTCTCCGATATCCCAGGTCTGTCCCGGACGGAGCGAGACGGTCATCTGGGCAAAGTCGTCCGGCTCTCCCAGGCCGTAAATACAGCTGACGGAAGACACGACGATCACGTCCCGCCGTTCCAGGAGCGAGCAGGTGGCGCTGATACGCAGCCGGTCGATCTCCTCGTTGGTAGACGAGTCCTTTTCGATATAGGTGTCCGTGTGAGGAATGTAGGCCTCGGGCTGGTAGTAGTCGTAGTAGCTGACAAAGTACTCCACCGCGTTTTCGGGAAAGAACTCCTTGAACTCGCTGCACAGCTGTGCCGCCAGGGTCTTGTTGTGGGCGAGCACCAGCGTTGGCCGGTTGACACGGGCGATGACGTTGGCCATTGTGAAGGTCTTGCCGGAGCCTGTCACGCCCAGGAGCACCTGTTCGTCTATTCCGTTTTCCAGTCCCGCTACCAGTTCGTCGATCGCCTCCGGCTGGTCGCCCGTGGGCTGGTAGGGGGAAACAAGCTTAAAGGAATCCATAGTCTCTCCGATCACATACTTTTTCAGATCATTATACCATGGCAGGCGGGAGTTCTCAACCGAAAAACGCCATTTTCTTCGGCATTGATTTCTCCTTCTCCCTCTTGTTGTTGCGTATGGACAACTCCCCCGCTGCTGTGGTAAAATAGGCAAAAACAAAGAAAGGATCAATCCATCATGATTGAAAGCGCTTCTGCGATCTGGATCAACAGCTTCTTCGCCGCCTTTGACGCGGGGATCACGACCGCGGTACACCAGCTATATGAGTTCGGCGGGGGCTTTTTCACCCCGTTTTTTGAGTTCATCTCTCTCCTGGGCAAGGGCGGTATCTTCCTCATTTTTCTCTCTCTGCTCCTGACCGTCTATAAGCCCACACGCCGCTTCGGCACGGCCATGTGCCTGGGGCTTGCCCTCGGCGCGCTTGTGACCAACTGCTGCCTGAAGATCATCATCGCCAGGGCCCGGCCCTACACGCACACGGACAGCATCTTTTATCAATTCTGGCAGATGGTCGGCATGCACACCGAAAGTGACAAGAGCTTCCCCTCCGGCCACACCACGGCCGCCTTCGGCGCCTGTGTACCGGTCTTTCTCCTCGGCAAGAAGAACATCAGCTGGACTGCCCTGCTCTTCGGCGTTCTGATGGGGCTGGCGCGCATTTACCTGTGTGTCCACTACCCCTCCGACGTGCTGGCGGGCTTTCTGGTTGGGACTCTGGCCGGCTGCTGTGCCGTGATCATCGCCGCGCGGATCCCCTGGAAATGGTACGAAATGGACTTTATCAAGAAACCGAAGGGGGCGCACGAATGTTCGGATTAGGCAAAATCAGACTCCACGGCGTGGACAAAAAGGTCATCACCGACGAAGCCCATGCCGATGATTTCAAAGCAGCCCCCGCCATCGGCCGCGTCCGCTTCGGCAAGCTATGTTTCTATTACCGCGACCTTGGTCGGAAATACTATGTGCCCTATGACTACATCGAACGCGCCTTTATCCGCATCAGCGAGACCCAGCCGGATGACAGTCCCCCGATCTATTATTACCGTTTGATTCTTGTGCACGGTGACAAGGAATTCGCCAACCTGATCTTCAACAAGGAAAAGGAAGCGGACGACGCCCTGGCAAAGCTCCAGGACTGCGCCCCGAACATGGCCGTGGGCTACGTTCCTCCTCCCGGCGGCAAGAAGCCCAGCTTTCGATAAACAAGTAAAAGACCATTCGTCAGCGCTTTGATGCGACGAATGGTCTTTTTTCTTATTTCTTCAGCTTTTCTGCCAGCGACTCGTCCGGCTGAGCCAAGAGCGTGGTGTAATCCGTATAAAGCACCGCGCCGGGCATGGCGCCGGAGGGCTTTCGCACAAAGCGAACTTGTGTTATGTCAACCGGAATTTTGCCCGCTTCCCTGCCCTGGGAATACCATGCTGCCAGAGACGCCGCCTCGGCGATCGTTGCTTCGGGCGGCTCCAGGCCATCCGTGCGGATGATGACGTGACTGCCGTGGATCTTCTGGGCATGGAGCCACAGATCGGTACGGCGGGCGAGCTTGTGGGTCAACTCATCGTTCTGCACATTGCTGCGGCCGACCAGGATCTCATAGCCGTCGGAAGAAAGAAAGCGCAGCGGAGCCTGCGGCTTGGAGCGGTCGTTTTTGGCCGCGCGCTGCTTTTTCAGATAGCCTGTTTCCACCAGTTCGCGGCGGATATCGTTCAGATCGCGCTCACTCTCGGCGCGCTCGATCTCATCCACCACAGCGCCCAGATACTCGTTCTGGCGCTCGCCCTGTTCGATAAGGACGGTCAGATGCTCTTCCGCGGCTTTCTTTCGGTTAAAGTCCTTATAGAGGGCAGCGGCGTTCTGCTGCGGCGTTTTCAGAGGATCCAGCGGAATGCGGATCTCCGGACAGTCCTCCTCAAAATAGTTTTCACACACCAGCTCCCGCTGCCCCTTTTTCATGCGGTAGATGTTGGCGGTGATCAGCTCGGCCCGGCGGCGAATCTCCTCGCGCCCGGCCGTTTCCAGCAGCTCCTTGCGCTGGGCGGCAAGCTTGCGGTTCAAGCGTTCCTGTACGGTCTTTACCGTATGCATCAGCTCTCGACTGCGGCGGCGACGGCTCTCGGCCCGGTCGCGGCGGGCGTAGAAGGCATCGAGCAATGCGCAGAAGCTGTCAAAGCGCTCACAGCTCGCGCCCTCTCCATACTGGTTAATGGCCATGAAGCTGAAATCCCGGGGAGCGCCGTCGATGCTTACGAGCGTGGGGACAAAGTCCCCGGCACTCACCGTCTCACGCAGCGCGAGCGCGTTATCCAGCAGCAGTTCCCTGTCCTGCCGACTCCGGTAGGCCAGCTCCCGGCAGATCAGTGGCGAGAGCCCCGCAAAGCTGTCCAGCAGCCGCTTGTCAAAGGCTCCGTCCTCCATATGCTCAATGGTAAAGCGCAGCTCTTCCTCGCTGCAGGAGAAGAAGGATAGCTTATTCTGTCTGGGCGGCAGGCGGTATATAAGCCCCGGCAGCATGCCGCGCCCTTCCCCGCCGTACTCCATACGGCGCAGACAGTCAATGATCCGCCCATCGGCGCCGACAAGGACAATGTTGGCACTGCGGCCGATCAGCTCCACCGCCAGGGTCTTTTCGCTCTCGTCTCCCAGCTCGTCTCGGGAAAACAGGCGGATCGACAGCATGCGCTCCCCCTCCGGCTGCTCGACGCTTTGGATGCGGCCGCCCACCAGATGCTTACGCAGCAGCATGCAGAACATGGGCGGTTCGGCCGGGTTTTCAAAGCTCTCGGCCGTATAATGTACCCGGGCGCCGGCTACCGACGCGCTGATCAGCAGGCGTCGTCCGCCCTCACGGGTGCGTAGCGTCAGCAGCAGCATATCCTTTTCCGGCTGCTGCACCCGGTCGATCTT
>ONSQ01000031.1:5471-23666 GCA_900320465.1 uncultured Eubacteriales bacterium
ATGAGCGCAAAGAGCTCGTTGAGGCGCTCCATCCTGCCCTGCAGGTACAGCCAGCCGAACAGCACCTCCAGCGCCGTGGCCGCGTGATACTGGCAGATATTGGCCGCATGGGGGACGGAATTCACGTGGGCGTTGCGTCCCCGACGGAAGATCGTACGCTCCTCCTCGGTCAGGATCGGCAGCAGCAGTTCGGTTGCATTGGCCTGGGCGGGGGCGTTGACCCGCGAAGTGGCCAGCTTATGCAGGTCATGTACGGCGGTATGGCCCGTTTTGCAGAGGGAGGCGCGGGTCATCAGCTCGTATACCGCGTCGCCGACGTGCGCAAGTCCCAGCACGCTGATGGCGTTGATCTGTGAACCGGTCATATCCGGCTTGAAATAATCCATGGCAATTCTCCGTCTATCATGAAAAAAGGGCGTATGAAACGCCCTTTTTCCGGTTTAATCTGCTTCGTCCTCGTTCATCTGGGCAGCCAGGGCCAAATCGCTGTCGCTGGCCATGCCAAGCTGCTGCTGGATCAGCTGCCAGCCTTCCCGGTCCACCAGGACGCTGCGGGGCTTGGCCCCCTCGTAGGGGCCGACGATGCCCAGCTCCTCCATTTGGTCCACGATACGGGCCGCGCGGGAGTAACCCAGCTTCACGCGGCGCTGGAGCATGGACACCGAGCACTGCTTGGTCTCCAGAATGGCTTCCACCGCCTGGGGCAGCATCTCGTCGTAATCGCCGGTGGGAGAATCGCTCTCCTCGTCGTGGCCCTTGTCCTTGCCGCTGTCCTTGCTCTGCTCGGCGCGGGACATGTACTCGCCGATCTCGGCGTTGTTCTCGGGACGCGCGCCGGGGTTATTCTCCTTGATGAAGTTGATGACGCGCTCGCGCTCCTCATCCGAGACGAAGGCGCCCTGGACGCGGGTGGGCTTGCCGCTGCCGAGGGGCGAATAGAGCATATCGCCCATGCCGATCAGCTTTTCGGCGCCGCTGGCGTCCATGATGATACGGCTTTCCATTGCGCTGGATACCGCAAACGCAATGCGCGAGGGGATGTTGGCCTTCATAAGGCCGGTGATGACGTCGGCAGACGGACGCTGGGTCGCCACAACCAGATGCATGCCCGCGGCGCGGCCCATCTGCGCCACGCGGCAGATGCTCTCTTCCACGTCCTTGGCCGCGATCATCATCAGGTCAGCCAGCTCGTCGATGACAACGACGACCTTGGGGAGCTTGGGCTCGCCGGTCAGCTCGCAGTGCTTATTATAGCCCTCGATTTCGCGCACACCGCATTCGGAGAACAGACGGTAGCGCTTGAGCATTTCCACCACCGCCCACTGGAGCGCACCGGCAGCCTTTTTCGGCTCGGTGACAACGGGGGTGAGCATGTGCGGGATGCCGCTGTATATACCAAGCTCCACCATTTTCGGGTCGATCATGATAAACTTGACCTCGTCGGGTCTGGCTTTATACAGCAGACTCAGAATCAGCGAGTTCATGCACACCGATTTGCCGGAGCCGGTCGTACCGGCGATGAGCATATGCGGCAGCTTGGAAATATTGCCCACAATGCAGTCTCCGCCGATATCCTTGCCCACGGCAAAGGACAGCTTGGATTTGGCTCCCACGAAGCGGGAGGATTCCAGAATAGAGCGGAGATACACCGTGCTGACATTCTTGTTGGGGACCTCGATGCCGACGGTGGAGATTTTCTCGGGGATCGGCGCAATGCGCACATTGACCACGCCGAGGGCCAACGCCAGGTCTCCCGCCAGGTTGGTCACGCGGGCCAGCTTGACGCCTTGTTCCAGTTCGAAGTCGTAGCGGGTCACCGTGGGGCCGCGGATCACGCTGACCACAGAGGCGTTGATGCCAAAACTGCGGATGGCGTTTTCCAGACGCTCGCGGTTGATTTCCACCTCATTCCGGGCGTCGACGGCGGTGTTGGAGCCTGCGTTGAGCAGCTCCAGCGGCGGAAATACGTATTCGTCCGCGGCGTCGGTCTCGGCCTTGATACTCTGCGCAATGCTGTCGGCTTCCTTCTCGACCTCTTCCCGCTTGATGCGCTCGATCTTGGGCGGATCGGAAATCTCAGCCGCAACCGGAACACTGGGGCTGACCTTGACAGGTGTGACGGCCTTCTTTCCGGCCTTGTACTCCTTCCAACCCTCGCCGATGTCCTTTCCGTCCATCTGGACGGGCGCTTCCGGCTCCGGTTCGACAGGTGTGATGGGCTTTTCCTCTGCGCTCTTGCGGCGCACCTTGGCGCGGGTGGGCTTGACGGGGAAGCTCTGGTCGGGAATGTCGTCCAACTGGCCGACCGTCAGAGCCTCGCCCTCGTCGCCGATGGGCAGATCCATGTTATATGTACGTCTCTTGGGAGCCGGCGCGGTGGCTACGGCGGGATCGCTCACGCGCGCGGGGCGGGCGCTGCGCTTTTCCGAAGGCGCAGCCTTCTCCGCCACGGCGGACTTTTCCTGCTCATAGTCCGCCGGGTCATAAGGCACGCTGGCGCGCTCCTTGACCTTGGCGTAAGCGTCAGAGACGTTGAAGTTGAATGCCTTGATGGTAAAGAACAGGATCAGAATAAGATAAATGATAAATGATAGGACACCATGGAGCCATTTCACCAGCAGCCAGGAGGGAAAACCGCCCAGCACACCACCGCTTTGTCCCTCGATTCCCGAAAGCCAAAGATCCTCCAGAATGCCGGGAAACAGATTGGCACCATTATACGTATATTCATATTGAATGCTATTGATGATGCCGGCCAGCAGCACCGGCAGGATCAGTGCGGAAAACACCCGAAGCTTCACCGGGAGCCCGCGATGGAAAATCAGGATAAAGCCCGCCAGTCCCAGAGCCAGCGGCGCGATCCAGTAGCCGTAGCCGATCAGCCCCTTGAAGCCTTTCTGCACATAACCGAAGAAATCGCCTGTATCAAAGAAACTGACCAGGACTATTGCAGCAAGGAACAGCAGCGCCAGCCCGCCGACCTCGCGGCGGATGGGCTTGGCCTCCGGTGAGGTCTGAGCCGGAGTCTTGGCGGCAGTCTTTTTTCTGCTTTTCGGAGCGGAGCTTGCTTTCTTTCCGCCCTTGGAAGTATTAGCCATAGAGATATCCTTTCGAAAAAATGCGATGGATCGTCAGAAAATAACGGTCAGAATAATACTCAGTACGCCGACGACCCAGCAGTAATACGCAAAGCCGCCGAACTTGCCCTTGCTGGCGATGTGCTTGAGCAGGCTGATGGACGCGATGCCCGAGAGGATGGCCACCACCGTGCCCACCAGATAGGCCGGGAGGCAGGACCAGTCGACGCCGTCCCGCATGGCCTTGGCAAAGGTCAGGATGTTGGCGCCGAACACCGCGGGAATGGAGAGCAGGAACGAAAACTTGACCGCAAAGTCACGCCTCAGGCCGGTGGCAAGCCCTGCCGTGATCGTAGTTCCCGAACGGGAAAGGCCCGGGATCGTAGCCACCGCCTGGCACAGGCCGATGATCAGCGCGTCCAGCATGCTCATGTTTTTTTCGGTCTTTCTCCCCTGCTGCATTTTATCCGCTATGTACAGGATGCAGCCGGTGAGCACCAGCATGACGCCGATGAACACGCTTTTATAATATAAGCCCTCCATCATGTCGTTTATCGGCACAATCAGGAACAGGGGCAGCGTGGCCAGCACGATCATGAAAAACAGTCTGGCCGCGGGATAGTGGGCGCGGCGCTCACCGGCCATGGGGCCCATGTTCAGAAAGCCAATGACCTCATAGAACATCTGCACGATGTCCTGCCAGTAGACGACGCAGACCGAGAACAGCGTGCCCAGGTGCAGCAGCACGTCAAAGAACATGTGTCCGTCCTCGGTTGTGTTCATGGCAAACAGATTATTCAGAATCGACAGATGGCCCGAGGAAGAAATGGGCAAAAACTCGGCGATCCCCTGGATCAGGCCGAGGATAATGGCGTTGAGTACGGTCATCCCGATTACCCCCGTGTACTTGATAACTGAATTATTTTACCACAGGATTCGGCATAAAACAAGGGCTTTTGTCGCATTACGTAAACCTTAATGCCGTTCTGTCTCTATTTCCCCGTGCAGCCAGCTCAGCGCGTCGCTGAGCGTCCCCACGGCGTCGATCAGTCCCAGCTCCACCGCTTCCTCGCCGTAGATGACGCTGCCAACGTCGTTGGCCAGCTCGTCGGTGTTGGTCATCAGCCGCAGATAGTCCTCCCGCGAGCAATGGGAGTGAGCTGTAACAAAGCGCACGATCCGCTCCTGAATACGGGAGAAGTAGTTATAGGTCTGCGGCACGCCGATCACCACGCCGTTGAGCCGTACCGGATGAATGGTCATGGCGGCGGATGGCGCGATAAAGCTGCGCCTGGCCGCGGCGGAAAGAGGCACGCCGATCGAGTGGCCGCCGCCAAGCACCAGCGAGCAGGTGGGCTTCTTCATACCGGCGATCAGCTCCGCGATGGCAAGTCCCGCCTCCACGTCCCCGCCCATGGTGTTGAGCAGGATCAGAAGACCTCCGATCTCATCCGCCTCCTCGATGGCGGCCAGCGTCGGCAAAACGTGCTCGTACTTTGTCGTTTTGGCATCGTCGCCCAATAGCTGGTGTCCCTCGATCTGTCCCACGATGGTCAAACAGTGGATACCGCCGAGCGAGGCGCTGCCGGTCTGTACGATTTCCTTATTCTGATCCATCCTTCCATCACCTCGCCCATAGCTTTCCCGGCTTCTCCCCTTTTTACGCAAAAAGCCCCCAGAGAGGACCTTTATGGTTCTCTCTGGGGGCGATTGCCGTAATGGACTTATTCCGCTTTTTCGAACCAGCGGATGATATGACGCGGGCAGACGTCCACGCAGTGGCCGCACTTGACGCACTTGTCGTTGTTGACCACAGCCAGGTTATCCACCACCACGATGGCGTCGGCAGGGCATTCGCGCTGGCACTTCATGCAGCCGATGCAGCCGAAATCGCACATCTTCATGACCTTGGCGCCCTTGTCCTTATTGGAGCAGCCGGGCTCCACACGCTGGGAGGCGGGCAGGAGCTTGATAATGCTCTTGGGGCAGGTATCCGCACAGGCGCCGCAGCCGACGCACTTGGAGCGGTCCACCTGGGCGATGCCGTCCACGATGTGGATAGCGTCAAACTTGCAGGCACGTGTGCAGTTGCCAAGACCGATGCAGGCAAAGGTGCAGGTCTTGTTGCTCTTGCCGCCAAAGAGCATGGCGGCGCGGCAGTCCTGCGGGCCGGTGTAGTTGAAGCGCTTTTCGGCGTGGCCCTCACAGCCGGAGCAGGGCACAAAGGCGATCTTGCGCTCCTCGGCTCCCGCAGAGACGCCCATGATCTCGGCTACCTTGGCAGCCGTCTCGGCGCCGCCGGCCACACACTTGTTGGTAGGGGCCTTACCGGCCGCCACAGCGGCGGCATAGCCGTCGCATCCGGGGTAGCCGCAGCCGCCGCAGTTGGCGCCCGCAAGGCACTGTCTCACCGCTGCCTGCTTGGGATCGACCTCCACATGGAAGACCTTGGAGGCAATGGCCAGCAGTGCGCCGAGAATGGCGCCCATAACGCCGAGAACAAGAATGGAAAGAAGAATCGTATTCACTGTCTTTCTCCTCCCCTCTCAGAAGATCTGCATGCCGCTGAAGCCCATGAACGCAAGGGCGACCAGGGCGGCGGAGACCAGGCAGATCGGGAATCCCTCGAAGCACTCGGGATAGTCTGCAAACTGGACACGCTCGCGCACGGAGGCGAAGAGCACGATGGCCAGCAGGAAGCCGATGCCGCCGGTGATGCCATAGACGACGGACTCGATGAAATTGTAGTGATTCTGGACATTCAGCAGCACCACGCCCAGCACCGCGCAGTTGGTGGTGATCAGAGGCAGATAGATGCCCAGTGCACTGTAGAGCGAGGGGACGGACTTTTTCAGGAACATCTCGACCAGCTGAACCAGGGCCGCAATGATCAGAATGAAAGCCAGCGTCTCCAGGAAGGCCAGGCCCAGGGGCACCAGAATGTAGGTGTCGATCAGCCAGCAGATGGCCGAGGCCATGCCCATGACGAAGATGACCGCAACGCCCATACCGAAGGCCGTGTCCGTCTTGTTTGAGCAGCCCAGGAAGGGGCAGCAGCCGAGGAACTGGGAGAAGATGAAGTTGTTGATCAGAATCGCGCCGAGCGAAATGGAAATGATGTTAAAAAGCATTATTCCTCAACCTCCTTTTCCTCTTTCGCGGCCTTGGCGGCAAG
Organism: uncultured Eubacteriales bacterium; assembly: GCA_900320465.1. Classification (GTDB taxonomy): domain Bacteria; phylum Bacillota; class Clostridia; order Oscillospirales; family Oscillospiraceae; genus Limivicinus. The sequence goes on from ONSQ01000031.1 coordinate 11,724, forward strand.
CTCTTTCTTCCTGGCGGATTTCTTGAGCGCGTACTGCATGACCGCGATCAGAACGCCCAGCGTCAGGAAGCCGCCGAAGGGCATCGTCAGGATCTTGGCGCCGTACTCGCCGGAGAAGATCTTGATGCCGGCGCCGGAGCCGTCCAGCGTAAAGCGCAGTCCCTCGGTCACATCGATGAGGCCACCGCCGAAGGTACCCTTGCCCAGCAGCTCGCGAACGATGGACATGATGAGCAGCACGCAGGTGTAGCCCAGGCCCTGGAAGATACCGTCAAAGAACGAGGCGCCGACGGTGTTCTTCTGGCAGAAGGCCTCCGCGCGGCCGATGATGATGCAGTTGACGACGATCAGCGGGATGAACACGCCCAGCGCCGAGGAAAGCGCGGGGATGAAGGCCTGCAGCAGCAGGTCAACGATGGTGACGAAGCCGGCAATGACCACCACGAAAATGGCCAGTCGGATCTCCTCGGGGATGATCTTGCGGATCGCGGAGACGACCACGTTGCAGCAGGTCAGGATGATCAGCACCGACAGGCCCATGCCCAGGCCGTTGAACAGCGAGGTGGTGATGGCCATGGTGGCGCACATGCCGATCTGCTGGACCAGAACGGGGTTATTGGTGATCAGACCTTCTTTGAACTGTTTTTTGATATTCACTCTGCACCCCTCCTTAACCCAGCGCCTTGACGGCGTTGATCACATTGGCAACCGCCCCGGCGACCGCCTTGGAGGTGATGGTCGCACCGGTGATGGCGTCGATGTCGTGGACGGTGATGGTCTCGTCCTTGCCGATGAAGGACTTGCGGAAGCTGACGCCGCGCTCCGAGGAGCTGGCGGCCACTTCGCCAAGACCGGAGGTCTCGGAATGCTTGATGATGGAGATGCCGGCGCAGCGCATATCGCTGTCGATGCCGACGGCCATGGTGATGGAGCCCTGGGCGCCGGAGAACGTGGTTTCGACCACGTAGCCTGCGCCGTTATCGGCCACGCTGATTTTATTGATCGTGCTCTTATAGGCCACGTATGCGGCGGGGTCGATCTCGGTGAAGGAGTCGGCGTAGGGCAGCACGGCCTTGTAGGCCTTTTCGGTTTTTTCTCTCTGCTGGGTCTCGATGGGTCCCTTGGTGACCTCGTTCACCGCGCCGAGCACGGCAGAAACGATGGCGCAGATCAGGAACAGGACGACGGTGAGCTTGATGACCTTATTCATTTTGCCGCCTCCTTTGCCGCCTTGGCGGCCGCCTTTTCCGCGGCGATGTCTTCCTTGCTGACGCCAAACTGGCGGCGGCGGAAGGCCTTGTCGATCGCCCAGGTGCAGATGTTCATGATCAGGATCGAGTAGGTAACACCCTCGGGATTGCTGCCAAAGTAGCGGATCAGCACCGTCAGCGCACCGCAGCCAACGCCGTAGAGCAGCTGGCCGGGCAGCGTGACAGGACTGGTGGCATAGTCGGTTGCCATGAAGAACGCAGCCAGGATCAGACCGCCGGAGAGGATATTGTACATCATCCAGGAGAAGTTGTCATAGCCCTCATGACCGAAGATCAGCATAAGGACGGCGACGGTGCCGATGTAGCTGACAGGGATGCGCCAGGAGATGATCTTGCGAATGATCAGGTACACGCCGCCCAGAAGCAGCGCGATCTTGCAGGCCTCGCCGAAGCAGCCGGGCATGATGCCAAGGAGCAGATTGCGGTAGTTGTAGTAGTCGGGCATGGGCTCGCCGGCGAAGAGGTAGGTCATGGGGGTCGCCATGGTGACGGCGTCCAGTCCCATCGCCCGCGGGGAGACCCAGTTGGTCATGATGCCTGCATAGGAGGCGATCAGGAAAGCGCGGGAAGCCAGAGCGGGGTTGACGAAGTTTTTGCCCAGTCCGCCGTAGAGCTGCTTGACGATCACGATGGCAAAGAAATTGCCGATCAGCGGCAGCCACCAGGGAGCGGTGGTGGGCAGCGTCATGGCCACCAGCATACCGGTCAGGCAGGCGGAGAAATCAAAGATGGTGCTGGATTTCTTCATCAGTCTGCGATAGGCCCATTCGTAAAACACGGCAGAACTCATCGAGACGGCAACCATGAGCACAGGCTTGAAGCCGAACTCATACGCAGCGGCGAGCAGCGAGGGCAGAAGCGCCAGCATCACGTTGAGCATGATGCGCTTGGTGTCCATATTGGTTCTGACCTGCGGCTGATACGCTACGTCCAGAACGATTTTCTTTTCTTCGTTTTTCGCCATGATCACTTCGCCTCCTTTGCCGCTGCGGCCTCGGCCGCGGCCTTTTCCTTGGCGGCCTTGGCCTGGAACATCAGCTTCGCAGTCTTGAACGCGTGGGTCAGCGGCATGCGCGCCGGGCAGTTGTACGAACAGGAGCCGCACTCAAAGCAGTCGGTAATGTGGTACTTCTGCATCATCTCGTAGTCGCCCTTCGAGTAGTACAGGTACATGAACACCGGTTCCAGGTTCATGGGGCAGACGGTGATGCACTTGCCGCAGCGGATGCAGCTGGGATTCTCGACGGTCTTGTCCTCCTTCTCGGTGAAGAAGAGAACGCCGGAGGTGCCTTTGATGGTGGGGGCCTCAAAGCTGGTGGCGCAGATACCCATCATCGGGCCGCCGAGAACGATCTTACGGGGTTCGATGGCAAAGCCGCCGCACTGCTCGGCCAGATAGCCGAAGGGCGTGCCGACGCGAACCAGGGCGTTGGAGGTCTTGTTCATGGCGCTGCCTGCTACGGTAACGATACGCTCGATAACGGGCTTGCCCTCGTAGCAGGCCTGGTAGATGGCGTAGCAGGTGCGGGTGGAGACCACGTTGGCGCCGACGCCCGAGGGGATGCCGCCGGGCTTGACCTCGCGGCCGGTGACAGCCTTGACCTGCATCTTCTCGGCGCCCTGGGGGTACTTGACCTTTTCGGGGACGATCTCGATGCCGTACTTTTCGGGATGCAGGGAGTTGAGCAGCTCGATGGCGTCCTTCTTATTGACCTCGATGCCGTAATAGGCTTTGTCAAGACCGCTGGCGATGCGGACAAGCTCGATGCCCTTCAGGAGCTGTTCGGGATAGTTGAGCATCGTCAGATGGTCGCCGTTCAGGTAAGGCTCACACTCGGCGCCGTTGATGACCAGTTTGTCGACCTTGCCGATACCGCCGCGGATCTTGAACGCCGTGGGGAACATGGCGCCGCCCATGCCGACAACGCCGGCCTCGCGGATGCGCGTAAGGATCGCATCGGGATCGTGAAGCTCTTCCTCCGTCAGCGGGGCGAGATCCTCACAGGGGGTGTCCTCATAGTCGTTCTCGATTACAACGGACATGATCATGTCGCCCAGCGGATGGGGACGGGGCTCCACCGCGACGACCTTACCGGAAACGGAAGCGTGAACCGGCGCGGAAACGGGAGCAGGATTCTCTCCTATCTTCTGTCCCATCTTCACATAGTCGCCCACCTTGACGAGCGGCTTATTCGGCGCGCCGATATGCTGCGCCATGGGAATGATGACCTGAGGGGGCGGCGTGACGACCGAGATGGGAATCTCGGGCGCTTTCATATAATTGGGGTGCACGCCGCGCTTGAATGTATGGATCATATACGCTTCACCTCGCATTTTTATACCCGTGTATCATACCACAAACTGTCACTTACTGTCTATGCTTTCAAGGTCAAAATCCGTCAAAATAGATAGTCAAGTTTCTAACAAGCCCGTTAAATGTCTGTCAATTCCGTCAAATTGACGAGTTTTGTCTGAAAAAGCTCAATAGAAAACGGGACGGAGCCAGCGGCTCCGTCCCGTCACAGGCATATGTTGTTTTACTGCTCGGCCGGCTCGAAATCCTCGCGGGTATGTTTGCACAGCGGGCAGGTGTAGTCCGCAGGGAGCTCGCCGTCGCAGGGCTCGAAGTGGCCACAGATCTTGCAGACGTATCCCTTCTGCTTGGGCTTGCTGTCGGGCACGACATGCTCGAAGTCCTCCTTGCCGTGCTTGCACAGCGGGCAGGTGAAGTCGTCGGGCAGTTCGCTTCCCTCGTAGACATAGCCACAGACCTTGCAGACCCAGCACTCCTTCTGCTCGGGCGCTGGGTTCTTCTTGGGCTTGATGTGGGCGTGGTAGTAGCCGTAGGTGCAGCTTGGCGCATTGGAGAGGACCTTGGCCTCCACCACGTTGGCGATATACAGCACCTGGGTCTCCAGATCGTAATGCTCGATGATCTCGCAGGAGAGCACCGCGTTGGTGTACTGCGGGATATAACGGATGCCGTTAGCCATGCGATCCTCATAGGGCACGTCGGCAAACTTGTCTACATCGCGGCCGCTCTGGAAGCCGAAGTGCTGGAACACGCTGTAGGGCGCGTCCTCAGTCAGAATGGAGATGTTGAACTTTCCGGCCTTCATGACCATGTCGCAGGTGTTGTTCTTCTTGATGACCGAGATCGTGATCTTCTTCGGGTCGCCGGAGGCCACCTGGCCCGCGGTGTTGATGATGCAGCCGTAGTCCTTGCCGTCCACGCGGGTGGTGAGCACCTCGACGCCGTAGCTGAACTTGTTGAAGACTTTGGTGTTCACGGCCTCGGGCGAGTAGGCAGCGGGGGCGGAGGCGCTCTCCTGCACGGCGGGAGCGGGCAGAATATCAGCGGCGATGGCGTCTGCCAGGGCGTCCAGCTGCGCCTCCTGACCGGGGGCCAGCGCGCTCTTGAGCGTGATATTCTCACCGATGTACTCGATCTTTTTCATGCCGGAAATGATCTCGCGCATGACCTTGCCGCTCATGGGCGCCCAGCTGCCGTTCTCGATCAGGGCAACCTTGCGGTTCTGCAGGTTGTGGGCGGCGATATCGTGCAGCAGGTTCTCCATGGTCACGAACACGCCGGCGTTATAGGTAGTCGCGGCGAAGACCAGATGGCTGCAGCGGAAGGCATCGGAGACGATATTGCTGGCCGGGATGACGGAGGTGTCATGCATGCGCACGCGCACGCCTTTCTCCGAGAGCTTGGCCGCCAGGATGTTGGCCGCGTTTTCGGTGTGGCCGTAGACCGAGGCATAGGCGATCAGAACACTCTGCTCCTCGGGGGTATAGCTGCTCCACAGCAGGTACTTCTCCAGGAAATCGCCGAAGTGGCTGCGCCAGACGAAGCCGTGCAGCGGGCAGACGTACTTGATGTCCAGCGCGGCGGCTTTTTTCAGCACGGCCTGCACCTGAGGACCGTACTTGCCCACGATGTTGGTGTAATAGCGGCGGGCCTCGTCCAGATGCTCGGTAAAGAAGTCGGTCTCGTCGGCGAAAAGTCTGCCGTTGAGAGCACCGAACAGACCGAAGGCGTCGGCCGAGAAGAGGATACCGTCGGTGCTGTCATAGGTCATCATGACCTCGGGCCAGTGCACCATGGGGGCGTTGACAAAGTGCAGCACATGGCGGCCGGCTGTGAAGCTGTCGCCCTCCTTGACCAGCTGGATCCGGTCTGACAGATCCAGGGGGAAGAACTGGCCCAGCATGGTCTGGATCTTCGCGTTGCAGATGATTTTCACCTTCGGATAGCGCACGATCAGATCGCCGATGGTATAGGCGTGGTCGGGCTCCATGTGGGAGATCACCAGGTAATCCAGCGTCCTGTCGCCCAGCGCGTAGGCCACGTTTTCAAAGAAGGTCTGGTAAACCGCCTTGTCCACCGTGTCGAACAGAACGGTCTTTTCGTCCAGCATCAGATAAGAGTTGTAGGATACGCCCTCCGGCACACTGTAAACGCCCTCGAAGCAGCTCAGACGGCGGTCATCCGCGCCGACCCAGATCAGGTCGTTCAGAACTTTTCTTGTGCAATGCATAGCTTGCCCTCCAAATCAAGTATTGGTGATTCCTTTATATCATATTCCACTGGCGCGCGCAAGAAATATGTGCTATGCTACAGAAAAGACTTTCAGGAGGGATCGATATGGCAGAAAAGAAATTCGCATCGCCGTCCGGTGCCGTGACGGACAGCGCCGTAGCCGCCGATTTTGAGAGAGCCGAGCGCTTTGACAAGGTGCTCGTCGGAGAAAAAGGCGTATACTACCGGGACGGCTTCAAAACCAAATATGTCCCCTATGATCTGCTGGAGCGCGCTTTCATCCGCGTGCAGGAGGTCAACGGCCGGATGTGCTGCGGCAAGGCCGTCTTTCACTATTTCCGCCTGGTTTTCGTCGTGGGCGGCAAGGAATGGGGCGACGTGATCAGCGAGGATGAAAAGGCAACGGACGACGCCCTCGCCGCCATTGCAAAGCGCTCCCCCGCCACCGCCATCGGCTTTGTCAAGGCATAAGGGGTCAAGGTTCACGCCCGTCGCTCCCGCTCGGAGCGGCGGGCGAATCTTTTTTTATCTGTTGATGTAAGATTCATCCCTGTTTTGCGTCTGTAAGGGTGAGACGGAAAGGGAGTGACGCACATGGAGGACACGCAGATCATCGACCTGTTCTTTGAGCGCTCGGAGCAGGCGCTGCGTGAGCTGGATGACAAATACGGGAAGGCCGTGCGCCGGACGGCGTCGAACCTGCTGAAGCTGGCGCAGGACGCAGAGGAGTGTGTCAGCGACACCTATCTGCGTGTCTGGAACAGCATCCCTCCCCAGCGTCCGGACTATCTGGGCGGCTATGTCTGCCGTATCGCCCGCAATCTGGCCATCTCCCGTCTGCGCTTCGATCACGCTGATAAGCGCGCATCCTCGCTGGATGTGGTGCTCGACGAGCTGGAGGCCTGTCTGCCCTCCCCTGTCGACGTGGAATCTGACTATGAGGCCCGGGAGCTTGCCGAGGCTATCAACCGCTTTCTGGCCGGTCTTTCCTATGACGATCGCTTTGTCTTCGTCCGCCGCTACTGGTTTGCCGACAGTGTCAAGGCCATTGCCAGACAGCTTGGCAAAAAAGAGGGCAGCGTATCCGTACGGCTCTTCCGTCTCCGCAACAAACTGAAAAACACTTTGGAAAAGGAGGGCCTGCTGGTATGAGTCGGAAAAGCGTTTTCCAGGCAGTCGGTCTGATCGACGAAAAATATGTCGCCGAAGCATTGCGTTATGCGCCCGCGCACACCCGCAGCGCCTCGGAAAGGATCGTACACATGAAGGCAAAACGGATCATAGCATTGGCGCTGGCGGCGACCTTGCTGCTGTCGCTGGGGATCGCGGCCTATGCCACGTATCTGGAGATCGGGACCCCGGAGGCGGCGGAAAAGGTCGCGCTGGAGCAGGTCGCCGTCTGGCGTGAGCTGGGACTGCTGAACAGTGCTGTGGAATTTGAAGGAAAAGCCGATCAGATCGTGGAGATCGAGGAGGAGCAGGGCGGCAGCACCTGGTACGGAAGGCTCTTCCGCCACAGCTATGACGTGCGCTGGTATATGGCGCGGCAATGGATGGGAGAGGCGGAGCCGAAATACGGCTGCAATCTGAATATCGACACCCTCAGCGGCAAGATCCAGACGGCAACGCTTTTCGCCCTTCCCGATGCGGAAGACCAGAGCGTCGGCGAGACAACGCTGGAAATGGGCGAAGGGAAAGAAGAGGTCTGGTACTACTATGACAACTTCGACGATATCATTCCCGCCGACATGACAGTGGATCGCTTCTGCACACTGCTGGCCGCATACTGGGGCTTCTCCGGCTATCGGCTGGCCGGCAAGGGAGATCCGGTCTATACAGAGGATTACGCCTCCTATTACGGCGCGGTAGACACATCGACACGTTTGCTGGACATTCCCTGGGATCTGGGCGGAACCTGCTTTCTCGCAGTCTACTTTGACGGCGATTCGGACGAGGCCCCCATGTATCTGAATCTGATGCAGTTCCCCGGTTACGTTGGCATCACTATCGGCGTCCGCCATCCGGTCGGATAAAAGTGAACACGCCCGCTTTCCTTTTCGGGAAGCGGGCGCATTTTCATTTTTTCAGCAAAAACGGTACGCCCTCTCCGTAGGGCGATCCTCTCCGTCCCTGCGTAACCCGTTCGCGCATGCCGGCACGGTCCGTGACTGCCATACCGGCGATCCGATCGATCCCGAAGTCCAACAATGCAGGGCACAGAGGGACTGACGGACCTGTCAGGATCACCGTTGCGTCCCGGCAAAGGCTCAACAGGTGCGGCAGTGTTTTGTTGATCAGGCTGCTTCCCGTGATGAGCACCAGATCGCACTGGGGCAGAAGCCAGTCACACGCACTGTCCGGATAGTCGCCCTCCTGCGGTACCCGCTCGAGAATATACACGGCTTTTGCCTGCTCGCGGAGCCCCTTCGGCCCATGCATATGACCGATGATACCCACCGTGCGGTCGCGGAGGTCTATCCCATCGGTGTAGAACACGTCCATGGTCACCAGGGCGCCGAGGCTCTCCGCCCGCGTGGGGGTGTTGTAAAAGGCGTTGGCTGCGGCCAGCCCCAGAGAGGCTTCCTCCAGATTCCAGCTATTGACGGCCTGTGCCGCTTCCGTCAGGCTGAGTCCCTCCAGCGTAGGGTGTAGCGGCGCAATCGTACTGCCGGCGATAAACATGGCGATCCCGGAGGCGGTAGCCGTCTCCGTCAGCGCCCAGCGCTCGCCCGGCAGGGCCTTTTCAATTCGCTCGTCGGACGATACACCGTCGATCAGCGCGTCATATAAGGCAAAAGTATCCGCTCTCATACTGACCTCCCTGCTCAGAAAAGGATACTGGTATTATACGTTAGGGAGGAATCCTTTGTAAAGTGAAAAGATAACGCCGGGGCTTTCGCCCCGGCGCAGGAAATTGCAATAATCGGATTAAGCCAGATGGCCCTTGGCCTTGATCACGTCAATAACGCTGTCCACGTACTTTTCGCAGATCTCCTCGGTGTCGGCCTCGACCATCACGCGGATGACGGGCTCGGTGCCGCTTTCACGGACCAGGATACGGCCGGTGTCGCCCAGTTCTTCGGCCACTTTGGCCACAGCCGCCTGCACGTCGGGGTCGTTCTGCGCCTCGGCCTTGGACTTTACGCGCACGTTTTTGAGGACCTGGGGATAGAACACCACGGGAGCGGCCAGTTCGCTCATGGGCTTTTCCTTGGCCAGCATGACTTCCATCAGCTTCAGCGCGGTCAGGATACCGTCGCCGGTGGTCTCGTACTTGAGGAAGATGGTGTGGCCGCTCTGCTCGCCGCCCAGGCGGTTGCCGGTCTGCACCATATTCTCATACACGTACTTGTCGCCCACCTTGGTCTTGTCATACTCGATGCCGACCTTGTCCAGCGCCTTGTACAGGCCAAAGTTGGACATGACGGTGGTGACGACCTTGTTGTTGAGCAGCTTTCCCCGCTCCTTCATGTACAGGCCATAGATGTACAGCACATGGTCGCCGGTGACGATGTTGCCCTTTTCATCCACGCACAGGCAGCGGTCGGCGTCGCCGTCAAAGGCAAAGCCCACGTTCAGACCGTTGTCGACCACATACTTCTGCAGGTGCTCGATGTGGGTGCTGCCGCAGTCGGTGTTGATGTTATAGCCGTTGGGCTCCGCGTTGATGACGTAGGTCTTGGCGCCAAGCGCGTCGAACACAGCCTTGGCAATCTGCCAGGAGGCGCCGTTGGCGCAGTCCAGACCGACCTTGACGTCCTTGAAGCTGTACTTGGACATGGAGATGAGGTGGCCGATATAGCGGTTGCGTCCCGCCACATAGTCGACCGTGCGGCCGATCTCCTCACGCTCGGACACGGGGATCTCCAGCTTGCCGTCGATGTAATCCTCGACTTCGAGAATCGTCTCCTCGTCCATCTTTTCCCCGTTGCCGTTGAGCAGCTTGATGCCGTTGTCGTAGTACGGGTTGTGAGAGGCGGAGATCATGATGCCGCAGTCAAAGTCGTCCACGCGGGTGATGTAGGCAACAGACGGCGTGGTGGTGACGTGCATGATGTACGCGTCCGCGCCGCTGGCCATCAGGCCGGTGCAGAGCGCATACTCGAACATATAGCTGGACCGGCGGGTATCCTTGCCGATGACGATCTTGGCCTTCTTATTCTGACGCGCGCCATAGTACCAGCCCAGGAAACGGCCGATCTTGATGGCATGCTCGAAGGTCAGATTTTTATTGGCTTCGCCGCGAAATCCGTCGGTGCCGAAATACTTGCCCATCTTACAGTCTCTCCTTCTTCTCGATATCCAGGAAATACTTATACGTATCCACGGTCAGCTCGCCGCAGGCGGCCTCATCGCAGACGATGATGGCACCGTTGTGCATCTGCAGCGCGCTGCAGGTCCACTTGTGGCTGACGTTGCCTTCCACCGTGGCGGCAAGGGCGCGGGCCTTGTTGTGGCCGTTGATGAGGACCAGCACTTCCTTGGAGTCGGTCACCGTGCCGATGCCAACGCTCAGCGCCTGGGACGGGACCTTCTCGGGATCGTTGCCGAAGAAGCGGGAGTTGACGATACGGGTATCGGTGGTCAGATTGCGCACGCCCGTGCGGGAGGTCAGCGAGGTGAAGGGCTCGTTGAAGGCCAGGTGGCCGTCCACGCCGATGCCGCCCATGAACAGATCGATGCCGCCGTAAGAGGCGATCTTCTCTTCATAGCGGGCGCACTCACCCTCGGGATCGTCGGTCATGCCGTTGAGAATGTTGATGTTTTCCGGCTTCATGTCCACCAGATGGTCGAAGAAATTGTCATGCATGAAGTACCAGTAGCTCTGGTCATGCTCGTGGGGCAGGCCCAGATACTCGTCCATGTTGAAGGTCACCACGTTGGCAAAGCTGACTTCGCCGGCCTGGTTCATGCGGGCGAGCTCACGGTAAACGCCGATGGGCGAGGAACCCGTGGGAAGGCCCAGGATGAAGGGGCGATTGGCCTTGTGGTTGTTGATCTTGTCGGCAATATAGTGGGCGGCCCAAAGGCTCATTTTCTCGTAATTGTCCTGAATAACGACTCTCATGTGAATTACTCCTTTTCTAATACTGTTCCGTACCTGCTCAGTCGTGCTTTTCCACGATCACGCCGCTGTCCTTGAAAATGCAGTTTTCAGGGACGACGCCGCGCACGCAGGAGGTGGGATAGACGTTGCTGTGCCGGCCGATGACCGTGCCGGGGTTGCAGACGCTGTTGCAGCCGACCTCGACATAGTCGCCCAGCATAGCGCCGAACTTCTTGATGCCGGTCTCGATCTGCTCGGTGCCGTTGTGGACCACCACCAGCTTTTTGTCGGATTTGACGTTGGAAGTGATCGATCCGGCGCCCATATGAGAATAGTAGCCCAGGATCGAGTCGCCCACATAGTTGTAGTGCGGGGTCTGCACGTGGTCGAAGAGGATGACGTTCTTGAGCTCGACGCTGTTGCCTACCACGCAGTTGGCGCCAACAAGCGCGCTGCCGCGGATAAAGGCACAGTGACGAACCTCGGTCTCCGGACCGATGATGCAGGGCGCGCCCAGATAAGCGCTGGGGAAAACCTTGGCGGTCTTATGGACCCAGACATGCTCGGAAACTTCCTCGTAATCGTCTCCCAGCGTAGGTCCAAGCTGCAGGATAAAGTCCTTGATACCCTTCAGCGCTTCCCAGGGATAGGTGAACTGCTCAAGATATTCCTTGGCAAGTGTATGGTCGAGATCGTAAAGATCCTTAATGGTATACATAGCTGCATTACTCCTAAATATGTAAAGCTGCCGCAAAAAGCGGCGATAAGAGCATCGAACACGGCTCTGTTGCAGTGTTGATTCTGTTTTTTAACCGTGGTCTGACGGCCTGCTCAATGGCCGTGGCAGCATCCGCCGAGTCTTTCGACAACTGCCATTCCTCGTCACCCATACCGGGCCTGGCGCTAATAACGTTCCGAAAACCTCCTCCGAGGAGCGTTATTTTATCGTTCTGACGGCCCTGTTATACGCAAGGCCCTCAAAAACCATGGTATATTATACTCACTCTCTATACAAAAATCAATCTTTACCTGCATACTGGAACACAAGAGACTGTGTATTGTCCGAAAAATGTCCGTCA